>JBEKSF010000117.1:0-25866 GCA_049517295.1 Verrucomicrobiota bacterium
ATGAGTTTGGACGGCGGGAACACTTTTTTGGCCAATCAGCCGTTGATAAACTTCAACCAAACTCCCAACCCGCCGGCGATCGGCTTTGCGTCGTTGGAGGCGGGTTCGGCCAGCCTGACGGGATGGGGGCACTACACGGGGCTGGCGGCGTACGGGGGCGTTTTCTATCCGGCGTGGGCGGACAATTCGGACCTGACGACGAACAACCCGGATGGAGACTTGACGAATTTTGATATATACACGTTGTCGGGGGGGATAGTGGTGCCGACGGCGGATTTGAGCGTGTGGGTGACGAATTCGCCCAACCCTGTGGTGTCGGAAGGGGTGCTGATCTATACGCTAGTGGCGAGCAATCATGGACCGAGCCAGGCGACGGGGGTGGTGGTGACCGATACGCTGGCCAACAATGTCACGCTGGAGTCGGTGGTCCCGGCGCATGGGATCACATATATCAACAATGTGACGAATATCGTCTTCAACATTCCGAGCCTGTTACTGGGACAGGTGTTGACGAACACGATTCGCGTGACGGCGACCAGTTCGGCTTTTGCGACCAATGTGGCGACGGTGTATTCGCCGTTGACGGACCTTAATCCGCTCAATAATACGAACCGATTGGTGCTGTTGATCGCCGGGGAGGAGTTGGCATTGGGGATGGCCACGTCGGAAACGAATGTATTGATTGGGGACCGGGTCAGCAATTACATCACGGTGATCAACAACGGGCCGTCGGCCAACGCGCCGGCGATCGTCACCAACACGTATTCGACGAACTGGGGGGATTTTAGCGTGCAGACGCCGGGCACTTACTTTGTGACCAACGATACGGTGGTCATCAACCTGGGGCTGCTGCCGACCAACCAGCCGGTGACCAGCGTTGTGACGGCGACGGCGTTGAGCGTGGGGACATACGCGTCGAACGCGGCGACGGTGTGGAGCCTGGACGTGGACACGAATCTGGCCAACAACAGCGCGACAAACATATACTATGTCAACGATGAGGTATTGGGCATCAGCATGGCGTCGCCGGCGCGGGTGAATCTGGGAGAGCCGTTCACCTACACGGTGACGGTGGGGGATCTGGGGCTGTCCTATACGGGAGACGTGATGGTGACGAACATGATTTCCGGCAACATCGAATTGTTGGGCGCCAGCGAGTCGCAGGGGAGCAGCATCGTGACGAACAATGAGGTGCTGTATAATGCCGGGATCATCCCCGCGGGCCAGACGGCCACGCTAACGGTCCTTGCCGTGGCACAGAGCTGGCCGGCTTGGGCCACTAACGTGGCGATGACCGGCAGCACGGATTTTGACCTGAATCCGACCAACACCGCGACGACCAACACCATTGGGATAAACGATGAGGATTTGGCCATTGGCATTGTCTCGCCGCCGAGCGTGAATCTGGGGCAGCCTTCCATATATACTGTGAGCGTGACGAACCTGGGACCCTCGACCAATGGCATCATCACCGTGGTGCTCGATTATTCGACCAACCTTGGGCAGATCAACGTCAGCCAGTCGCAAGGCACGAACGTGGCGGGGATTGACGGCTGGTTTACGCTCGGCACGCTCAATGTGGGCCAGGTGGCGACGCTGAGCGTCTGCGCGACAGCCCTGAGCCAGCCGGCATCGGCGACGGTTTTTGCGTCTGTGTCCAGTTCAGATTTCGATACGAACCAGGCCAACAACACGGCGTTGGACACCGTGACGGTCAACGGGGAGGATTTGGCCATCGGGATCGCGTCGCCCGCGAGCGTGAATCTGGGTGTGCCGTTCAACTACACGATCAGCGTGACCAACCTTGGGCTCTCGACCAACGGCATCGTCACGGTGCAAACGCTGCTTTCGACCAACCTGGGTCAATTCACCGTGAGCCAGTCGCAGGGCACCAATACGGTGACGGGCAATGAAATCATGTTTGACCTTGGCACGCTGGCGGCCGGGGAGGTGGCCACACTGGACATTTCGGCGGTGGCCCTGAGCGGCCCGCCGTCCGCGACGGTTTTTGCGTCGGTGTCCAGCCAGGACTTCGACACCAATCTGGCCAACAACGCGACGTTGGAGACGGTGACGGTCAACGGGGAGGATTTGGGCATATCGATCACGCCGTCGCTTAGCATCCTGCAAGTGGGGCAGACGGTGACCAACACGGAAGTGGTGACCAACGCGGGACCGTCCACCAACGGCATTGTGCTGGTAACCAACACGCTTTCGGCCAGCTTGGGGCAGATTGCGGTGTTGCAGCCGGCGAACAATTACAGCATCAACGGCAACGAGGTGGTGTTCAATCTGGGGACGCTGGCGGGCGGGCAGTCGGAGTTGATCGTGGTATCGGCGGTGGCGGAGGCGACGGGGAGCGGGACCGAAAAGGTGAGCGTGTTCAGCGCGGATTTTGACACCAATGCCGCCAATAACACGGCGCAGGCTGTGGTGAGCATCATCGCGGCGTTGCCGATGATCAGCAACGTGGTAGTGACGCCGCTGGCCAGCAGCGCGTTTATCAGTTGGCGTACCGGGGCGCTTGCGACGGGGCAGGTGCAGTACGGATTGACGTCGGCCGAGGGCGGCTATTCGTCGGTCAGCACGGTGGAATCCTCCAATCACGTGGCCCTGCTGACGGGCTTGGCGCGGGGCGCAAACTACTATTACACGATACTTTCATGGGTGGGAGGGAAGCTATACACGACGAACGGTACGTTTGCCACGACCGACACGTTGATACTGAACACGCCGGACGCGAGTTACTCCGGCTTGTGGACGGCCAGTACGGTGGGGAGCGGCATCTACGGCAACTACTATCAATCGGCCAATTCAACGAACGGCAACGCGACGGCGTGGGCGGTATTTGCCCCGTATATTCCCGCCGCCGGCAATTACGACGTGTCGATTTGGCATCCGCAGGGGACCAATTACACGACCAACGCGCAGGTATATATTTCGGGAGCGACCAATGAAGTCATGCTCAGGATCAACCAAACGACCAACGGGGGGAGGTGGCAGCCGCTGGCGAGCAACATGTATTTTGCCAACGGGACGGGGGGGAACGTGACCATTTACAACGACACGGGAGAGACCGGGAAGAGCGTTGTGGCCAACGCGATGCGGTGGGATTATGACACGGGGCAGGACAACCCGACCAACAGCGCGGTGCCAGCGTGGTGGGCCAATTTTTATTTTGGCACCAACGCGTACGCCAACCCAAGCGCCGGCGGTTCGGTGGACGCCGACGGCGACGGCTACTCCAACTACGCGGAGTACGTGTTTGGCACCGACCCGACCGACCCGGCATCGCACGTGAATTTCAGCATCAACTATCTGGCCTCGAACGAAGTGGCGGTGGTTTTCAGTCCGTGGCAGGGCGGGCGAAGCTACCAACTGCAATGCAGCACCAACCCGCAGGTTTCGGGATGGACGGCGTTGACCAACACGGTGACGGTGGACACCAACGGAGAGGGCGTGTTTACGGTGACCGAGCCGAACGGCTCGAGCGCCTTCTACCGGCTGAGCGCACAAATCCTCCCGCAGTAGGCACGGCTGGGCGAGATTTTTTGTCAACAATATCCGAGGGCGCGGCAGTAAGGCTCCAGAATAGGCTGGACTGGCGCCAGGTGTTTCTCGAAGTCGCGCCAACGGGCGACGGAACGGGCGTAAACGGGCTGGCTGGCGTCGTGGTAGGTGGGCGAGTACATGCGCTTTTTGGCGCTTTTGTCGTGGAAGTGCTCCTGCTCCTGGTGCCAGCTTAAGCCGAGGAATTCGGTGACACGGCGGCCTTCGGCGCGGAGGTCGGCCACGATGTCTTCATAGCGGGTTTCAATCCATGCGAAACCCTCCCATCGGCGCACGGTGAGCCAGATATCCATCAGGTTGGCGTAATGGCGGGCGGCGCGCTCGAGAGAGAGGAAATTGGCGTTGTAGGGATTCAAGGGGATGTTCTGAAAGTAGCAACTGATCACGACGTCGCGCGGGTCGCGCAAAGCAATGACGACGCGCAATTCTGGAAAGAGGCGGAGCCAGATGCGGAGTTTGGCGGTGGGGGAGGGGTTTTTGTCCAGGAGCAGTTTGCCGGCGGCGGGGGGGCCGAGTTCCTTTTGAAGCGCCTCGATGTATCTGCGGCGGATGATGTTGAGGCGGGCGGGGGAAAGTTGGGGCGAGGTGTTGAAGAGGTTGGCGGCGACGAAGGTGAAAGCGCCCGGCTCGTCGAGCGCGGCCACGTCCGGGTGAGCGCCGAGGATTTGTTCCAGGAGAGTGGTGCCGCTGCGGGGGTGGCCGCCCAGGAAGGCCAGCCTGGGTATTGGTTCGCGGGTGCGCTCGGGAAATTCGCGCGACCAGTCGCGGAGGATATTGGAAGGCAGCGTCAGCGTGGAACGGCGATATTTTTCAGCTTCTTGATCATATTCCTTCAACATGGCGTCGATGTCGCCTAAAGCACGGACCAAAGATTTGGCGTCGGCCAAAAGTTGCATGGCATTATCAAAGCGGCCGGTGCGGTTGAGGACCTCGGCCAATTCATAGCGGCAGGCGTATTGGACGTATTGATGGCGCGGGCCGGAGGCAATCAAGTCGCGCAGGCGCCGTTCGGCGTCGTCGAGTTTGTTTTCGCGGCGGTCGAGCAAGGCGGCGAAATAGCGGGCCTGGTCGTCTTGGGGATCGATGGCGAGGCACGATTGAACGGCGGCGCGAGCCTCGTCAAAGCGATGATTCTGCTCGAAGAAAATGGCCAGGGCCATGCGGGGATTGATGGCGCGAGGGTCGGCGGCGGCGGCCTGCTCGAAGGCGGCGCGGGCTTTGTCGGGCTGGCGCAGAGACTGGTAGCGGTGGCCCATTTGGAGGAGGAGTTGGCTGTTGGCGGGCTCCAGGTCGAGGGCCTTGCGCCAGGCGCGATCGACGAGGTCCAATTGGCCGGCGCCACCGGCGGCGCAACCGTATTCGTACCAAATCCGGGGATCGCGGGGATGCTGGCGGCACAGTTTTTCGTAAGCGAGGAGGGCTTGGGAAAAGTTGTAATCAGTCAAAAAAGCGCGGGCTTCATTGAGTTTCTTGTCGGGTGCGGCCGGGTTCATGATAGGTCCACGGGCGGAAGATGCCGCGGGGCCGGAGAAGAGACAAGCGAAACCGCGGGAGACTTGAAAGAAGGAATCGAAAGGGATACACTGCCGGAATGATAACCGCTCGTCATCTGAGAGAACGCATGAGGGCGCAGCCGTTCAGACCATTTCGCGTGTGTCTCTCCGACGGCAAAACATTCGACATACCCAATGACGGTGCGGCCTTTCTCAAAGAAGGAGTGATTGAAATTGGCGTTGAACTTAACGCGGAAGGATTTGCGATTCAATGCGTCGAATGCGCGATCCTTCACATCACACGGATTGAGGATCTTCCGACCGCCAAGGCGGCGTGATTGCCCAAAGGCAAGGACACTGAAAGGGGGGAATAATGGAGAGCGGAAAGGATTGACAGTCGGGGCGGGTTGACACTTCGATGCGGGGTCGATAGTCTTTGGTTGGAAATGGCGCGTTCGTCTATCAGTTAGGACACGGCCCTCTCAAGGCTGAAAGACGGGTGCGATTCCCGTACGCGCTACCAACTTTTTGTGGAGTTGCCATGCGGGCCGTGAGAGGCTTAAGTTCTGGCATGAAGAAGAATTCCGTCGTGAGGATTGACCCGGAAATCTTGAGCGGCACGCCCTGTTTTGCCGGCACGCGCGTTCCTGTGCGAGCCTTGCTCGATTATATCGAAGGGGGAGACACGCTGGACGAATTTCTGGAGCAGTATCCCACCGTTTCACGAAAACAGGCCATCAGGTTCCTGGAGGAATCTGTAAACGCAATCCTCGGAAAGGCTCTTTTGCCGGCCTGAATGCGCATTCTCCTTGATGAATGCCTCCCCAAGGGCCTGGCCGCGCGATTGCCAGGCCATGAGGTTGCGACGACGCCGCAAGCTGGATGGGCCGGCGTCAAAAACGGCAGGCTGCTCCGGCACATTGCGGATTCCCGGAATTTTGACGTTTTCCTCACAGTGGACAAGAATCTGCCTGCCCAGGGTCGAACCGGAGCCCTTCCGTTTGCCATTGTCGTGCTGCGCGCCAAGTCCAATCGCTTGGAGCATATCCTTCCGTTCGGGCCTGAGATTCTCCGCAAAATATCCAGTTTCATGCCGGGTCGCGTTTATACGTTGACCAGTCCAGTTTAGGCGGGTGTTTTACTGCTTTCCCGACCATTTCTAATTGACTACATCCGGGAGTGATTCCCGTACGCACTACCACTTTATGCTCGCTGGTTTTGGCCCCCGACCTTAGTTTTGGCCGGAATCGTGATCTGAAGGAATCGCCTGTTCGATCGGGAGAAGAAGATTAAGATTACGATTAAGATTATGATTATGAGCAGGAAGAGCTGGGTTTGGATATTGGCGGGATTGTGGCTGGCCGGGGCGGCTTTCGGGGCGGGCGCGGAGGCGGCAAGCGTGTCGGCGCGATACCATTGCGCTGGAGGGGCGGTCTTGGCGGGCAACACCAATCTGAGCGCGCTCAACAAGCTTTTGGCCGGGCGCTCCGCCGGTGAGTTTAAGCAGCTTGCGTTGAATCGAATCGGCGGGCTGCTGGCCAAATCCTTGCAACTTGAAACGAACTCGTCCACGGCTTCGCTGGTGGGGGCTTTGTTGCGGGACGTTGTGAGAAGCGAATCGGCGGGCTGCTTTAGCACGCCTGCGTCCAATGTCCTCAATTTCGTGGTTGCAGTACACCTGGACGCCAAAGGGGCGCAAACGTGGGAGGGGAATTTGAGCCGGGCGCTTGGCGGAAGCGGGGAGGAATTTACGGTCGAACAATTCAGCGGCCGGCGGTGGAACCGCGGGGTGTCGGATTTTTTTTGGATTGTGCCGGCTGGCGATTGGCTGGTGGCGGGCCGGGGAGGCGAGCTGCTGCCAGTGCAAACGGAGTATCTTCAGGGGGTGCGCCAGCACGGCCGGCCCGTTGGGGCGTTGACGGATAATTGGCTGGAAGCGGACCTTGATTGGGGGCGTCTGGCGGTCTGGCTGCCCGAATGGTCGCGGGTGCTGAAGCCGGCGCAAATCCACCTCAGCGTAAAGCCGGATGTGGACAAGCTGGAATGGAACGGGCGGGTGGTTTATGAGCAAGCGATCCGGTGGGAATCGGAGGGTTGGCGTCCTCCGAAGGAGCTGGTGCGAAATCCGCTGGACAGCTTTACAGCCGGAGAGGACGTGGCGGCGTATTTGAATTTGAGTCCGAAGTATGCGTTGCTGGATGGCAATCCGTTGACCAATCAATTCTACGCGTGGGCGATGAACCAGATGCCGTTTCAGACTTACATGGCGTGGCCGGTGGCGGACGCCAGCAACACATTGACAGGGCTGTCCACCAGCGCGACGGCTGCGTTCAATCCGGGTTTGAAGCGATTCAATGATTCGGCGCTGGTCTGGCAAGGGGCGAAACGGAGGCTGATTTGCACGGGCCGGCGATTTGTGGCGCCGACCCTGGAGGCGGAGCAAGAGAAGGCGGGGCAGTATCTGCTGGTGTCGTTTTTCCCGTTGGGGCGACACAACGAACCGGCGCCGGAGAAGTTGTGGGAGCAGATCAAGGGGCGGACCAATCTGATTTATTATGATTGGGAATTGACTGGACCGCGATTGGCGGAATGGCGATTGCTCGGAGGGATTATGGGGCTTCGGGAATGGGGGCGATCCGCTGAGGAGCTCGATGCCCGGACCATTGATGAGGATTGGCTGAACGGATTAGGGGCTCCGACCGGGGCCACGGCGACGGAGATCACGCGGCCGGCGCCCAACGAATTGGCCATGATTCGCAAAGGACCGATTGGGTTGACAGCGCTGGAGATGATATTGCTCTCAGATTGGCTTAGTGGCGGTGGTCCAGGGCACGTCGAGGTTCCGGCACCGCAGGGGGGAAGCCCCGGCGCAGGCCCGCCCCCGGCGGCGAGATAATAAGGCCGTTGAAAATAGCTTTCGCGCCGCCGATCGATTGCTATACTGGCGGGCATGGCTCGAAAAGATTGCTGGCGGGTGGCGGCGGTTTGTCTCGTTTTGGGGCTTGGCACGGTCGCGCTTTACTCACCCGCGTTCCACTTTGGCTTTGTCAACTATGATGACCAGATGTATGTCACCGCCAACGGGCATGTCAACCGCGGGTTGACGGCCGAGGGGGTGCGCTGGGCGTTTCAGGCCGGGTACGCGGGGAATTGGCATCCGATGACCTGGCTATCGCATATTATGGATTGCCAGGTGTTCGGCCCGAAGGCGGGGGGGCATCACGGGACCAGTGTGTTGCTGCACGCACTGAACTCGATGCTATTGTTTTTGGTGTTGCGTCGGATGACGGGCGCCCTGTGGCGCAGCGCGGCAGTGGGGGCGTTTTTCGCCTGGCACCCGTTGCACGTGGAATCGGTGGCGTGGATAGCGGAGCGAAAGGATGTTTTGAGCGCCTTTTTCTGGATGCTGGCGATGTGGGCATACGTCCGCTACGTGGAGGAGTCGAAAGCCCCGAGTCCAAAGGCCAGGATTTATTACCTCGGAACGCTGGTGTGGTTCACGCTGGGATTGATGTCCAAACCGATGGTGGTGACGCTGCCGTGCGTGTTGCTGCTGCTGGATTGGTGGCCGCTGGGGCGATGGCAATCAGGGCAGGCCGCCGCGGGCGGGGAAGGAGAGGGACCAGCCGGGCCGGGCAAGCTGCAGCTATTGACGGAGAAAATCCCGTTCTTTGTGTTGTCGGTTGGCGCCAGCATTGTCACCCTTGTGGCGGTGCATCGAGAAGGGGCGGCATCGGCGGTGGCGCGGCTGCCGTTCAAGATACGATTCGTCACCGCCGGAGTGTCGTATTTTCGCTATTTGGAAAAGACGGTTTGGCCGTCGGACCTGGGGGCGATGTATCCATTTGTCATTCACTATCCGAAATGGGAGCTGATCTGCATAGCGTTGGTGCTGGCGGGGATTTCGGCCGTGGCCTGGCAAGTGAGGAAGGCGCGCCCGTTTTGGCTGGTGGGGTGGCTGTGGTATGCGGGCATGTTGTTTCCGGTGATGAACCTTGTGGCGGCCGGGGGGCAGCCCATGGCAGACCGGTACATGTATCTTCCCTCGATCGGGCTGTTGGTGTTGATTTGCTGGGATGCATACGACCTGGCAGGCCGATGGCGCATGGGCCGTGTGATCCTGGGAGGGTTGTGCGGCGTGGGGCTGGCAGCTTGTTGTGTGACCACCTCGAATCAGCTTCAGTATTGGAGAAACGAGGGCACGCTGCTTTCGCGGGTGACGCAGCCGGAGACCAATTTTTTGGGGCACGCCAATTACGCGGCGTATTTGATGAACCACAATCAGTTGAAACAAGCGCAGGCCGAATGCGACAAAGCGGTGAGCATCGTGCCGAAGTACGGATTGGTGCAAGGGTTGCTGGGCAACATTTTGATGCTGGAGGGAAAATATGACGACGCGATTGCGACGCTCCGCTCCGCGCAGCGCCTGGATCCGAGCCTGGCGGCCATCCACGTGCCCCTGGGACGGGCATTGCTGGGCAAGAAACGACTGGAGGAGGCGGCGGGGGAATTCAGATTGGCGATAGAGACTGAGCCGCGGAATTATGAAGCACACGATTGGCTGGGCAGGACGTTGCTTGCGGAAGGCAAGACGGCCGACGGCGTCGCGGAGTTCCACAAGTCACTGGCCTTGCAGCCGAACCAGGTCGAAGTGCTGAACAATCTGGCCTGGATGCTGGCGACCAACCCGCGTGGTGAGTTGCGAAACGGGGCGGAAGCGGTGCAATTGGCCCGGCGGGCGTGCGAGTTGACGCGCGACACGCAGTTTATTTTCCTGGGCACACTGGCGGCGGCGTACGCGGAGGCGGGCCGCTTCGATGAGGCCGCGGCCACGGCGCAAAAGGCAGCCGATTTGGCCGCCAAGGAAGGCAACAAGGCGGCGGCATCCCGGAACCTGGAGTTGCTGCAAATATATCGCTCGCGGCAGGCGTTCCACCAAAAGCCGTGAAGGAGTTGTAACCTTTTGCGGGGCGCAACAGTCTGGAGAAGAGTCAATCATTTTGCGGGATGAGGGTATCACCCGCAAATTCTTAAATAACAAACAATTAGAACTATGAACGCGAAAACAAAGACAGCAGTTTCCTTTTTTAAAGCCATGACATGCGCAGTGGCGCTGCTTGGCATGGCGGCCCTGGCGCAGGCGCAGGATGCCAAGGTCGATCCGACCGGCACGTGGACATGGGTCAACGCCGGACGAAACGGCGGCCCCGGCCGAACCAATACACTGACGCTCAAGTATGCCAGCGGCGCCCTGAGCGGGACGCTCAAAGCGCCCGGGCGCGGGGGCGCAGCGACTCCGATGGAAATCGCCGATGGCAAGCTGGACGGGGACAAGATCTCCTTCAAAGTCACGCGGGAAATGGGGGACAACACGCTGACGATGACGTACGAAGGCACCGTGACGGCGGATACGATCAAAGGGAAAATCACCACCACGGGCGGCGCGCAGACACGCCCCGCCCGCGATTGGGAAGCCAAGCGCGAAGCAGCCAGTAAATAAGAAAAATCCGCGCCCGCGCCGCGTTTATTTTCTTGCTTTGGCGCCGGGTTGAGCCGTCAATGCCGGGACGAGATATGAAAGCTGCCTCAATCCTGTCCCGGCGTCTTTGGGTTTTGTTTTGGCTGACGGCGAGCGCTGGTTTTGCCGCCAATTGGCCGCAGTGGCGCGGCCCGTTGCTCAACGGCGCGACCAGCGAGACCAATCTGCCCGAGTCGTGGAGCAAAACGGAGAATGTCCTCTGGAGCGCGCCCCTGCCCGGTGCCAGCCACGCCACGCCGATCGTGTGGGATGACACGGTCTTCATCAACAGCCCGGATGCGGCCACAGATTTATTGATAATGTGTTTGGACCGCCGGACGGGCGCCGTCCGCTGGCAGAAACAGGTGGGAGTTGGCAATCGAGTCAAGGGACGCAATAACATGGCGTCGCCGTCGCCGGTGACGGATGGGAGAACGGTGTGGACGCTGTTCGGCACGGGGGATGTGGCGGCGTTTGATTATTCGGGGCGGCAGCTTTGGGCGCGAAGCCTGGCCACGGAGTACGGCAAGTTTTCGATCAATTGGCTCTACGGCTCCAGCCCGCTGTTTTACAAGGGGCGACTCTACGTGGAGGTGCTGCGGCGCGGGCCGGGAGATTCGTTTCTCCTGTGCCTTGACCCGCAAAGCGGCAGCAACATCTGGCGGCACGTGCGGCCGAGCGATGCGGTGCAGGAGTCGCTGGAGGCGTATTCGACGCCGATGCCCAGCGAATGCGGTGGCCGGACGGAAATCGTGATCGTGGGCGGGGATTACGTCACCGGACACGACGCGGCCACGGGGGAGGAAATGTGGCGCGGTGGCGGATTGAGGAATTTCCGGCATCGGCCAGATTCGCGGCTGGTGCCGTCGCCATTGGTGGCGGAGGGCCTGGTTTTTGTGTGCGGGGCCAAGCGGAATCCGTTTCTGGCCTTTCACGATTGCGGCCAGGGCGACATCACGACCAACGGGCTGGCGTGGAGCTATTCGGAGTATTCGACGGATTGCGCGACGCCGCTGTTTTACCAGGACAAATTGTACATGCTCGACGGCGACAAGCAGATGATGGTGTGTTTTGACCCGAAGAGCGGGCAAGTCCACTGGCAGCAGCCGCTGGGCGTGCATGAGATTTTCCGCGCTTCGCCCACGGGGGCGGACGGCAAGATATACTGTTTGAGCGAGCACGCGACGGTGGTGGTGGAGTCGGCGGCGGACGGCAAGGTTCTGTCAACAATCGACATGGGCGAGGGGGACCAGAGCGACGAGGGGTTGAGCCACGCGACGATCGCGGCGGCGCAGGGGTGCCTGTTTGTGCGCGCGCCGAGGCATCTTTACTGCGTCGGGAAAAAGTAGCCGCGCGCCGGCATGAGGCTTCCCTACAAAATCGCCACGCTGCTTTATTGCTTCAACCGGCGGGAGCAGGCGCTGCTAATGCGGCGCAAACAGGAGCCGAACCGGGGCTTGTGGAGTCCGTGCGGCGGGAAGCTGCAGATGGGAGCGGGGGAGTCGCCCTACGCGTGCGCCTGCCGGGAGGCCGGCGAGGAAATCGGCTTGACACTAAGGCCGGAGGATATGCATTTGACGGGGATGGTGAGCGAGCACGGCTACGAGGGCCAGGCGCACTGGCTGATGTTTTTATTCGAGGTTAAACCGCGGCTGGACCGCGTGCCACCCCCGCACAGGGAAGGCGAATTTGCCTTTTTCGACGCCGCGGAGATTGCCGCGCTGCCCATCCCAAAGACCGACGCGGAGCGGATCTGGCCGCTTTTTTGGAGGCATCGGGGCGGATTTTTTTCCGCTCATTGCCACTGCCTGGCCAATGGCCGCAACCGGTGGCGGATGGAGGAGAGCGCGCCGTTCAAACCTGCCTGACAATGGACGAGCCGGTGATTGATTTGCAGAGCGACCAGTACTTTATGGGAGAAGCGCTGCGCCAGGCGTCGCGGGCCTACGAGGCCGGGGAGACGCCGGTCGGAGCAGTGATCGTGCGCGGGGGGCGCATCATCGCGCGGGCGTTCAACCAGGTGGAACTGCTCAAGGACGCCACCGCGCACGCGGAGATGCTGGCGGTAACGCAGGCGGAGGAAGCGGCTGGGGACTGGCGATTGACCGATTGCACGCTCTACGTGACCAAGGAGCCGTGCGCGATGTGCGCGGGGGCGGTGGTCCACGCGCGGCTGGCGCGGGTGGTGTACGGTGCGGGCGATACAAAAGGGGGCGCGGCCGGGAGCGCGCTCAATCTGCTGCAATGGCCGACATTCAATCACCGGTGCGAGATTACCCGAGGGGTGCGGGAAGCGGAATGCGGCGAGTTGCTGCGGGGATTTTTCGCGGAACAGCGGCGCAAGGGTTGATGTCAACTCACAAGTTTTTCAAGTGATCCCAAGGAGTCTGGCTTTGAGGGAACGCAAGGTGCGCGTGGGATGCCGGACGGTGATGCGGCGGAGAACGAAAGGGGAGGTGGCGGGCGTGTTGACTCCGAAGGCTGTGCTGCAAGCGGTGCGGTAGCCGGCTTCGATGACGAGGTCGCGCACGGTGGGATTCCACTCGCCATAGGGATAAGAGAAATGTTCGACGGCCACGCCGAAGGTGTCTTCGAGTTTTTTCTTGCTGGCGAAGATTTCCTCGCGGGCGTCGCGGACCGACAGGCGGGTCAGGCGGGAGTGGGTGAGGGAATGGGAGCCGATGGCGTGGCCGGCGCGGAGCCAATCGCGCACTTCGGCGTGGTCCATCAACGGTTCTGGGGTTTCGCCGTCGCGCAGGTCCCACTGGTTGACTTTGCCGATGCAGTTGGGAACCAGGAACTGGAGAGCCCGCAGACGATGTTCGGCCAGAGGAGCGAGGGCGTTTTGCCAGACATTGCGAAAGCCGTCGTCGAAAGTCAGCGTAATGCGGCGGTTGAGGGTGCCGTTTGCATGGCAGGCCTCCGCGGGGGTGCAACTGATAAACCCGGCGGCGGTCAATTCGGCCATTTGGCGCACGAAGGTTGTGGGAGAGACATAGAGGCCCTTCAAACGCACGCGGCGAGGCCGTGGGGCGATTTTGTGGTACATCAGGATCGGCACGCCTGCGCCGAAGAGCTGACGGAACGGCCGAAGGGACTGGTAATTCTCAGGCAATGGCAATCGCATCGAACGTCACTACATTAGCGGGCCCGGGGGCGTTGGGCAAGTGGAGAAGGGCAAAAAGAGAGAGGCTCGGCTGATGCAACCAATCACCAGCCGAGCCTCATTTATCCCCCCAAACAACGGTGCTACTGTGACCCAACCGGCTCGCCAAGACAATCGGGCGAAGCCTAAATTTGGTTTCAGGGAAAAGCTGACCTCTCACTTGGGTTTGGCCCAATTCATCGGCGTTTGCTTTTGCAGACGCGCAACGACTTGGCCCTTGCCATCGAGCATCTGGACTTCGACGGTGTCGGCCTTGAAAGAGTCCGGTGAGGCGGCCTCTTTGGGGACGTTGATTCGCACCAGTTGCAAGCCAGGCCCGGATTTGATGGGGATGTCTTCGGAGGCGAACCAATCGGCGGAGGAGGGATTGGCGGAGTCATAGACGCGGAGGCGGAGACGCCCGGCTTTGCCAGCGCAGTCATATTTGACAGCGACGTAGCCGCTGAAAAGGTCGTTTTGTTTGAAACTCTCGATTTGGAGAGTGTTGGGCGAGTTGGGGGCGGTGGCACCGGCGGCGTTGGCTGCGCCGGGCAGATGCCAGACCAGGAGCATGGTTGCCTGAAAAATATAGGATTTTTGGCCGGCAGCGTCAGCCAGGTAAATCCAGACCTTGTCGGTCGGCAGGGTGGTGCGCTTGAGGGCCTGAGTGGCCTGGAGGTTGAGTTTGACGGGGAACATCACGAAATTACGGCTGCTTTTGCCGATGTCCACCAACGGGCTGGAGAAAAGGTCGGAGGTCTGCGGTTCGTCGGTGGCGGCGACGTCCACACCCATCTGTGGCATGGCGTCGTTGTGATCGTATTGATATTCCACCGCGATGGTCATCTCGGTGCGGTCGAGGTTTCGATTGACCACATCGACATTGGTGACTTTTGATTTGGCCCTGGCAGAAAGGGCAAAGGCGGCTTTGATGGCGGTTGGAGCGTTTTGGGCGACTTTGGAGGCGGCTTCGGCCCTTGCTTTGTCCTCGGCCGTGCGTTTGGCTTCCGCCTCAGCCCTGGCTTTTTCGTCGGCCAATCGTTTGGCTTCGGCTTCCTGGCGTGCTTTTTCTTCGGCTATGGCTTTGAGGCGAGCTTCTTCGGCAGCTTTGGCTTCGGCCTTGGCTTTTTCTTCGGCAACCCGTTTGGCCTCGGCCTCCTGGCGAGCTTTTTCTTCGGCTATGGCTTTGAGGCGAGCTTCTTCAGCGGCTTTGGCTTCGGCTTTGGCTTTTTCGTCGGCAATTCGCTTGGCTTCAGCTTCCTGGCGGGCTTTTTCTTCGGCTATGGTTCTGAGGCGAGCTTCTTCAGCGGCTTTGGCCTCGGCTTTGGCTTTTTCTTCGGCAACTCGTTTGGCCTCGGCCACTTGGCGGGCTTTTTCTTCGGCTATGGCTTTGAGGCGAGCTTCTTCAGCGACTTTGGCTTCGGCGTTGGCTTTTTCCTCGGATTGAAGAGGAGTCTGGGCCTGATTTTCCGGCGGTGGAGAGGTCGCAGCGGTGGCATTGGGGTTGCCCCACTTGATTGTCCTGGAGAAGATGCCTTGGCTGATGATGGCGTTGCCGCCTTCGGACAACATCATGACGCGGACGTGATCGGTGGTGAGTTCGGGCGGCACGCCGGGTTCATCGTTGAAGAACCTGACGCGCAATGAAACCGTTCCGTGCCCGGTGCCGACGGAGACGGGATCGGCGCCGAACCAGGCGGAAGCCTTGGGCTGGTTTTTGTCGGTAATGACGGGAATGATACGGGCGGTCGCTCCGCTCATGCCGTCATAGGAAAACTCAACAGTCAAGACAGTTTCGGCGCCATCGGGCGTTTGCTTGAGGATGCGGAGATTGCTCACGCTGTTGGCGCCGATGGTCTGGTTCTGCGGGGAAATGAGGATTGGCTGGGCCCGCATGCTCAGGGCGAATAAGAGCGCGAACAACCCGAGATAAGGGCAATGGATCGACTTCATGTTCGATTTGCGCGCCTGGAAGTATAACCATTCGGCCGCCGGTGTCAAAACATCAATCACGACATCGCGTTTATGGCTTGCGGCGGGGGGGTATCCCTTTGCTGGCAAAACGCTTGAACTTGTTGAGTTGGGCGGGGTGCGCCCGCCAAAAGCGCACCAAGCGGGAGAAAACCGCCAGCGTTTCCGGGCGCAGATGGTGCTCAATGTCTTCGACCTCGCGGTTGACGGTTTCGGAATTCAAGCCGACCAGTTCCAAGAATTCCGCAAGGGTTTTATGACGGGCTTTGACGTGTTGGGCGACCTCGCGTCCGGTCGAAGTGAGAGTGAATCCGCGATAGCGTTCGTAGTTGAGAAAGCCGCGCCGAGCCAAACGGCGGACCATGTTGGAAACCGCCGAGGTGCTTAAGTGGAGCGAGGCCGCCAGGTCCGCCACACGGGCATAGCCCTTCCGTTCGATCAACTCCTGAATCCGCTCCAGGTGATCTTCGGTGGACTCCGAACGGTTCACCGTGGCGTTTCCCGGCTTTCGGGCGGCTGTTGTCACAAGGGACCTTCTAGCATAAGTCCGGGCCAATGGCGAGGGTTTCCGGCGTTTGATGCGGGAAGGAGTGATGTTTTAGACTTAAAACTTTCTATTTGAATATATAACCATTTTCTGCTTTAGTCAGGACAAATTATGGGAAATCGAGAATTGACCTTGGGTGGTTCGGGGGTGGGAAGGCCGCCGTCATCAGGCCGGCAAAGATGGCTGGCGCAAACGGCCATCAAAAAAGAGCAAGCATCCGAAAGCGAACCCCCTGGACGCCGAGTACTTTTGCGGCCATGAAGAAGTATTTGATGGCCAGTTGCCTATGCGTGTGTGTGATTGCTTTCAGCCACGCGGCGGTGACGAACGAGCAGACCGCGCCGATTTCCAGGGCGGCGGCACCGCCAGCCCGGCCGCCAGGCGGTCAAGACGGGGTGGGAGCCGTGACGAATTGGAGCGTCCAAGAATTGGGCAATGTAGTTGTGACGGCGGATTTGGACCGGGCCCGGGAGGAAATCGCGCCCAGCTTGGGGGCCGTCACCTACACCATCGGCCTGAACCAAATTCAGACAATGGGCCAGGGTGAAAGCACGTCTTTTCAACAAGTGCTGCTGCAAGCACCCGGGGTGGTGCAGGAGGAATTTGGAGAAATACATGTACGCGGCGATCACGGCGATCTGCAATATCGCGTCAACGGCGTCTTGCTGCCGGAGAGCCTCAATGGTTTTGGGCAGGAAGTCGATACGCACCTGATTCAGTCGGTCACTCTGATGACGGGAACAATGCCGGCTCAGTTTGGGGACCGCACCGCCGGAATTATTGATGTGACCACCAAGACGGGTTCTCAACTCAACGGCGCGGAGCTTTCGCTCTACGGGGGCAGTTACGATACCGTCAATCCCTCTTTTGAATGGGGCGGCACCACGAGCAATCTGGACTACTTTATTGCCGCCTCTTATTTGCACGACAACCTTGGCATTGACAATACGACGGCCAATCCCACTCCGCTGCACGACATGACGGACCAGGAGAAGTTTTTTGGTTACTTTTCCCATCCCATTGACCAAACCAGCCGCCTGACACTACTGCTGAGCAGTTCGGATGCGGGGTTTCAAATTCCCGACACGGGGGGACTTGGGCCAATTTATGAGTTGACGAACAGCGCTCCGGCCAACTCGGCCACGGCCAATAATTACCAGACCGAGCAGAATTATTACGCGGTGCTCGCCTATCAGAAATCCGCCGGCAACCTTTCCTACCAGGTTTCCGCGTTGACCCGATACACGGACATCCATTTTACACCCGACGTGACGGAAAGTTTGCTTCTTGGCGGCACTGCGGCTCAGGTGGACAACAGCGATTTCGCCAATGGCTTGCAAATGGACTCGTCTTACGAATTGGGTGACCAACACACCCTCCGAGCCGGGATGCTGGCAACTTATGACCTGGAACGGCTCGACGCAACGTCTGATGTCTTCCGATCGCCGGATCAATTCGCCCCGTCCGGAACCGGTGACAAACTGCCCGACACCATTGCACCCCAATCGTCCACCACTCCCTACAGCATCGTCGCCAATGGGGGCAACAGCGGATTGACCGCCGGCGTTTACTTGCAGGACGAATGGCAATTGACTGACCGCCTGACGTTCAACTATGGAGCTCGATATGACAGATTTGATGTTTCCTTTAACAACGAGTGGCAAATCAGTCCGCGCGCCAATTTGGTGTGGAAGATTGACAAAGCCACTACGCTCCACCTCGGGTATGCCCGTTACTTCATGCCTCCGACGTTGCAATATGTTTGGCCGTCCACCGTCAAGGAGTTCGAGTACACAACTGATGCCCCGTACAATGGCCGGGACGATCCCCCAAAAGTGGAGCGTGACAATTATTTTGACTTGGGTTTGTCGCGGAAGATCACGCCAGCCTGGCAGGTGACGGTTGATTCATTCTGCAAACTTGCCAAAAACCTGCTCGACGACGGGCAGTTCGGCAGCGCGGTTATTCTCAATAATTTTAACTACTCGTCCGGGACGGTTTATGGCGCGGAGTTGAGCAGCACTTACAAACAAGGACCCCTGTCGGTCTATGGGAATTATTCGTACGTGCAAACTTGGGTGAAGGATTTTGACTCTGTCGAAAACGAATTTCCCGATAACGAGTTGGGATACCTGACCACCAGGCATATGCAACTGGATCATCAAGGACGTTTCACAGGTTCTGGTGGTGTGTCTTATGATCTGCTCAAGAACCTTCGCGTTCATGCGGACTTCCTCTATGGCTCCGGCTTGCGGGCCGGATTTGCCAACGAGGAGGAGTTGAGCCCTTATTGCCCGGTGAATCTGGGCATTCAATATACACATAACATGCATGCCGTGGGCATCCGTCAATTGAGGCTCCGATTTGACTGCCTGAACGTGCTGGATGAACCTTACGAATTGCGCAACGGCACTGGTGTGGGTATTGCCGCCCCGGCCTACGGCCCCCGACGCGCCTTCTACGGGGGGATTACGGCGGTTTTTTAGGGAGCTTTTATTGCTTCCGAGCAACGACGCGCAAGTTGTTGCCATTAAGGGGCGAGATTTCCGGCGATTTGGCGTCGGCGGCCCGTTATTTTTTCTCCCGTCGCCAAAGGCGGCTGAGTTTGGTTGCGGAGGAGAAAGAGCAGCGAATCGAAGTCGATGGCGCCGAGCGCCTGCTGGCGGAGTTTGATGCGGAACTATTGCGGCAGGCCATGGTGAATCTGATCCAAAACGCCATTCGTTATGGTCCGCGTGGAAAGGCGATACGCGTGTGAGCGTTCCGCGACGAAGGGGCGATAGTCATCGAGGTCGCCGACGAAGGGGCCGGGCATCGCGCCGGAGCATCAGCAAAGAGTTTTCGAGCGGTTTTACCGGGTGGACAAGGCGCGGTCGCGCGGGGAAGGCGGCGTGGGATTGGGACTGGCGATTGTGAAATGGGCGGTAGAGCGCATGGGGGGCAGGGTGGAACTCAAAAGCGAACCCGGGAGAGGGAGCGTCTTTGGCTTGCGGTTGCGGAGTATCCCATCGCAGGGCCAAGGGTGTGAGACAAAATTCTTCAGGTGACGAAAAAGGGTCCCCTCTCTCCGGCTCTCTCCCCGCACGCGGGGAGAGAGGGCAAACGTGGCCCCAAAGGAGTATATTGGGTCGCATATACGAAGAATCTTGTCTCACACTCCAGGGCCGGTAAGTCCGCGTTTCTGAGTGGCGTCTTAAGAAATCTTCAGTAACATCTCCGGCTTTTGGCGGCTAAGATAGACGCATGGTTTTGTCGCCAGCCGCGGGGGACCGGAGCGAACGGGTTGGAAGAACGACGTGGAAGCGTATGTATTGGATTGCCAAGAGCATTCATCAGATACGGCGGCTGAACCGCCGGACGTTGCTGTTTCTGGCGGCGCTGGGGCCGGGCATCATCACGATGATAGCCGACAACGACGCCGGGGGCATATCGACTTACGCCCAGACCGGAGCCAAGACGGGGTTTAATTTGCTATGGGCCATGATCATTCTCGTGCCAATGGCGTATTACGTGCAAGAGATGACCGTGCGGCTGGGCGCGGTCACCAAGCGCGGCCATGCGGAGGCGATATTTGATGGTTTTGGGAAATTCTGGGGGTGTTTTTCCATTTTCGATCTGGCGGTCATCAACTGGTTGACGCTGGTCACCGAATACATCGGCATGACGCAGGCGATGAGCTTGTTCAACATCCCGGCGTGGGTCACGTTCTTCAGTGTAACCGCGCTGCTCACCGCCATCGTGATCACCGGGCGATACTGGACGTTCGAGAAAATCACGCTTTTTTTCTGCCTGTTCAATTTGGTCTATATTCCGGCGGCGATTTGGGCGATGCACACCGGCAACGTCAAGGAAGGCTGGAGTGTTGTGGGGCGGGGTTTCTATCATCCGAGTTTCAAACTGGGCATGTCGGGCGTGGCGTTGCTGACGCTGATCATGGCCAACATCGGGACGACGATCACGCCGTGGCAAATCTTTTTTCAGCAATCCGCGGTGGTGGACAAGGGGATGGATGTGAAGCAGATCAAGTATGGAAAATTCGACACGTTTTTCGGTTCATTCATGACCTGCGTGGTGGCGGCGTTTATCATCATCGCGACCGCCGGCGTATTCTACTACAACCCGTCCAATCCCAGCTCCGCGACGTTGGCGGCGGACACCGCGGCCAATCATATCACCACCGGTCCCTGGTCGAAGGTAGATGCATCATTTCACAGTTGGCAGGACGTGGATTCGGCCGCCAAAACCGCCGAGGCCATGCCCGCGGTCATGCCCGCCGGTTCGCACTTGGGCCAGTGGGCCAAGATGCTCTTTGCCATCGGCCTGTTCGACGCAGGGTTGCTGGGCGCGCTGTGCATTTCCCTGGCGACAAGCTGGGCGATGGGCGAGGTCTTCGGCTGGGCGCATTCCCTTAACCGGAGCGTTCGGGAAGCGCCGTGGTTTTACGTGGCCTACGTGCTGATGCTGATGTCGGCCGGTGTGGTTTCGCTGGTCGCCAGCATTGACATGCAGAACATCATCACGATTTTTGTGCAGGTCGTGGCGGTGACGCTGCTGCCGGCGGCGCTGATGTTTTTGATATTGCTGCTCAACGACAAACCGCTGATGGGGGATTACGTCAACACGCGCTGGCAGAATATCGCCAATTGGAGCATCGCGGCGTTCGTGATCGTCATCTCGACCGCCTACGGCGTTTCGGTGCTGTTCCCGGAATGGTTCGGGGCGGGCAATTAGGAGAATCTGCCATGAACAACATCAGGAACAACGTCGAAGCCAAGCCGGCCGGATACGAAGCGTTTCAACTCCTGTATTTCTCCCGGCTGCTCAATTGCCGGATTTGTCAGGACAAAACCAACCGGAAGAATGGCCGTCTGACCGACCTTGTTTTCAGGCTTTCCGAACCGTATCCGGAAGCGGTCGGGATTTACATCGAACACGGCAAAGGAGATCCGACCGAATTGGTTCCGTGGGAAAAGGTGGTGCGGATTGAAGACCAAGCCGTATTCATCACGCCGACCGAAAGCGGGCAGCCGTATCCGGCATTCATTGACCAGAAAGGCTGGATACTACTGAACGAGCACTTGATGGGGCAGACGATTCTTGATATTGACGGCCGGCGGACCGAAGTGGTCAACGACGTTCACCTGCTTTTCTCCAAAGGGCGGATGATACTGGTTCACGTGGACATATCCTTCAACGGCTTTCTGCGCAAATGGGGATTGGAACGGTTCGCGACAGCCAAGGATCAATTGATCTCCTGGCGCTACGTGCAGCCGCTCTCAGTGGAGGACCACACCAAAGACGTTGTGACGCTCTCGGTGGCCCGCGAGCAGGCGCTGGAACTGCCCAGCGAAGATCTGGCCGACGCGCTGGAAGTTCTTTCCGGCGACGAGCAACGGGCGATGTTTTCGGCGCTGGACCCTGCCAAGGCGGCCGAAGTGCTGGGCGATGCCGAGCCTCGCGCCAAGCGACAGCTTATTGCCTTCTTGTCGGAGGAAAAAGCGCGCCAGGTGCTGGCCATAATGTCGGTGATGCAGATAGCCGATTTCTTCTCGAGTTTGCCCCACGCAAAAGCCACCGAACTAATGAAACTGTTGCCGTCGGCCCGGGCCACGCGCGTCAACGCCATCATGTCCAACACCGATGTGCCGGCGGCAACGTTGATGAGCGAGAAATTTTTCACGTTTGCACAAGAAGCGAAGGCGGCTGAGGTTTTGCAGTCGCTCCGCAATTGCGGCGGGGATAACCGGAACATCTCCTATCTCTACATCGTGGGGGGCGAGGTGAAAACTCTGCTAGGGGTGGTGGACTTGCGCGATCTGGTGGTCGCGCCGGAGACCGCCCGGCTGGGTGATCTGATGATTTCGCCGGTGGTCACGGCGGACCAGGATTGCCTGCGGGAGGATTTGGCGGCGCTGTTCGCCAAATACCAGTTCCATATTCTGCCGGTGGTGGACGGTCAGGACCGGCTGCTGGGTGTCGTCCGCAACCGGGACATCATGAAGGGCACGAAGTTTGAGCCAAAAGCGGATTGATTTATGGCACGAATCAAAACGACGCGAACGGTCCGGTTTGCATTGTGGGCGTTGCGGATTTACCTGTTGATCCTGCTCCTTCTGATCGGCATCAAATTCGTGCGCGTTTTTGCCGGTTCGCACAAGGCAGACAACGCAGCCTCAGGCTCCTCGGCGAGGGTGACGGTCACAACCAACCAGGCAACTGTTGAGACCAAGCCGTAAGCATGAACACGGTTGAATTTCTCCTGCGCCTTGGCTGCGCGCTTCTTTGCGGCGTGGTCATCGGGGCTGAACGACAGTGGCGGCAACGAACCGCCGGTCTGCGGACCTATACGCTGGTGGCGGTGGGATCGGCGATGTTTGTGATTGTGGGTTGTCTGATTCCAGACACCAGTTCGACGCGAATGGCCTCGTATGTGGTCTCCGGAGTCGGGTTTCTTGGGGCGGGCGTCATCATGCGCAGCGGGCTGAATATTCGAGGCATCAATACGGCCGCAACTATCTGGTGTTCATCGGCCTTGGGCACACTGTCGGGCTTTGGATATTTTAAATTTGCATGTGTTGGCGCGGCTTGTGTGCTCGGGGTGAACACACTTCTGCGCCCGGTGGTCGCGCTGATCAACCGGCAACCGGTTGATTTGAGCGAACAGGAATTCAAATACGCCCTCTACCTGACTTGCGTGGGGCGGCAGGAAGCACAGCTTCGGACGTTGCTCGTCCAGCTCACCACGGTTTCGCCCTTGGTCCTGCACGAACTCGAAAGCGTGGTTGGCAAGAGCCGGAACCACGCGGTTCTCAAGGCCATCCTCTCAAGCCAGGAACGAATGGACGCGCAGGTCGAACAGCTTGTGAGCCGATTAAGCTTGGAGAAAGACGTCGTAGGAATGAATTGGCAACTGCTTCCCCAAGCGAAAACAGACTGAAATAGAATGTGTCTGCGTCCAGTGTATTTATGCACACGCTAAATCAATCACATTGGCAACATAGCCATAATTTTGCCGGGGATCTGGCAACCGCGGAGAAAAACACGCGAAGAGTGATTCTGCTCGCCGCCGCCATGATGGTGATTGAAATAGTTGCCGGCTTGATATTCCACTCCATGGCGTTGCTGGCGGACGGCTGGCATATGGGCACGCATGTTGCCGCCTTTCTCATCGCCGTGCTCGCCTATTATTTCAGCCGCCGATATTCCGCCGACCCACACTACAGTTTCGGCACCGGCAAAATAGGCGTCCTGGGCGGCTTTGCCAGCGCGGTGGTGCTGACGGTGATTGCCGTTCTGATGGCCGGTGAATCGGTGCGCCGGCTTTTCGTTCCGTTGCCGATTCATTTCAACGAGGCCATCGGCGTCGCGTGCGTGGCCCTGGCGGTCAATCTGGTGTGCGCCATTCTGCTCAAGGGCGAGCCCCATCACGAGCACGGAGAAGCACAGGATCATCATCAGAGTGATTTGAACCTGCGAGCGGCTTACATACACGTGCTGGCGGATTCATTTACGACATTCACCGCCATTTGCGCGTTAGTTGCGGGGAAATTCATCGGTTGGTTCTGGCTTGATCCGGTGGTGGGCATCGCGGGCAGCGCGGTCGTGTTTTCGTGGGCTTGGAATTTGCTCCGCGATACCAGCGGCATCCTGGTAGATCGTACGCCGGAATCCACCGATTTGAAGGAGGAAATCAGGCGCGTCATTGAGAGTGACGGTGATTCGCTCATCACTGACCTCCACGTGTGGCAGATTGGCGCGGGCGTTTTCGCAGCCATTGTGAGTGTCGTGGCCCACGAGCCGAAGTCGGCCGATGCTTACCGAGAAGGGCTCCGCGGACACGCGGAGTTGGTTCATGTCACCATTGAAACTCATCTGTGCCAGGGCGAAGCGGGGAACAGACAATTGGTTCCCGTCGTGAAAGGCGAGTAGCCGCGGCCTCGTTGCCGCGGTTTCTTAACAAATCTTCAGAGGTTCTTAAGTAACACCGGGAGAGCGTTTGCGCATAAAATGCGCGCTGTTGGTTGGTTGTTTGAACCCATGTGAAATGGAACTTGACAACGACAGGCGAGATTATCTTGCTGGTTTGCACCGCCGCGAGTTGGGCGCCAGCCTCGCAAGAATCCGCGGACTCACTGCGTGATCCTCCTGCGCCGGCCGCCACGAATCAAACGGAGTTGGCCGCCGGGAAGGGCGCCGATGGCCGGGAAGAGAAGTGGAACTGGCATGTTCAGAACACCGATATTGTTCAAGGTGATCCGGGCTTTCCCGCCAAGTATTCCGGTCCGAACAGCTTGAACAGCAGAGGGGAAGTCCAGGACACGGTTTCGCTGGATTTGTTTCTCGGACTCCGCCTGTGGCGGGGGGCGGAAGCCCACGTGGATGGACTGGTCTGGCAGGGATTCGGCCTGAGCAAGACGGTAGGAATCGAAGCGTTTCCAAATGGAGAAGCTTACCGTCTGGGGACGCAAATTCCGAACATCATGCCGGCGCGGGCGTTTATTCGACAGACGATCGACCTAGGGGGAGAGGAAGAAACGGTCGAAGACGATCAACTCCAACTTGCGGGGAAGAAGGATGTGTCGCGGCTCACGTTGACGTTGGGGGAACTGAGCGTTTTGGATATTCTTGACAACAACACCTACGCTCACGATCCGCGCACGCAATTCATGAATTGGGCCCTGGTGGGGAACGAGGCGTGGGATTACCCGGCCGACAGCGTCGGATACGAAACCGGATTTGCCGCCGAATTGAACCAACCACACTGGGCGCTGCGCTACGGATTCTTCCAGGTGCCGCGGGTTTCCAACGGGATGGCGCAGGACGCGCACTACCTTGAGGCGTTGGGCATGGTGACGGAAGTGGAGCGGCGCTGGGCCATAAAGACTCATCCCGGGGCGATCCGGTTTCTGGCCTATCTCAACCAGACGCACATGGGCAGCTATGAGGAGGCGCTGTCGGCTCCGGGCACGGACATTGCGCTGACGCGCGCGTATCGCCAGAAATACGGTTTTGCGGTCAATTGGGAGCAGGAAATAACAACAAATATCGGCGTCTTCTCCAGGCTGGGCTGGAGCGACGGTCGAACCGAGTCGTGGGCGTACGCGGACGTTGACCGGACAGGGTCGCTGGGGGTGAGCGTCAAAGGAGCGATCTGGAACAGGCCCAATGATACAGTTGGTTTGGCCGGTGTGATCAACGGCATTTCACGTGTCCATCAAGAATTTCTGGCAGCCGGCGGCACCGGCATTCTGGCCGGCGACGGGGCGCTGAATTACGGATTGGAAAAGACGCTGGAAACGTATTACGACGTTGGAATTTGGAAGAGCGTTCATGCCGCGCTGGATTATCAATTCGTCATCGATCCGGCATACAACCGTGATCGCGGGCCGGTATCCGTATTTGGCGCAAGGCTGCATTGGGAGTTTTGAAGGAGGCAGTTCACAGTCCGGCGGGAAGCAGACACGATGCGTCTGAACGCGTCAAACACACGGTGTGGCTTTGCTCTGCCGCGTAGTTTTCAAACCAGGAATTTTCTGTAGTTAGCAAACCAGGAATGACCTCTCATTTTTGGCGATTGGTAAAGAGGATTTTGGGCTTCTCCTTTTTGTTGGGTGGCGCGGCC
>JBEKSF010000118.1:0-19205 GCA_049517295.1 Verrucomicrobiota bacterium
GGCAATCCGGCTCTGCCTAACGGTGGCAATTGGTACATCAATCCGCGCTCGCAAATCCTCGAATCGCCTTGTGATCTGTCGGATGCCTACTGGGCCCTGGGCTACTCGGGCTATTTCGGCAACCAGATGAAGTTGTTTGCCGATCCGGAAGGGCCTAACTCAACCGTCGACGAGTGGCACGATTCCGGAATCAATTATCCAATCGACTTCTGGCTGAATTCCTGCTATGGCATTTGCCAGTACCTCGTCATTCCCTGGAATGGACCTAACAGCACTTATCCCAACTTCCGCGGTCCGTTGAAGCGAAGGGATTATGCCAGTCCTTCCACTACCATTTTCTGCCAGGACTCAACGGAGCAGATGGACGAAGGGTTTCAAGACGGCACTTCGTCGGACACACTGGGACTTTTTCCCGGCACGGACATAATTCTGGCGCAGTGGGGACCGGAAGGAAGTGAGCAACCCTTTTATCCCGGGGTGGATCTGCTGCACGGCTGGTGGCGGCACAACAATAGCTGCATCACTTTGTGGGTGCCGGGTAACGTGAGTCGCATCAAAAAGGTGCCTCGCAATGTGGGTATTGATTACCGTTGTTACACAGGCGAAAGGCCACAGCGCATACCTTCTTCGAACTAGATCTCGGTCACAACGATTTTGACTATGAGTATGCGTCATGTTGGATGTTGGCTGGTTTTGTCGCTCGTCATCACCGTTTCCGGCTGTTCCAAGCACGCTAGCGACGCTCCGACGCCGTTGCCCGTGAACGAAATGCAGACAGTCTTTCAGCGCGCCTTCGCCAGCGCCGGTGCCGACACCAAGGCCGCGGCAAACCAATTTGTCACCGACATGCAAAACCACAACGCCACGGCTGCCTTTGGGGAAATCCAGGACTTGCGCGCCAGACCGGATTTGACAGCGGACCAACAGACGACGCTCGCCCGGGCCATGATGACGGCGGCCCAGGAATTGCAAAAGGGCGCCGACAGCGGTGATCAGCAGTCGGCTCAAGCGATGCGCCAATACAAGATCAACCACTGATAGCAATGAGACATTTTCCAGACCGTTCTACTCTCCGATCGATATGACCGAAACGTAAACCCGTTCATTCAGCATAAACGCTAATATGAAAACAAAAATCGCAATCCTCGCCGCGACAGCCCTGGCCGCTGTTTTCTCGGCAATTGAAACCCGCGGCCAGACCAATGTCGGCCAATGGGATTTTACCAAATCCGACCTGACGCCCACCGTCGGCTCCAACCTGCTAAGTTACGCGGACGCCCCGACCCAAGCTGGAACGATCTTCGACACAACGGCGGACTTGGGCATCTCGCCCATCAATGGAACCAACGCCAAAGTCATGTACTTCCCAATCTCCGGCCCCAGCGGGGGATATTATTTGCCGACCACGGCGCTCAATGCCAACGGCGGCGGGTCGCTCGTCAATAATTACACCATTGTCATGGATGTGCTCTTCCCCGGCACGGAGTCCGCGCACGTCCGGCCGCTGGTGCAAACCGACGACGGAGTGATCACGCCTGACGCGGACCTGGTGATTGACAGCACCGGCGGCATTGGCGCGCCGCCCGGACCTTACAGCGGGACCATCCTTCCGGACACATGGTATCGCATCGCCTTTGCGGTCAATGCCAACGAAATTGATTGTTTCATCAACGGCGTCGAGGTCGGCACGGATCCTACCGGCGGCGTGGACAGCCGGTTTGCGCTGGCGCAGCCCGGAGCGCCGCCGCCGAGCGGCTACGCGGAGCTTTTTCAAAACAGCACAACAAACGGGGCCGCTTACGGATATGTCAGCAGCATCCAGTTGTGGAACGACACCTTATCGCCGGGCCAGATTGCAGCCCTCGGTGTGCCTGAATCCACAAAGATTCCGACGACCATTCCGACGGTTCCGGCGTATGTGACGGCCCAAGTGCCGAGCCCGGGGGCCAAAAGCATCGCGCCGATCACCCCAGTGTCCGGGATTCTCAATCCGGGTGACTCGGTGATTGACTCTAACAGCATCAGTGTGGAACTGGACGGGATGACGCTCTCGGCAAGCATTACCGACACCGGAACAAACTTTGTATTCCTGGCCAATCCGACCAATGCGATGTTGCCTTTCAGCCAGCACACGGTGGCGGTGATATATTCTGACAGTGTGGTGGGACTGACCAGCAATGTATGGTCGTTCAGGGTCTTCGGCTACCAGGATGTCACCTTGCCGGCGCCGATCTACTTTGAGTCGTTCGATGAAGTGCCCGAGGGGGGCATCCCGGAGGGATGGGTGGTCACCAACTGGACCGATTCCATTGATCCGGGCTTAAACCTTGACGATGTCTTGTCTGACTCCTATTTGAACTGGGTCACGATTGGACAGGCGCACTACGCGACGGTTTATTACTGGACCGACGATTACACGTCGCCGGGGTTTCCTGAAGTGTCGGGAAACCGGCGGCAGATGATCCCGCCGATAGTTGAGAACGGGGTTTTTCTCACCAATTTGTGCAGTGGCAACCTGATGGTAGCCGAATCCGACCAACGCGGCGGAAACCAAGTTCAAGTCATGTTTACCAAAGACTACGATTTTACCGGCTACTCCAATGTCTATGTCTCCTTCCATAACATCAACGAGCAGAACCAGGACAATATCTGCTCGGTGGAGTATTCGATTGACCAGGGAACCAATTGGCTTCCGTTGCTCTACATGCTCGATGACGGGACGACGGACTCCGATGGCTCGGACGTGGTGACCAACCCAGCCACGCGGCAAATCGATGTTTATGCCACCTTTGATACGGCGCGAAGCGACCAGGCGCACGGCCTGGCCTACGGGGCATTCATCGGGGCACCGATTACACCCGCGCTGATTCCCTATATTCGCCCGTGCCGCAACGACGACCCGGTGCAACAGAAACGAATTGAAGTCTTCGGCCTGCCGGCCGCGGCGAATCAACCGCACGTGCGGATGCGTTTCATGGAGGCAGGCACCGCAAGCTGGTATTTTGACATTGATGACCTGGGTTTCTACACCATTCCGCAGCCGTTCATCCTCGTTCAGCCGATTCCGGTGGTGGCGGATTTCAACGGGCCGGCGACATTTACCGCTCAAATTGGAGGGTCCGATCTGGCGTATCAGTGGCTCTTTGACGGGACCAACATCGTCGGGGCCACGAATGTGAGCTATACGATTCCGAACACGGTTTCCAATAATATCGGACTCTACACGGTGATAGCGACGAACACCTACGGTGCTGTGACCAGCACGGCGATCTCGCTCTCGCTGGTTTTCACTCCGATTATTGAGTCCTCCCCCGAGGACTTGACCCTTGCGCCTGGGGATCCGGCCTCGTTCACCGTGGTTGCGCGGGGCGGCCAACCGCTCTTCTACCAGTGGCTTTTCAACAGCAACGTCATTGTGGGCGCGACCAATCCGACCTATAGCATCGCCAGCACCACTGTCTCGAACAACGGGTATTACTCAGTGCAAATCAGTAACCTCTTCAGCACTGTTGTGGCGGCGCCGGCGGATCTGACCGTCTTCTCCGGGCCGATCACCAACGACATGGTGGTCCACCTGACCTTTGACGGCAATTTGTTGGACTCCTCGGGCGAGGGCAACGACGGGCAGCCGGTCGGCAACCCAACCTTTGAACCCGGATTTTTGGGCATGGCCGTGCATACCACGACCTCCGGCACTCCGCCGAACGCGCCCGCAACAAACAACTACGTCACCCTCAACACCCCGCCGGACCTGAATTTCGGCTCCGACTACGAGGCGGATTCGAGCGACTTCTCGGTGGCATTCTGGGTCAAGATATTTTCGCAGAACGACGACGAGTCGTTCATCAGCAACAAGGACTGGAACAGCGGCAGCGACCCGGGCTGGATCGTCAATTCGGAAGGCGACGGCATGAAATGGAACTACCGCGATGACGCGATTAATGTTCCGGGAGTAGGCAGTTCCCGGCGGGACAGCCCGCACGTCGCGCCGCAATTGGAGGATGGCGGCTGGCATCATGTGGTGGTCACCTTCGCCCGCCACAGCGTGGGGACAATCTATGTCGATGGCGTCCTGGTCAACGTAGCCAACCTGGCGCCCGACGCCGGAGAGATTGGCGGCAGCATCGACACCGCCGGCCTGGGATTCAACGTGAACATCGGGCAGGACGGCACGGGCCACTATACCGATGACACCAGCGAGGCGGCGATTGACATGCTGGTGGATGATCTGGCCATCTGGCGTCGTGTGCTCAACAGCAGCGAGGCACTGGGGATTTTCAATGCCGGGTTAAACGGCCTGACGGTGGACCAGGCCTCGATCACCAGTGCCGGCGCCAAGCCCACTATTCAGGTGCCGCCCGCCAACACCAGCGGCAATCCGGGCACCAGCGTGAGCTTCTACGTGAGCGCGCTGGGCACGCCGACACTCCACTATCAGTGGTACTTTGGCGCCACCAATCTGTCAAATGCGACGAACAGCACCTACACGGTCACTAACGTGCAGGCCAGCCTGGCGGGCAGTTACAGTGTCGTGGTTTCCAATTCCTACGGCGCGGCCACCAGCAGCGTGGCCTTGCTCAGCTATCTGCCGGCGCCGGTCATCTCCGGTGTGCCGGTGGGCGAAGTGGCCGATGTAGGCGGGTCTGTCTCCTTCAGCGCGGCGGCGACGGGCGGCCAGCCCATTTCTTATTGGTGGCTGCATGACAGCAACGTGGTGGCCAATTCCTCGGGGACGAATCTGACGTTGCAGAACGTGCAATTGACCGACGCCGGCCTGTATCAGTTGGTGGCGTCCAACAGCTACGGGGCGGCGATCAGCGTCCCGGCCGTGCTCAAGGTGTGGGCAGGCCCGATTACCAACAACCTGGTCGCGCACCTCACCTTCGACGGGAACTTCAACGATACGTCCGGACGAACCAATAACGCGGCTTACGCCGTTAATGGCTCCAACCCCAGTCCGACCCCGCGGTTTGCGCCGGGCATCATCGGCCAGGCCTTCGAGTACACCACAACAACGGACGGAACGGACATCGAATATGCAACGTTCGGTTACCCGGCCGACTTGCAATTCGACAGCACGAACGACTTCTCCGTGTCGTTCTGGGTCAACTACACCAATCAGAGCGACGATCTGCCCTTCATCGGGAACAAGGACTGGGGAAGTTCGGGCAACGAGGGCTGGGTCGTGACAACGCAGAGCGGCGGCAATTACCGCATCAATGTCACGGGCGCAAGCAGCAGCGACAAGTATAGCGAAACAGATCTGCCGCACGTGCTCAAGAACGGCAGGTGGCATAACGTCCTGGTCAGCGTGCAACATGCTGTTCCCGGCCAGAAAGCATACGTCTATGGCTACGTTGACGGCGTGTTGCAAAGCAAACATGCGATGACGGCCGTCGGGTCGATCGATACCTTGGCGCTGCCGTTCAATTACGCCGGCGACAATCAGACCAACTGGGCGGTCAACGTCGGCCAGGACGGCACCGGCATCTATAACGATGGAGGCAGCGCCTATGACATCAACGCGTTGATTGACGACTTGGGCGTTTGGCGCCGTGCGCTGACCGCGCATGAGGCGGCGGGCATTTACACCGCCGGATTGCAGGGCAAGGATCTGACCCAGGCGCTGACGGCGGAACTGTTTGCCACTGTGTCGGGCGGCAACCTGCTGCTCAACTGGCAGGGTGCCAGCGACGTGGAATTGGAGACAACGCCGAGGCTGTCTCCGCCGGCTTGGACGGTGGTGAGCGGCACCCTCGGCGCCAGTACGGCTTCGATTCCGCTCAATTCCTCCTCTGCCGCCTTCTTCCGGCTTGTCAAGGTTCAATGACGGAGTCATCCACTCGAACGCCTGTCCGGAGTGAATCCGGACAGGCGCCGGTCGGAGACGAGTGGCCATTGCCGCCGCGGCGGTCATGCCTGCTGTTGGCGTGCGCAATCTTGAGCTACATGGGCGTCTATCTCTGCCGCAAGAATCTCTCCGTGGCGGTTCCCATGATTCAAAAGGCCTTTACGGTCAACAAGGCCCAAACCGGCGACATCATCAGCTATAGCGCGGCAGCCTACGCCGCGGGCAAATTCATTTTTGGTCCTATTATTGACAAATTTGGAGGCCGCATCTGCTTGCTGCTGGTAATGGCCGGGGTGGCCGTGTTTGGGGGGTTGGGGGCGTTCTCGGTGTCCGTTCCCATGCTGGCGTTGTGTTATAGCCTCAATCGCTTTTGCGGGTCGGCGGGATGGGGGTCGATCATCAAGCAGACGCCGGGCTTGTTTCCCCGGCGCCACTGGTCATTGGCGGTGGCCTTTCTTTCGTTGAGCTTCGTTTTTGGCGGCGTGGTCGCGCTCGTGCTGGCAGGACAAATCGCAGCGTGGAGCGGCGACAATTGGCGAATGGTGATGGGACTGCCGTCTCTGGTGTTGTTGGCGTTGCTTGTAATCATGTGGCGCACCCTGCCCTCTGACCGCCCCGCCTCCTCCGCGGTGCAAAGCATGTCTGCATCGAATGGTTTCGACTTCTCCTATTTGGCGCGTCTGATCAAACTGCCGCAATTGTGGGTCGTCTGTGGTATGGCGTTCGCCCTTTACATCATGCGCGAAACGTTTAATGACTGGACGGTGGATTTTTTCAAGACCGAAGGCGGCGCGACGATGACCAACCAGGTCGCGGCGATGCTTTCCACGCCCTTTGACGGGGCTGGGGCGGTGGGGATCGTCCTGCTGGGTTGGCTATTTGACAGGCTGACGGGCCGCCGCCGCGCTGTTGTCCTATTCGGAACGCTGACCCTCCTCGCCATTCTGGTTTATGGCCTGCCTTTTTTCTATCGCCTCGGCCTATGGCAAGTGGAGACGGTCATTGGCCTGATCGGCTTTTTATCTTACGGCCCCTACAGCCTTTTGGCCGGCGTGCTGGCCGTTGAAATCGGCGGCCGCAACGGTGTCGGCACCGTGGCCGGTTTGGTGGATTCGTCGGGTTACCTGGCGACCATCTTCGCTGGGCACTGTTTCGGGAGGCTTTTGGATTTCGGTGGCTACCGGCTCGGATTTCACGTTTTAGGCTTCGTCACCCTGACGGCGGCCTTTCTTTGCCTCGGTTTGAGATCGGGCCAGACACTTCACCCCTCATATGCAAGTCACTCCTGAAATTCCCGCCGCGCACGACAAGTTGCTGTTCACGCCCGGACCTTTGACCACGAGTGCAACCGTCAGGCAGGCGATGCTGCGGGATGTTGGTTCCTGGCATTCGGATTTCAACGCGCTGGTGGCCGACGTGCGGTCTCGCCTGTTGAGGCTGGCCGGTCTTACGCGTCGGGAAGGCTGGGAAGCGATCTTGCTGCAAGGTTCCGGCACGTTTGGGGTCGAGTCGGTTTTCCAAACTTGCGTGCCGCCCGATGGCCGGGTGGTGGTCCTCGCCAATGGCGCTTACGGCGAGCGGATGGCGCAAATGTTGAAGCATGCCAGGATTGTTCACCGTGTCCTGCGCTCGGCGGAGGATGCTCCCGTCGATGTCGCGGCCTTGGAGAGCTGTCTGGCCGGCGATCCCGCTGTGACACATGTCGCCGTCGTACATTGCGAGACGACGACAGGTCTGCTTAATCCGATTGATTCTATTGGCCGGGTAGTCAAACGATTTGGCAAAGCATACGTGGTGGACGCCATGAGCAGTTTTGGCGGCATGCCGATAGACATCCAGGCGTGTGGGATTGATTTCCTGGTGTCGTCGTCGAACAAGTGCATCGAAGGTGTGCCGGGCTTTTCATTCGTCATTTGTCGGCGCGCCGCCCTGCTGTCCTGCGAAGGTTGGGCGCGAAGTCTGAGTCTGGATTTGCTGGGCCAACTCAAGGGATTCGAAAAGGACGGCAAGTTTCGTTACACCCCTCCGACACATGTCATCCTTGCTTTCGACCAGGCCTTGCGGGAATTGGAACTTGAAGGCGGAGTGCCCGCCCGCCATGAGCGTTACCGCCGCAACCACCAGACCCTGCTGGCCGGAATGCAGCGGCTGGGTTTTCAACCTTATTTGAATCCCAGTCTGCAAAGTTCGATTATCACGGCGTTTCTCCACCCGCCAATCGGGCGGTTCGACTTCGACCGGTTTTACACGGAATTGAGCCGGCGCGGCTTCATCATCTATCCTGGAAAGCTGACCCAGGTGGACACTTTTCGCATTGCCAACATTGGCCGCCTTTTTTCGGCCGACATGGAGCAACTCGTTGCCGCCATCGGGTCGGTCCTGAGTCAAATGTGCCATGAATGACTTCACTCTCAACGGTCGCGCATACAGCCCATCGCCGGCGCCCAGGGTAGTCATCTGCCTGGACGGCTCGGCGGATGAATACTTGGACACGGCGCTGGCGCGCGGACGGATGCCGAACCTTCAACGTCTCAGTGTCCAGGGCTATCGCGGTCTGGCGCGTGGAGCAATGCCGAGTCTGACGAACGTCAATAATGTTTCGATTGTCACCGGGGTCCCGCCGCGCATTCATGGAGTAGGCGGCAACTATTTCTTCGACACGGTCAGGGGGAAGGAAGTGATGATGAACTCGGCGGTGTTTCTCCGGGCCGAAACGATTTTTCCCGCCGCGCAGCGGGCGGGAAGGCGGGTCGCGGTTGTGACAGCCAAGGAAAAACTGCGCGACATTTTCGCTTCGGGCTTGATCGGTTTGGGAGGAATCGCGTTTTCGTCGGAAAAAGCCGGCGAGGCGAAGCGCGAGACCCACGGCATCGACACGGTCGAATCCCTGGTGGGGCCGACGCCGCCCATCTACAGCGCAGAAGCATCCCTTTACGTTCTGAAGGCCGGTGTGAAGCTGATTGAACGCGGCTCCGCGGACTTCCTTTACCTGAGCACGACGGATTTCATGCAGCATAGGTTCGCCCCGGAGGAACCAGAAGCCGTCGAGTTCTACGCGGACATTGACGAGCAACTGGGGCATCTCCTGGCACTCGGCGCGGTGGTCGGCATCACCGCCGATCACGGCATGAACGCCAAGCAGAAAGCGGATGGCTCGCCTAATGTCATTTACCTCGAATCTGAACTCGTCCAACAATTTGGGCCTGGATTTCGTGTCATTCTGCCCATCACCGATCCGTACGTGGCGCATCACGGCGCGCTGGGATCGTTCGCCCAAGTGCATGTTCCCCCAGCGAATGGTCGCCTCATCGAGTCGGTGGCCGCCTTTCTGCGCCAGGTGCCGGGCGTGACCGAAATACTGGAACGGAATTGCGCGGCGCGTTGGATGGAGCTTCCTGAAGACCGAATAGGCGATCTTGTCGTCTGTTCCGGTCGCGACGTTGTGCTGGGCCGGACGCCGCAATGGCATGACCTGACAGCCGTCGAAAATGGACTTCGCTCGCATGGCGGACGATATGAAGAGATGGTGCCGTTTATACTGAGCGCACCCTTGAAAGCGGACTACGCCGCACAGGCGCGAGGCGACGTGCGGAACTTCGATATTTTCGAGTTTACATGCAACGGAACCAAACCATGAACGCATCCAGCTTGATCGCAGGAAAAGCCGTTGCCGGCGGCAGTTTCATTGTCATCCGAAGCCCGCACGATGGCGCTGAAGCCGGACGGGTGGCGACGGCCTCGCGCCAGGACGTGGAGGCGGCGGTGGCGGCGGCGCGCGCGTTCCGAGACACTCCGAACCGGTATGAACGAGCCAGGATTCTTGACTGCACGTGTGCCGCGCTTGAATCACAGCGCGAGGATTTCGCCCACCTCATCACGAGCGAAAGCGGGCTGGCTCTTCGGGATACACGTTATGAAGTCGGAAGGACCCTGGAGGTGTTGCGATGCGCGGCGATGGAGGCGCTACGGGACGACGGCCAGATTTATTCGACCGACATCTCTCCCCACGGCAAGGCTCGAAAAATCTTTACGACACGGGAGCCATTGCGGTGCGCCGCAGCTATCACGCCCTTCAACCACCCACTCAACCAGGTCGCACACAAGGTCGCGCCCGCCATCGCTGCGGGCACGCCCCTGCTGCTCAAACCATCGGAGAGAACGCCACTCACAGCCTTCAAGTTTGCCGAACTGCTTTACGCGGCGGGATTGCCGGGCCCAATGCTTAGTGTCCTGGTGGGCCCGACGATCGAAGTGGCTGAAACCCTGGTGTGTCATCCCGCGGTGGAACTGGTCGCATTCACCGGCAGTGTGGCGGTGGGCAAAAAGATCGCGTCAGTCGCCGGCTACAAGAAGCTGGTGCTCGAACTGGGCGGCAACGACCCGCTGATCGTGCTGAACGACGCCGATTTGGATTTGGCCGTGACGCTCGCGGCCGAGGGCAGCTACCGCAACTCCGGCCAGCGTTGCACGGCAGTCAAGCGCATCTTGGTCGAGGAAAGCATCGCGGCTGATTTTACCAGCCGTCTCGTTGAAAAAACGAGGGATTACCGCTGTGGCGATCCGCTGGATGAAAACACGATAGTGGGCACGGTGATCGACGAGGCGACCGCCGTGCATTTGGAAACCGTCCTCCGCGAAGCAATCGTTGGCGGCGCAAAAGTAATTATCGGCGGCTGCCGGCGTGGCGCTTTTGTGGAACCGACAGTCATCGTTGACGTTCCGCGCGATTGCCGCATGGTCGTCTGTGAGAGTTTTGGGCCGTTTGCGCCCATCCTCAAAGTGCGCGACCTCGACGACGCGCTGGAAGTTGCCAATTCAACCGCCTACGGCCTCAGTTCCGGTGTTGTCACCACGCGTTTACGAAGTGCCATCAAGGCAATCAAGACGCTGCGCTGCGGAACAGTGAACGTAAATGAAGTTCCTGGCTTTCGCACGGAGAACAGCCCCTTTGGCGGCATCAAGGACAGCGGGTTGGGAGTCAAGGAAGGCGTTGTCGAGGCCGTCAAGGCATTCAGTTACATTAAAACCTTCAGCCTGCCCTGGTAACATGAGTTCCCTAAACACCGAAGGAGACCTGAACCTATCGAAGCACCGGCGCCAATGGGCCGAAAAAAACATTGACCCGCCGACGCGCAGCCTCCTGGAAGAGGACGCGAGATGCTTCCTGCATCAATCGCTTTCCACGCCCTGCTTAAATGTCATCAAAACGGCCTCAGGCTCCGGATTCGAAGACGCCAGCGGCCGCCGTTACCTCGACTTTCACGGCAACAACGTACACACCGTTGGTTTCGGCCATCCACGGGTGGTCGCCGCCATCAAAAAACAATTGGACCAACTGACCTTCTGTACGCGCCGCTACACTTGCGAACAAGCGATTCGCTTTGCCAAAAAGCTCATCGAGATCGCTCCCGCGGGCCTTGACCGCGTCTTGCTGGCTCCCGGCGGAACGACCGCCATTGGCACAGCGCTCAAGCTCGCGCGCGTGGCCACGGGTCGGTTCAAATTTGTCTCGATGTGGGATTCTTTTCACGGAGCCTCGCTCGATGCCATATCGGTCGGCGGCGAAGCGCTCTTTCGCCGTGACATTGGCCCTCTGCTGCCGGGGTGCGAACATGTTCCGCCCGCCGACAATCGCCACTGTCCATTCAAATGCGGCGCGGCCTGTTCGCTCGCCTGCGCCGACTACGTGGACTACGTTTTAGAAAAGGAAGGCGACGTGGCCGCCGTCATTGGCGAAACCGTTCGTTCGATTCCTTTCATTCCACCGCCGGATTATTGGAAACGGATTCGCGCCGCTTGCGATAGACACGGCGCGCTTCTCATTCTGGATGAAATCCCCATGGGCCTCGGCCGCACTGGGCGCATGTTCGCCTGCCTGCACTACGATGTGAAACCCGATATTCTCGTGCTGGGCAAAGGTCTGGGCGGCGGCATTTTCCCACTGGCGGCCGTACTGTGCCGCAACACGCTGGACAATGCGCAACACACCTCTTTGGGACATTACACGCACGAGAAAAATCCAGTGGCATGCGCCGCAGGTCTGGCCACCCTCCAGGTAATCGAAGAGGAAGGCCTGGTGGAACACGCGCGCACGCTCGGCCAATACGCCCTGGATCGTCTTCGCGAAATGGCACAGCGTCATCCATTGATCGGCGACGTCCGCGGCCTCGGCCTGATCCTGGGAGTCGAATTGCTCAAGGACCGGGCCACTCTGGCGCCAGCGACGGATGAAGCGGAACGGGTCATGTACGCGTCCCTTCGAGGCGGTCTGAACTTCAAGGTCACGCACGGGAATGTTCTTACTCTGACTCCGCCCTTGACATTGAACCAGGAAGAAATGGACCAAGCGCTGACGATCCTCGAGCGCGCCATCGATGAAGTCGAAACCCGCGAGCGGGAGAACGATCCGGGTTAGAGGGAGCTTTCGTGTGACTGCCACCACTCCCTGTCTGCGGCCATTGAAAGTGGCAAGAGAAGGATGCTTGTCGTTTATAACAACCGGAAAAAATTCAAATTAGTGTTCCGAAATCGATCAGATTTGCGGTGGTGCTAAAGTAATGCCTCAGTGACGGCGGGAAAACGGGCGATGACTTTTTCATTCTTTTTGTTGCGCGTGTATGTATGTTGTTATATATACAGACCACGAAGCATCCAAAAGATCCCCATTCTGCTCTCCGCCAGAACTTTCTCCGCCAACTGCAAAAGCTCTGGCCCGCCATCAAAGGCTCTCTGGCTCAAGTCCGCAAACCCTGCGTGCGGCCCAACTGCCCTGCCTGCGCTCGCGGTGACAAACATCCCGCTTTCATCCTTTCCTTCACCGACAAAGGCCGCCGCCGCTGTATGTATGTGCCAGCGGAGTTGGTCCCGCAGTTGCGACAGGCATTGAGCAACGGCAAGGCCCTGGAAGAATTGCTTTACCAACTGGGACCTGGACTTTTGCGCCAGCACCGCCAGCAGCGTGAGTCCCCAACCCCAGAATAGATCTTACGAAATTCCAAACGAGCTTTTGCCCGGGGTGTCTGAAAAAGCAGTTGCTCATCGACAGGCTGCAAGCAAAAATCCGTCGCCTCAAAGCTCGTTTGCGCCGCCAAGAACCGACCGCCAAGGAAGGTCTCTTTGGCTCCTCGACTCCGTCGGCCAAAATCCCACTTAAAGCCAATACGCCGCCGGGAGGCTCGCAACGCCGGGGCGGGGCCAAGCCGGGTCATCGCGGCCACGGCCGGCGCAACATCCCCAGCGACCAAGTCACCCGCCAGCAATCGGTGCCGGGGCCGGAGCGTTGTCCTTTCGGAACCCAGCGGCTGCGGGGAATCCTAGTGGTGGACCGTTACAACGGTTACAATCAAATGCCCTGTTTGATTCAATATTGCTACGCGCACCTGCTGCGCGAGGTCCAGGATTTGGGCAGGGAATTTCCGGAGGTCAGCGAGGTGTCGCAGTTTGTCGCCTCTTTTGCTCCGCTGCTGGCCGAAGCCATGAAATTGCGTGCCCAGGAGTTGCCGGCCGCGCAGTATCGCCGGCGGGGGCTGGAACTCAAAGTGGAGATTAAGGCTCTGGTCCATTGCCCGGCCCAGCATCCGGGCATTCAGAAAATCCAAAACATATTCCGCGAGCGAGCCACTCGACTCTATCACTGGGCCAAAAGCGCAACCATTCCGGCGGACAACAACCGCGCCGAACGCGAGTTGCATCCACTGGTCATTGCCCGCAAGATCAGCTTCGGTTCTCAATCTGAGCAAGGAGCCCAGACCCGTGAAATCCTCATGAGCGTCCTGCACACACTCCGCAAGAGGACCGATAACGTATTCGATGCTTTCCTGCGCTGTCTTGACGCACTGGCGGAAAACGAAAAGCGCGATCCTTATGGACTGTTGTTTGACTCGTCCTGACTTCGCCTCAAATCCCGCCGTCACTGAGGCATTACGAAAAATTCCTTCGAGGACAGATGACCGCCCGTTTCCTTTGGGATCTGATCAAGCATGGCGATCCGTTGGACACCCTTTACGGTTTACAAAACGCTCACGATGCGATTCTTAATCAACGGGTAAAACAACAGCTTGTAACGATTCTGCGAAATTACCGCGCGGGAAAGTTGCCCCGGGAGGACATCGCTCAAGTGGTTGGCATGGACACGAAGAACCTTGACGAGCTATTTCCTGAAAATCCCTCGACTTGACATCAAACTCTCTAGCTCCGACTTTTCTCTTGAATGGATTGTCCCAAAAGTCCGAAAGGACGGCCAACGAAGTGCCTGACTTCAAGTACGCCGTACCAAGAGGAACAAAGCGGCCCCCCCTTGGAACACGCGGATCAGTCCTCTGCTCTACCAACTGAGCTATCCTGCCAAAACCGTTGAATTGCGGTGGTTAATAACCAGCCGGAGCGGTTGCGCGGCCTTTGGAAACGCAAAGCCCTTCCTCGCTCACCTCTCGATGCCAATAATGGCACGTGGTATAAACGTCCACTCCAACACACCGTCACTGTGCCACAGGCCGTAATGGAAAGGCAAGAATTGATTTTGCCAATGCACTTGCAAAATGTCGGTCTTCTGATAGCAATGAGCCTGCGGTTCCCGTGCATCATGTCGGCCAAAAGAAACAGCAGGCTGCTGATTGCCATCGCCGGTTTCATCGCTTTGGCGGCCCTCGGATTGTGGTTCGGGCGCCGTCAACCCGAACAGAGTGCGCCGTTGCCAGCCGGCGCCGCGCCAGTCACCAATAACGCAGCCATTTCTCACTCCGTTGTGAGCGCCTCGGTTGCCCGCTCCCCCGGCGACTTCGAGGGCAAGCTGCGTGAACTTTGCGGTTTGCTCAAAACCGCCCCCGACGCGAAGGCCGCACGGCTTCGACTGGCGGAGTTGCGGAGCGAGCTTTCAGCCATGCCGACCAACGCGGCCGTGGCGGCCGTCCGCCAGTTCCTCGATTCGAAGGCCGATGCACCCACGCATCTGGGATTCAAGCTGGCGTCCAACGGCTTGCTGGACGAGGCTCCCACCTTGCGAACGTTTCTGCTGGACGAATTGGCACGCCTCGATTCGGCCGCCGCCGCTGATTATTCCAGGGTGGTGCTGGCCAGCATGGACTCGCCGGATGAATGGGCCGTGGCTTTGCGCAATCTGGCGTCGGGCGATGCCAGCGCCGATGGCCGCGCGCTCTTGGAGCGGAAAATGGCTCAGATGCTGCAATATGCTCCGTGGCAGCAGAATCCATCGGTCGGATACCTGGAGGCCTTCGATGTGGCGGTGTATCTGGGCGGCACCGATTTCCTGCCGACGCTAACGGACTTGGTCCGCCAGCAGGACAATCCCGCCGTGGCTCATGCATCCTTTCTGGCCCTCGACAGGCTGGTCATCAACAACCCGGCCACGGTGCTGGAGTCGCTGGAAGCCGAGCCGGATTTGATGGAGGGCCGGGAATCGACGCGGGCGGATTTCTTTGCCCGTGCGGACGTGCGCGATCCGCAACAGCGACAAATCCTGGAGAGTTACTTGCTTGACCCTTCCATCAGCACCGCGGAACTGCAAACCTTCGCTAGCGTGTATCCGAACGCCAATTTCATGATCTCGCCCAACCTGCTCACCCAGACGGCCACGCCCAACCACGACGCATTGATGAGTCTTGACGCGCAGTCTCTAGCCGTCGCCCAGGAATGGCTGGCCGACCCGCGTTTTGCCCAGGTTGCTCCAGAGTTGCAGACGGTCATCCAACGGCTGGAGGGATTCGCCGCTCAGGCGAAGCGGGGGCAATGAACGCGGTCAGATAATGAAGTTCAGATCCGCATCGAAACCCTCTTCCGCGGCAATTCCTGGCAAACGGTCAACCTTACGGCAAGAGCACGACGCGGTAAAATTGTTGGGAGTTGGCGCCGATGGATGCCACAGTGGTCATGCTGGAATTGGTCGCCGTGAGAACATTGCTTAATGTGGTCCAGTTGGGCTCAATCAGGTTGGTTTTGGTCTGGATTTGATACTGTTGATTGGCCATTGCGCTCCAGGTGAAAGTGAAGGAACTGCCGGATCGCCGCATAGTCTGGATGTCGGGGGGCGGTGGCAACACCACCAGACTGACGTTGGTAGCGCTCGCGCCGCCGTATTCATTGGTGTCGCTCGGAGTGAAGATGACCGAAAGCGTGTTGGTGCCCACGTTGAGCACGCTTCCGTTTGTCGGACTGTAGGCGTAATTGCCCGGCACCCCGATCACATTGGTGGCGTTGAGTTGCGTCGAGTTGAGAGCTGTGCCGTAGGTGATGGCGGCTGGCGTCGGCCAACTTACCGCCAGGGTGTAAAAGTTTGTCAGGCACGTGACAACTCCCGGCACGACGGTCACCGACTGATTGGCCGGCAAATTCCATCCAGGTATGTTCGTGAACTGTAGTTGCGCATTGGTCGAATTCACCGCCAAAGTGGATGGATTTTGGGTCGAATACCATGAATCGGACTGGGATATAAACTTCCAGCACGCCCCAGCCTGAACCACCGCCGGCGGAGATATTGTCACTTCCACAGCCCCCGGGTAGTTGGCGATGCCCGCGCCGGCGTTGAAGGTGACGACTCCGCCGCCCGAGTTATTGGTGCCCGTTGTCACAATGGTCTGCGCGTTGGTGATGAGGTTCACCACATTGCCGTCAATGGCACGCACGGCTGACGCCCCGCTGGACAACGTGCCCAAATACACGCCGGCTGGATAGTAATAACCATTGAGTTGCACATAGAACGGCCCGCCGCTGTTGCCGGGATAACTCAAAAACCACGACGCCGTATAAACCTGCTGGTCATTGACCGGGTCGGTGGCCAGGCTCAATGGATACGGCTGCGGACCGATCTCGTACATCTGGCCCGCCTGCACACTTTGTCCCTGGAACATGGATGCATCCACAGGATAGCCCACCAGCATCTTTTCAGCCGTGCTCGTCAACCAGGAATTCGAGGTAGCATCGGAAGGCAGATAACCCCCATAGCCCCCGCCTGCCACAGATGATTGAAAATAGAGGGCAGCCACATCGAAGTTGCGCGACTGCGGACTGGATTGGTCGGGGTAGAGACCGCTTTGCAGATCGTTGGTTCGTTGCGAGGCATAGCCGCTGAGGACCAGCCAGCCTTGCGCCGCCTGCGGTTCAGGCACAAATTGCGGCGCCTCTTCCTGCGGATACCACCAGGCCTGGCTGACATACGACAGGGTCTGATCGTTGAAAACCAAGTGCGCCGCCGTCAGTACCACATTCGCCTGCACCGCCACTCCGCTGCCGTAGCCGACATCGGTTTCCAGTTGTCCATTGAAGCCGTAGGGATAATTGGTGTCGCTGATCTCGCCGGACGGAACTGGCACGGGCAGGAGAATCGCGGTTGGCGCAGGTTGTGAGGGTTGATAGATTTCCTGCACCACCGTCGGCAACCCGGCGGCGATTTGGACCGATAGGATCGGGATTCGGACAAAGTTGCTGAGCGCCGCGCACTGGATGAGATAGTCGCCCGGCAGGAGGTTGGTGGTAAAGCCCGAGGGCAGGAAAGCATTGGTATCCCCCAAAAGCCTCCAACCGGCCCCGCTGGGCGCGTTGACCTGGAAGAGAACCTCAAGGGACCCACCGCTGTTCGTGTCAACCGACGTGATGGTGGGATAATACTGGCCAGTGACAAAATTTGTCGTCCCGCCCGCGACGAAGTTTGTCACCAGCGCCGGGATGGCAAGGTAGCCGGGAACCGGGCTGAACTCGACGGTATAATTCTGGCTCGGAACAAGGTTGGTGGCGGCTGTGCCGCTGCCGCGCCAGGTCAGTTCCCAGGGAAAACGCCATTGTCCGTTGGCCTCGGCGGGGACAAGAGTGACGACCAGTGTTGCATTGTTGGCGGGATGGGTGAAAGGCATCATATTGGCAGGGGTAAATTGAAACAGCACAGCCGGAAGACCGGCAAAAGTGGAATTCCAGCCGGTGGTGCCAGGCACATAAAAGACCGTCGCGTTGTTGTCCAAGGCGAACACAGAGGAACCAACAGTGGGAGCGTTGCCCTCAAAAACGACGCTGGCCAGGCTGGTGCAGACAACGAACGCATAATCGCCGATGTTGGTGATGCCGGCGGGAATCGTGACGTTGATCAGGCTGGTGTCTTCTAAGAACGCATTGGATCCGATGCTGGTGACGGGCAGCCCGTTGATGGTGGCTGGAATGATCACAGTCCCGCCAGGCCCGAAATAGCCGGTAATAGTGATGGCGGCTGCATTTGTCGTGTAAGTGAATTCGCTCTGGGGGTTCGACTGCACGGCCAGAAGACCTGCAAAACTGTAGCCCCACCCAGTGGTGCCAGCCAAATAAAAGACCGTCGCGTTGCTGTCACCGTCGAACACATATGAATCAGCAGTGGGAGCGTTGCCCCCGAAATAGACGCTGGTCAGGGTGGTGCAGCCCTCGAACGCTTCATCCCCGACGCTGGCGACACTGCCGGGAATCGTGACGCTGGTCAGGCTCGCGCAGTAAGCGAACGCATAATCCCCTATGCTGGCGACGCCGTAGGAGATCGTCACGCTGGTCAAGTTGGTGCAGTCAGAAAACGCCCATTCCCCGATGCTGGTGACGCTGCCGGGAATCGTGACGCTGCTCAGGTTGGTGCTGTCTGCGAAGGCATAATCCCCGATGCTGGTGACGCTGGCCGGAATCGTGTAACTTCCGCTTAGACCTCCCGGAAATTGAATGAGCGTGGATTGGCTCTTGTCGAACAACACTCCATTTGTGCTGCTATAAAAAGAGTTTTGTGTGTCCACCGCTATCGCTGTCAGCCTGGTGCAGTAAGCGAACGCTTCATCCCCGATGCTGGTGACGCTGGCGGGAATCGTGACTCTCGCCAGGTTGGTGCAGTCCTCGAACGCCCAATCCCCGATGCTGGTGACGCTGGCGGGAATAACGACGTTGGTAAGACTGCAATTTGCAAACACCCCGGTTTCAATGCTGGTGACGCTGGCGGGAATTGTGGCGCTGGTCAGGCTCGTGCAGTCATTGAACGCATAATACCCGATGCCGGTGACGCTGGCGGGAATCGTGACGCTGGTCAGGCTCGTGCTGTCCGCGAACGCAAAATCCCCGATGCGGGTGACGCTGCCGGGAATCGTGTAACTTCCGCTCAGGCCGCCCGGAAATTGAATGAGCGTGGTTTGGCTCTTGTCGAACAACACTCCATTTGTGCTGCTATAAAAAGAGTTTTGGGTGTCCACCGTTATCGCTGTCAGCCTGGTGCAGTAAGCGAACGCTTCATCCCCGATGCTGGTGACGCCGGCGGGAATCATGACACTGGTCAGGCTGATGCAGTCATTGAACGCATAATACCCGATGCTGGTGACGCCGTTGCCAATGGTGACGCTGGTCAGGC
>JBEKSF010000119.1:0-19180 GCA_049517295.1 Verrucomicrobiota bacterium
GGCCGCGCCACCCAACAAAAAGGAGAAGCCCAAAATCCTCTTTACCAATCGCCAAAAATGAGAGGTCATTCCTGGTTTGCTAACTACAGAAAATTCCTGGTTTGAAAACTACGCGGCACCAGTTTCTCAAAAGATTCTCGTCCGCTCAACGCCGGTTGTCGGCCGGGCCTGGACGGCCCCGCTCACTTTGCGTGGGCGATCTTGTATTTCACCTTCGCAATGGTCTCCTGCAAAACCTTGCTCTGTTGGACGTCCATCTTCGCCCCGAAGGCGACTTTTTCCAGGGGCTTGATGGCGGCGACATAATTGCTGGAGTCGATGGCGGCAAGGCCCAGTTCCAGTTGTTCCTTGGTTTCGCCGCCCACCGATTGCAAGGCCTGGCGGACTTTGGCCGTGTCGATGTCGTGGTTGGAACAGCCCGCGCCGGCCAGACAAACCAAGCCGGCAATGGCAAGCAGGGAAATCAGCCGTTTTTTCATCGTGCGCATGGTCGAGTTTAATCATTGTACTGAAAACGGGCAAGATCAATCGGGCTGTTTTACGCCCCGTCGGCCCCTGCGCGGGAATGGAGCGATCAGTGGCGCATCTTCGCGGGATTGTTCATGCGTTGGAAAAACTTACAGGAAACCGGCTTGAATCGAGAGAGCTTTTTGATTTAATGAGTTTATGCCGGTGAAGCTCAAAGGCACGCCTCCGCAATTGGAATTGGACGTGAGGCACCAAAACGGGATCGTTCATTGCCTGGACCTTGCTGGCGCCGTCCAGTTGCATTACGAGCATCCGCATGGCCGGCTCTATTTTGGAGATTCAATTGCCTGGCTAAAACAGTTATCCGCGGAGTCGGTCGATCTTGTTTTTGCCGATCCCCCTTACAATATCAAAAAAGCCGATTGGGATGATTTTGAGAGCCATGAGCATTACGTCGCCTGGTCCCGTGACTGGCTGCGGGAGGCGGCACGGGTATTGAAGAAAAATGGAACTCTTTATGTCTGCGGGTTCTCAGAGATTCTCGCCGACGTTAAGGTGGTGGCGATGCCGTTTTTCAGAGGGTGCCGGTGGATCATCTGGCACTACAAAAACAAAGCCAATCTTGGTGGTGACTGGGGGCGGTCGCACGAGAGCCTTATCCACTTTCGCAAGAGCAAGGATTTCACGTTCAACATCGACGAGGTGCGGATTCCTTACGGGGCGCACACTTTAAGATATCCCAGCCATCCCCAGGCCGAAACGAGCCAATACGGGGGCGGCGGGGACGGCAAAGGCCGTGAGAACTGGATTCCAAACCCGAAGGGTGCGAAGCCCAAAGATGTGATTGACATTCCAACGACTTGCAACGGCATGGGTGAGAAAACACCCCATCCGACCCAAAAACCCGAGGAACTGCTCCGCAAGTTGTTGCTTGCGTCGTCCAATTCCGGGGACATTGTGCTGGATCCGTTCTCTGGGTCGGGCACAACGCTGGTCGTCGCCGAGCAACTCGGCCGGCAGTGGCTGGGCTGTGACATAAGTAGTGAATATAATCAATGGGCTATCAAACGGTTGGAAAATGCCGGGGGACGTTCGGTGGCCGACTGGGTGCGGTTCGATACTGAAACCGCCGAACGTAGGGAGAGCATAAGATGACGCTGCGGGAACTCCTCAGGGTGGCATCCAACAAAACGAATTTCACTCAACTGGCGGATTATGTTGAATTCTGCAGGGCTTTTGGGGACTTCGCCGCTCGGCCCGGCGCGCTCCAGGCTGAAATTGTTGCCAGAAACGAGCCGCATTACCGGTTCCTTCAATTCAAAGAGAACGTAGCTTTCAACGTCACGCGACCACTAAATTCAAATTTGCTTTACAGCGCCAAAACCGTTGAACGGCAAACCTCCAAGTTCTTAAAAGTGCTGGATTCCGTGAAAACCACGGATTCGGCCGTGAATCGCGAAGTGGTCAACCGCTCCATATACACCATCCAACAAGCCATCGGCGCGTCCTTGGACGCCCTGCCGGCTGGCCGGTCCAACACGGCGAGAAAAATCAATGGGGATCTATTCGAGAGATTCATACGCCTGATCCTGGTTCGCATCGGCGTAGATTGCACCTCGGGTGTGGTCAACGTTCCGGTGGAAGTTGACGGCAAGGAGGAGTTCTTTATGAGCTACCAGCATGACCTTGTCATCCGGTCTGGCTCACTTGTTAAAATCATCGGGTCTGTGAAAACCAGTAGCAAGGACAGGCTCGACAAGATATTCATCGACAAATTCCTGCTGGCCAAGCTGACGGGCAAGGACGTGCCGCACGTGGCCATCTTCCTCAACGACGTTCAACGGAAAGGCAAAACTCCAAAGGAATATGGGGTAAACGCGACCTTTCTGCCGGGCCACTTCAAAGGATATACCGTCAAGTTGAACCCGCTGGACGGCGTTTACTACTTCGACATTCGCCCCAATATGCTCACCGAGAAGATCCTCAAGGATCACATCCGGACCTTTGACCACTTTCTATTCGGTGATCTGTGGACTCTGCTGAACAGAACCGCTCTGGTGGCGAGAATAGAGCCGCGGGCGGACGGCAGCGGCGAGTGAAATGCCTCCGCGCCTCAAGAATTGACACAAAATTAACTATCCCTTCGCCAAGGCTTGGACTAAAAACTCCGGGCGGTCGGAAGGGGCCCTCCTTCCCGCGCCGTTGTCATGAAATCGAAAACAATTTGGCATCTGGGAAGAATTGTTCCCTTGGCGATGCTGGCGGCCGCCGCCACCGCGGCGGCCCAGGAGGCTGCGCCAGTGGCGGGCACCAACGCGCCGCCAAGCCAGCCTTGGTGGAGCATCCATGGGCAGAACACCGATGTCGAGCAGTGGCATCCAAGCTTCCCGGCGCAGTATTCGGGCCAGAACAGCCTCAGCAGAAGTTCCGAATCCAAGGAAACGGTGGCCTTGGATCTGTTCCTCGGCGCGCGCTTGTGGCAAGGAGCGGAAGTTCACGTTGACGGACTGGTCTGGCAGGGCTTCGGACTCAGCCACACCCTGGGCATCGAGGCCTTTCCCAGCGCCGAGGCCTACAAAATCGGCGCGCCCGACGGCAACATCACACCCGCCCGCGTCTTCATCCGCCAAACCTTCGGCTTGGGCGGCGAGCAGGAAGCGGTGCCGGATGACGCGTTCCATCTGGCCGGCAAGGTGGACGTTGCGCGCATTACGCTCACAGCCGGAGAGATGAGCGCTCTGGACATATTCGACAACAACCGTTACGCCGGCGATCCGCAAAGCCAGTTCATGAATTGGGCGCTGGTCGGCAACGAAGCCTGGGATTATCCCGCCAACAGCCTGGGCTACATCCCGGGGTTTGCCGCGGACTTGAATCAGCCCAATTGGGCCTTGCGCTATGGTGTTTTCCAGGTTCCGCGCGTGGCCAACGGCATGGCTTTGGATGAGCACGTTTTCGAGGCCTGGGGGATGGTCACCGAATTGGAGCGGCGCTTCGCCCTCGGCCAGCATCCGGCTGTGGTCCGCCTCCTGGCTTATCTGAACCGGGCGCACATGGGCGGTTTTGCCGATGCTATCGACAGCGGCGTGCATCCGGCCAACATCGCCTCGCCGCGCGAATATCGCTATAAATACGGGTTTGCCCTCAACACCGAGTGGGAGCTGGCCAAGGGGATCGGCCTTTTTTCACGGCTGGGCTGGAACGACGGCAAGACCGAGGATTGGGCCTATGCCGACGTCGATCAAACCGCCTCCCTGGGTCTGAGCATCAACGGCGACTTCTGGCGCCGGCCCGCCGACACCGTCGGTCTGGCGGGAATCGTCAATGGCATATCCCGCGTTCACCAGCAATTCTTCGAAGATGGCGGCGCGGGCATCCTCGCCGGTGATGGCGCCCTGGACTACGCCTTGGAGAAGTCTCTGGAGGTCTATTACAATCTGCGCCTTTGGAAATCTCTGCACGTGACTGCCGATTATCAATATGTCGTCGATCCCGCTTACAACGCCGCCCGCGGCCCGGTCTCCGTCCTGGGCGGACGCGTCCACTGGGAGTTCTGACATGGACAGAGAAAAGCCGGGAACCCGGAAAGTCCCCGGCTTTTGACGCGCCAACTCCGCTGCGCCATTGGGCCGTCGAATCAATTCCCACCACCGCCATCGTCCGGCGGCGGTCCACCCGGTCCGCCATCATCGTCCGGCGGTGGTCCGCCCGGTCCACCGTTATCACCCGGCGGTGGTCCGCCCATGCCGCCCTGGCCGCCGGGCGGGGGACCGAGGTATTCATCAGGGGTCAATTTCCCGTCGCCATTTTTATCCAGTTTCAGCAGCGCGGCGGACGCGTTGGCGATTTCGCTCGCGTCAATTATGCCGTCGCCGTTGACGTCCAGCGCCTTGACAATCAGCGGCACCGGCGGACGACGCCCGTCGGGACCTCTCGGTGGCGACCCATTGGTTCCGCCCGGACGCGGCGGCATGTATTCATCGATCGTGAGCTGGCCATCGCCATTCTTGTCAAGCGTCTTCAAGGCGGCGGGAGCGTTGGCGATTTCGTTGGCGTCAATAATACCGTCGCCATTGGTGTCCAGCGCCGTGACGATCGGCAGCGGCGGCGGCCGATGCCCGCGCGCAGGCGGCGGGCTGTTGGAAGGTTGGGCGGTCAGCGTCCAGGCTGCCGCCAGCAGGGCTGCCGTTATCAGTGATGATCTTCTCATAATTCTTGTCCTTTTGTTCTTACTGTTACAGACGGGCCTTCTTGCCCATCCACTCCATTTGACCCCCGCCCTGTTAAGCGATGATTGGCCAAATCGGGGAAAATTGTTAAGGAAGAGTTAATTTTGCGGATTTTTCCCCGCCCCGCGCTACTTTGTGGATGAAACGATGCCCGCGCACACTGAACAACAGGCCCGCGCCGGAACAAACACCGGCACGCGCGTTTTGATCATCGATGATGATCAAGACCTCTGCCGCCTGCTTCAGGCCTACCTCCAACCCCTGGGCTACAACGTCGCCGCCGCCCACAACGGCCCCGACGGCCTGGAGCGCGCCCTCAACGAGAACTGGAGCGCCGTCATCCTCGATGTCATGTTGCCGGGCATGAACGGCTTCGAACTGCTTCAACGGCTCCGCGTCAAGTCGAATGTCCCGGTCCTCATGCTCACCGCCCGCGGCGAGGAAGCCGACCGCATCGCCGGCCTTGAGGTCGGGGCCGACGATTATCTTCCGAAAACCTTTTCCACGCGCGAATTGCTGGCCCGCCTCCGGGCCGTCACCCGCCGCGCAGCCCCGCCCCCGCCCAAGCCGGGCCAGGCGCTGGAGCCGGAGATTGTCGTCGGCCGGCTCCGCCTGGACCCGGGCACTCGCCGCGCGGTTTTGGGAGACAAGAGCCTGGACTTGACCGCCCTGGAATTTGATTTGCTGGCCACACTGGCCCGTTCGCGGGGGCGGGTCAAATCGCGCGAGGAACTGGTCGAGGCGGTGGCCGAGCGCCATTACGATGTCTTCGACCGCTCGGTCGATGTCCACATCTGGTCCCTGCGCAAAAAACTGGGGGATGATCCGAAGAACCCGCGCTTCATCCGTACCTACCGCTCGGTGGGCTACATGCTCATCAACCCCGCCTACGAGTAAAACCCCATGCCGCGCCGCTTCCCCCTCTCCGCCAAAATTGTTCTCTGGTTCCTCTTCAATCTGTTGTTGCTGGCCGTTTTGTTCATCGCCCTGCTCCGCGCCCAGTTCCATCCCGGCCCCGATTGGCTGCTCTCCCGCAGCGCCAATGACCGCATCGACGCCGTGAGTGACATCATCGTCTCCGAACTGAGCCAGGAACCGCCCGCGCAATGGAACGCCACCCTGAATCGGTTTGACAGCGGTTACCAGAACAAGGTTCGGTTCCTGGCCTTCGACGGGCATGGCCAGCGGTTGGCGGGAAAAGCCGTCGAGTTGCCCGACGATGTCCGCCACCGCCTTATGGAACCGCGCGGCCCGGCTCCCCACGGACCGCCTCCCTTCGCCGAAGGCTCGGACCGTCCCCCGCCCGCTCGCCCTGTCGGCCCGCGGCCCAAATTCATGATGCACACCAGCGATCCCTCCCGCTATTGGCTGATCGTGCCGGCCCTGGCCCGGCGCGCGGACCTGCCCCGCGCCGAGCCGCTGATGCTGGTGATTGTATCCGATTCCCTCGGTGCGGGCGGATTGTTTTTTGATGTCGGGCCGTGGATCGCCTTCGCGCTGGCCGCGTTGCTTCTGTCGGTGCTGTTGTGGTTTCCCTTGGTGCGCGGGATCAATCGTTCCATCGCGCAAATGACCGCCGCCACCCGCCAAATCGCCGCCGGCCGCTTCGACGCGCGCGTCGATGAGCGACGGCGGGACGAACTGGGCGCGCTGGGCCAGGCCATCAATCAAATGGCCGCCCGCCTGGCCGGATTGGTCGCCGGCCAGAAACGATTCCTCGGCGACGTCGCTCACGAACTCTGCTCGCCTCTGGCCAGATTGCGCATTTCCCTCGGCATCCTCGACCAGCGCGCCGACGGCGTCCAAAAACCTTACGTGGCCAGCGCCGAGGACGAGGCGGCGCATATCGCCGAGTTAGTCAACGAACTGCTCTCCTTTTCCAGGGCCTCCCTCGCCGCTTCGGCCGCGCCCCTGCGTGCCGTCAACCTGCTCCAGGTCGTCGAGAAAATCGCCGGCCGCGAGGCCGCCGGCCAGGCCCTGGTACGCATCGAAGTGCCGCCGGAACTAACCGCGATGGCCGACCCTGAATTGCTGGCGCGCGCGCTGGCCAATCTCCTGCGCAACGCCGTGCGCTACGCCGGCCAGGCCGGGGCCATTTTCATTTCCGCCCAACGCCAGGGCGACGAAGTGCGCGTGGCCGTCTCCGACTGCGGCCCCGGCGTGCCCGCCGGCGAACTGGAGCGCATATTCGATCCCTTCTACCGTGTCGATGCCTCGCGCGACCGTGCCACGGGCGGTGTCGGCTTGGGGCTGGCCATTGTAAAAACATGCGTCGAAGCCTGTGGTGGAACCGTCACCTGCCACAACCGCGAGCCATCCGGCCTGGAGGCCGTCATCCGCCTGCGGGCCAATGCTGACAAGTGAAGAACCTTGTCAGACCGCCGCTTCATAACCAGTCCGCCCCCCATCCGCTCATCCTCATAATCTTAACCTTAAGCCTAATCCATGACTCCTGGAAGGGGCGATCTCCCACGAGTCCCCGACTTTCCAGGAAGCTCCCGCGCGCCGTGCCCCCCTCGTTCAAGTTTCCCCGCAGCCGGTTTTCTTCCCTCGTAGATCAGTGGTCAACTCACAACCGTTTCTGCCAGAATCGCGGGTGCCGCCCGACGTGAACGACGCCGAAGACCTCAACCTTGTTCGCTTCGAACAAATAGAGCACTTTGTAAGGGAATCTGCGCACCAGAGCCTTTCGGGCATCCCGATAAACGACTGTGTAATGCAGAGGGTTCTCTTCAATATGCGCAAGCCGCGCGCGAACCTCTCCAAGAAACTCGTGGCCCAAGCCAATTCGACGGTTCTCATACCAGTCAAACGCTTCGGCCATGTCCTCCTCGGCCTCAGGGAGGATTACGAGCGGATAGCTCACTTCGTTCGCGCGGTGATCCGCGCGTACACCTCTGCCCAAGGCGAACCCGCACCAGGGTTTTTACGGCGCGCTTCCAGCCGCTCGTCGATCAGTCGTTTGTCATCATTGCTCAACTCCAAGGCCTCTGGCGCCTCGGCAATGCTGTCCCAGATTTCCTCGACCAACTGCAGACGCTCGGAAACCGGAAGCTGCAACAAATCGGCTGCGGAGAACTTGCTCATGCCCGTAACGATAGTCGGGCTGCTCGCCAACTTCAAGCCACAAGCTGCAAGAGAATAGTTGCGCACCGCCGCCGGAACAGTATGTTGCAGGTGTGTACCGCTGCCGTTGTTTCGCCACGGCTGTAACGCCATGATGGCGCTGACCGGGCGGGCGGGCAAACCGTTGTTGAAAGCCGATACGACCATGTCAGCCGACCTGCACGCTCATGCCAATCGCCTGGCGCGCGAGAAATCGCCCTATTTGCTCCAACACCAGCACAACCCCGTCGATTGGTTCCCGTGGGGCGAGGAGGCCTTCGCCAAGGCGCGCCAGGAAGACAAACCGATCTTCCTGAGCATCGGCTATTCCACCTGCCATTGGTGCCATGTCATGGAACGCGAATCGTTCGAGAACCAGCAAACGGCCGATTTCCTCAACGCCCATTTTATCAGCATCAAGGTGGACCGCGAGGAACGGCCCGACGTTGATAAAATATATATGACCGCTGTGCAGGCGATGTCACGACAGGGTGGCTGGCCGCTGAATTGCTTTTTGACCCCCGATTTGAAGCCTTTTTACGGCGGTACCTATTTCCCGCCCGACAACAAATACGGCCAGCCCGGCTTCTTGCAGGTGCTGCGCCAAATCGCCCATCTCTGGGATACGCGCCGCGACAAGGTCCTGCATACGGCATCCGATTTCCATCAGCAACTCGCCGGCTTCGCCGCCCGCCTGCCGGGTCAACCCGCCCTCTCCCCCGCCTTGCTCGACAACGCCGCCACCCTGTTCAAGGGCGAGTACGACCCGCAGTGGGGCGGGTTTGGCGGCGCGCCGAAGTTCCCGCGCTCCAGCCAGCCGTCGTTTCTGCTGCGCCATGCCGTCCCGGCCAAAGACGCCGCCGCGGTCAACATGGTGCTCCACACCTGCCAGCGCATGGCCGCTGGCGGCCTCTATGACCAATTGGGCGGCGGCTTTGCCCGCTATTCCGTCGATGCCCAATGGCTGGTGCCCCATTTCGAGAAGATGCTCTACGACAACGCCCAGTTGGTGAACCTTTACCTCGATGCCTGGCTGGTCAGCGGCAACGCGCAATACGCCGACGTGGCCCGCGACGTCATCGGATACGTCCTGCGCGACATGACCAGCGGCGAGGGCGGATTCTTTTCGGCCGAGGACGCCGACAGCGAGGGGAAGGAAGGCAAGTTTTACTGCTGGACCGCGGGCGAGCTTTCCCAAATATTGACTCCCGACGAGTTCCAGGTGGCCGCGCGCTATTTCGGGGTGACGGAGGATGGGAATTTCGTCGATCACAGCGACCCCGATCCCTTGCCCCGCCAAAACGTGTTGAGCATCGCCGATCCCCGGATCTCTCCCGCCGAGCAGAAGCCGCTCCAATCGGCCAAAGGGAAAATGCTGCGGGCGCGCGAGCGCCGGGTCCGGCCAAATCTGGATGACAAGGTGCTGGCGTCCTGGAACGGGATGATGCTGGGCGCCCTGGCCCGCGCCTTTGCGGTGTTGGGCGATGACCGTTTCCTGGCCGCCGCCGAAAAGAATCTGGCTTTCCTGCGCGCCCATCTTTGGGAGGAAAAGAGCCGCACGCTCTATCATCGCTGGCGTCAAGGCGAGCGCGATGCCGTGCAATTGCTCGCCGCCTACGCCAACCTGTGCGCCGGAACGCTCGATCTTTACGAGGCCACTCTGCGCCCGGAACATCTGGACTTCGCCCTCGCCCTGGCCGAGGGGATGATGGCGCGGTTTTACGACCCGGTCAGCGGCGGCTTCTACGACAGTGACGCCGGGGAATTGATTCTGCGTTTCAAGGAAGATTACGACGGCGCCGAGCCTTCGGGTAATTCCGTCGCCGTGTTGTCGCTGCTGCGGCTGGCCGCCATTTCCGGCCGAAGCGATTTCGCCGACGCGGCCCGCAAAACGCTCGGCCTGTTCGCTCCGCGCCTGAGCCAATTGCCCCAGGCTGTGCCGCACTTGCTGGCCGGACTGGATTTCTCTTTGAGCGAGCCGAGACGCGCGGTTGTGGCGGGGGATCCGCGGAGCGCCGGCGCGCGGGCTCTGCTTCGGACCATTCATTCGGTCTATCAGCCCCACAAAGTTGTCCTGGGAAACCGCGGCGCCGTCGAACCGTTCGCGCGTACGCTTCCGGCCGCCGATGGGCCGCTCGTTTATGTCTGCGCCGACAATGCCTGCCAGGCGCCGACAAAGGACCCGGAGACGGTCAGGAGACTTCTGAGCGATTGACCTTTACTTGCGCGCCGGCTGGCCTTCCAGCCACCGCTGGAAAGCGTCCGGGCCGAGAAGCTCTTCCAGTGATTGCTGCTGTTCGACCTGCGTCTGCGCCATCGCTTGCACTTTCTCATCGCTGCTCAGCGTGTCGTCCTTGCGGATGCGGTCCAACTCCGCCTGCGTGGCGCGGTTGATTTCGTACATCGGCATCACCGTGGTGTCCGGGACGCCCAATTGCTGGGCGGTCGCCTTGGCGGCGCGGTACTGGGGGTCCTGATTCAACTGGCAGGCGGCGTAGAACTGCGCGCCCAGAGTTTGCTTGGTCACCGCCTCAGCTTGCGCGGCCAACTGCTGCTGCTGCTTGAGCAGTTGCGGATCGCTGCCGGAGTAATAATAGACCGGCTGGCCAATGATCGGGTTCAGCGCGCTGAACAAGTCGCGGAATTGATCCGGCGTCAGCTCCGTGCCGCGCATTTGCTCCCGCAATTGTTGCGCGGCCGGGGCGTAGCGTAGCGCGAATTCTTCATATTGTTCGGCCGTCAGCACCGATGCCAGTTGCGCGAATGGCTCCTCTCGCAGCCGCACCATCTGCATCGGGTCGATGCTTTTGCCTTGCTGATACCGGGCCTGCTCGTAGGCCTCGATCTTCTTCTGTGTAACGGCAACAACCGCATAGACCGCCTGCTTGATCGCCGCCGGCAAATCCCCCAGGATCGGCCCGGTGAGAGTGATGCCGCCGCGGGCCGCGATCTGCGCGTTGCTTTCCATCTCCCACCCGGGGCCTAATAGCGAGGTCAGCGATTCCCGCCGCTCGGCTTCCAGGCTGGCGATTTTCCCGCTCGCGGCGCGGACGGCCTCCGGGTCGGGGTCCGAGAGCCACCATTGGTAATTCGCATACACGACCTCCGTCACCCGCCGCCGCGCGTACACGCGGTTGACCTCCGAGGTGATGATGTCGCGGATGGTCGTTTCCGGGCACCCGATGGCACGCAAGTTGTTGATGAGCGTGACATAGTTGGTGGATTCAATCTGTTCCCAGGTGAAATTCTCGTGCCGCACAACCACATTGGTGCGGACCAGCAGTCCGGGGTAACGGGCCGAGGGCACCGATACCACCGGTTCGCGGAACGGTTCAGTGGCCACATACAGATAGGCCGCCGCGAACACATTGAAGGCGATTGAAAGAATCAGCCACGGGCGCGCGCGCATGGCCCTATGTTCCCTGAAATCGCGCCCGTTGCAACCGTTTTGTCATCGGGCGCGCCGGCTCGCGCGGCATGCGCGAACGTCACCTCTTTCGAAGCACCCAGTCAAATATAATCGTTACGTTGTCGCCCGTCTTCATCAGTCCCAGCCCGAAGTTGGGCGCCGGCGGCGTCACCCCGTAATCGGTCATCTTCACCGGCGTCTTGCCCGTCACCCTGATTTTGTTGGTCTCCACGCACTGGATGGAGACCGGGAAGCTCACTTTGTTGGTCGCCCCCGCAATGCACAGTTGGCCGGTGGCGTTGAAATCAAACGGTTTGCCCGCCTCATGCGGCCCTTTGAAGGTCATGCTCGTCAGCGTGTACTCGATCCGGGGAGCGCTGCTTGACTTCATCGCCTCCTGCATCAGATGGTCCATCACGTCCGGCAGGTGCTCGGCCTTGCTGTGAATCGAATCGACGGGGATGCGCACGCTCACCTTGACCGGAACGGTGTCGCCTTCAATGCCGGCGATGGTCGTTTGCTCCGGGTCCAGCCGCACCCCCGGCCCAAACTCGATGTACCCGCCAATAAAGGTGCCTTCCATTTCCCAATCATGCAGGCTGGAGGTGCCATCCACCTTGATCGAGCTGCCGCCCGGTTGCGCCGTGTAGCGGGTTTGGCCGTGGAGGTTCGCGCCCGGCACAAAACAGAAGGCCAGGGCAATGAAACCGGCAAAGCATCGAACTTCTCCGGGTGTGAGCAGGCGGGGTATTTTCATAATTCAAACCATTCGTTCTGGAACACAATTTTCTCCTTCTTGACCGCGGCTTCGTTCGCCTTTAGCGCCAGCACCGTCGCCTCGAATCCCTCCTGCCACGTCGCCGCGGGCTTGGGCAGTTTCACGGCCTTGACCGCGTCGGCCAGGCCCTTCGGATCACTGTCTCCGTATAGGTCGATGAAATCCTTCACCACCCCGGCGACCAGTCCGGTGTTGTTGTGAAAGGCCTCCAACGCGTAATAGAGCGGGGCATACTCATAAGGACTCGCCGACACCGCGGTGGCCGTCAGCGCCGTTTGCTTGCTGCCGTTGGCCACAAGCGCAATTCCCGTCGAGGTGTAAAACTGGTCCCGGCGGCAATACACCTCCCAGCCGAGCAACGGAGCATTGACCTCCTTGAACAGCCACGCCTTTTCGTCCCGCAGCATGATCGTGGAATCAGTCCCGTAATAAAGCTCGTACGCCGCGTCGAAGGAACTGCACAGTGTCGCGTCGTACATCAATCGCACCCCGCCGGGATATTCAAATACGGCCTGCGCCGTATCCGGCACGTCGCGGTCATGATCGCCCTGCCACAGGATCATCGAACTGAATCCCGTCACTGCCAGCGGCCGGCTCTTCCAAAACCACGACGCAATATCGATCTGGTGGATGCCTTCCTCCCCCATCAACCCGGCGCTGCTGGCCTGGTAGAGCCGCCAATTAAGTTCCTTTTCTCGCTCCGCGTTGGGCGATTGCCGCGCCCAACTCTCACTCTTGTGCCACTGCGCGCGGGCCATCACATTCCTCCCCATCGCGCCGCTCCGAATAAACGGAACCAGAAAATGCCGTTGCGGATGCGACCGTTCCTGCAACCCTGGCTGGAAAACGACCTTCACCGCCTCGCGCGCCGCCTTGGCGATGGCCCGGGTGTCCTCGATGCTATTGGCCAGGGGCGCCTCGCAATAGACGTGTTTGCCCGCGGCCAACGCCGCCAGAACAATGTCCCGATGGGTGCCCGTCGGTGTCGCAACGATGACGGCCTGGACGGCCGGATCGGCCAGCAGTTGTTTGTAATCCTCGTATGTTTTGGCCTGCGGCGCTATCTCCTTCGCCTTCCGAAACTCATGCGCATAGGTGTCGCAAATGGCGGCCACCGACGCTGCGGGCAGCAGCGAGAGCGTGCGCAGAATCTCCCGGCCCCAATCGTTCAGCCCGATGACTCCATAGCTGACCGGCGGGGGCGGCGGAATCTTGGTCAGGGCCTCTGGCGAGTTGGCGTCGGCTTTGGCGGCGTCCTCGGCCCGCATTTCCGTTCCCCCCATCAGGGCCATCATCGCGGCCAGCGACGTGTTCTTGAGAAACTCACGGCGGTTAACGTCCGGCAACTGTTCTTTGTCATTCATGCACTTCAGACCCAGATCAAGCCATGAACAGCCGGATTTAAGCAAGCAGGAATTCGATGCCGCCGCCAGCGTCCTGAGTCAACTCTTCTTGGAAGTGGTCACAAAGACCGAGGCGATGATGTGTTTCGCGTTCTGGCTCTTGCACTTGGGGCATCGCGCTTTCTTCTTTTCATGCTCCTCCATCGCCAGGGTCAGCGAAAATCCATGCCCGCACTTCTTGCATTCATACTCGTAGATTGGCATAAAAACGTCCTTTCCTCGCCAGCTTATGGTCGTTATTAGCTCATGGTCGCGCCTCGGGCGCTCCAGGCTGCGTTTCTGATCCCATTCTACCCAACCTTAACCGATGAGGCAACCGGCAATCCCTCAGGGCGTTTCCACGCTGCGGTAGAACCTCCGCGGGTAGAGCGGGCTGTCCATGTCGTTGACTTGCAGAAGTCCGTTGGTGAGCAACGTTCCGTTCGTCAGTTTGATCCAATTGGTGAAGGCCGCGCCAAGGTCGGCCGTCGCGTATATCTCAATGCGGGATTGCTCGTAGGCCGTGATCGGTGTCCCATCGATATTGGTAACGACAAATTGGAAACCGCTGACTGCGGAGCAGACCGTTCCCGCAAGTTGTTGAATCGACAGCGCCGGCGGGTTGGTCACTAAGATATAATTGGTGACGGCCAAGACGTTGGTCCCCCCCGCCCCGACAGCCGTCAGCGTGATGGTGTACGCACCCGGATTGGTATAAGTGTTCACCGGATTGGTCAGCGTGCTGACATTGCCATCGCCAAAGGCCCAACTGTAACTCCCCGCTCCGCTGCTCAAGTTGGTGAACCAAACCGTCAACGGCGCAATCCCATTGGTCGGCCCGGCGCTAAACCCGGCCACCGGTGGAGGTGCCGCAACGACAATCAAGTTGGACATCGTCAACGAATTGGTCCCCCCCGCCCCAACGGCCGTGAGCGTGACGGAGTACGCGCCCGGATTGGTATAAATGTTCACCGGGTTGGCCGCCGTGCTGACATTGTCGTCGCCAAAGACCCAACTGTAACTGCTGGCTTCGCTGCTCAAATTGGTGAACCAAACCGTCAACGGCGCAATCCCGTTGGTCGGCCCGGCGCTAAACCCGGCCACCGGCGGCGGTGTCGCCACGACAATCAAATTGGACACCGTCAACGAATTGGTCCCTCCAGCCCCGACAGCCGTCAACGTGACGGAGTACGCGCCCGGATTGGTATAAATGTTCACCGGGTTGGTCAGCGTACTGACATTGCCATCGCCAAAAACCCAACTGTAACTGCTGGCCCCACTGCTCAAGTTGGTGAACCAAACCGTCAACGGCGCAATCCCATTGGTCGGCCCGGCGCTAAACCCGGCCACCGGCGGCGGCGCCTCCACGACAATCAAGTTGGACACCGTCAATGAATTGGTCCCCCCATCCCCAATGGCCGTGAGCGTGACGGAGTACGCGCCCGGATTGGTATAGACGTTCACCGGGTTGGTCAGCGTACTGACATTGCCATCGCCAAAAACCCAACTGTAACTGCTGGCTTCGCTGCTTAAATTGGTGAACCAAACCGTCAATGGCGCAATCCCATTCGTCGGCCCGGCGCTAAACCCGGCCACCGGCGGCGGTGCCGCCACGACAATCAAATTGGACACCGTCAACAAATTGGTCCCTCCCGCCCCAACGGCCGTGAGCGCGACGGAGTACGCGCCCGGATTGGTATAAATGTTCACCGGGTTGGCCGCCGTGCTGACATTGCCATCCCCAAAGGCCCAACTGTAACTCCCCGCTCCGCTGCTCAAATTGGTGAACCAAACCGTCAATGGCGCAATCCCATTGGTCGGCCCGGCGCTAAACCCGGCCACCGGCGGGGGTGCCACCACGACAATCAAGTTTGACACGGTCAACGAATTGGTCCCCCCCGCCCCAACAGCCGTGAGCGTGACGGAGTACGCGCCCGGATTGGTATAGACGTTCACCGGATTGGTCAGCGTGCTCAAGTTGCCGTCGCCAAAAACCCAACTGTAACTGCTGGCCCCGCTGCTCAAGTTGGTGAACCAAACCGTCAATGGCGCAATCCCATTCGTCGGCCCGGCGCTAAAACCGGCCACCGGTGGTGGCGCCGCCGCGACAATCAAATTAGACACCGTCAACAAATTGGTCCCTCCCGCCCCAACAGCGGTGAGCGTGACGGAGTACGCGCCCGGATTCGTATAGACGTTCACCGGATTGGCCACCGTGCTGACATTGCCGTCGCCAAAGGCCCAACTGTAACTCCCCGCCCCGCTGCTCAAGTTGGTGAACCAAACCGTCAATGGCGCAATCCCATTCGTCGGCCCGGCGCTAAACCCGGCCACCGGCGGCGGCGCCGCCACGACAATCAAATTGGACACCGTCAACAAATTGGTTCCTCCAGCCCCAACGGCCGTGAGCGTGACGGAGTACGCGCCCGGATTGGTATAAATGTTCACCGGATTGGCCACCGTGCTCACGTTGCCGTCGCCAAAGACCCAACTGTAACTCTCCGCCCCGCTGCTCAAGTTGGTGAACCAAACCGCCAACGGCGCAATCCCATTGGTCGGCCCGGCGCTAAAGCCAGCCACCGGCGGTGGTGTCGCCACAACAATCAAGTTCGACACCGTCAACGAATTGGTCCCCCCCGCGCCAACCGCAGTCAGTGTGACGGAGAAAACTCCGACATTCGTGTAGGTGTTGGTTGGGTCGGCGAGGGTGCTAATGTGGCCATCGCCGAAAGTCCAACTGTAACTGCTGGCCCCGCTGCTCAAGTTGGTGAACCAAACCGTCAATGGCGCAATCCCATTGGTCGGCCCGGCGCTAAACCCCGCCACCGGCGGAACCGTCACCACAATGTAATTGGCGCGGGTCAGGACGTTGGTGCCTCCGGCGCGGACGGCAGCCAGCGTGACGGAGAAAACTCCAGCGTTGGTGTAGGTGTGAGTGGGGTCGGCGAGGGTGCTGACGTGGCCATCGCCGAAAGTCCACGAGTAGCTGGTCGCATTAGTGCTCAGATTCGTGAAAGAGACCGTGAGCGGAACAAGGCCGCTGGTCGGGTTGCCGGTGAAGTTAGCCAATAGCGGCGGCGCCAGCGCGTTGATCAGATTGGTTCCGGCCGGCGTGCCCCAGCCGGTGCATAGGTCGTAGCCGTTGGTGGCGTAAAACATCCCCGGCGTGTTCGTGCCGACGTTATTGCCGGTCGTGATGTCATGAAAACACGCTGTGTAGTTCGGCCCTGTGCCGATGGCATAAAGCGCCGGGTTGAGGAAACCCACCGTCGTGCCGCCGGAAGCGACCGACTGCTGGTTGACCAAGGCCGTAAAACCAGCCCATAACGGCGCCGCGCAACTGGTCCCCGCCGCGCCGCCATAGTCACCATTGCCATAGGTCACATATACCTGGTCCCCAACCATCGCCACGTCGGGAATGTTGCGATGCGTGGTCGATCCCTGGTTGTTCTGCATGCTCACGTTGGTCTGCCAGTAGGGTATGGCGTAATAGACGCTGATCCCCCCGCTCGATCCTTTATTGGCGTTTTGCCCGCCGTAACTGTTGTAGTTCCAGACCGTCTCGGAAGACCACGAAACGCCCGAACCATTCATGGTCAGTGTGGTTGCGCCAACCGAGGTGACGTTGGTGCTATCGACAGGCGCGGTGGCCTGGCTGTCGTTGTCCAGCGCCTCCTCCCCCGTGTAGGCATCGCTGTCGCCGGAAGCTTGGAAGAAAGACTGCCCCTGGGTACCCATTTGTTGAAAAATGGTGTCCACCGTGTTGGTGGGTCCGCCGCTCCAAGACCACGAACTGCTCATTTGCTTTGCCAGGTTGTCGTCCGCCATTTGGCTCAATATCGAAGTCGGAACGACCGACTTTTCCTCATAAACAATGACCCGTGAAAGCCCCGGCGCCATGGAGATGGCGACCTCGATGTCCAGGGAAACTTCGAAGCTATTGCTGGTGTTCGGCGTTTTGCTGCCCACCACCACATTGGTCAAGGGCACATAATTGGCAAATCCGTTGGTGGTTTCGTAATTTGTAATGTCCGTCTCGTAGTAAGACGAAAATTCCAGCAAACCCACCGTCTGTCCCGTGCCGTTTAAAGCGCTGCCGGGGACATAAGCGTTGCGAAAGTCCTTTCCCGCATACCAACCGTTGACCTGGGAACCGTTGGCCGGCCGGGCTGTCCGCGGCTCGATCCGCCGCGACATCGCCCGTGGCCGCCCGTAATCGCTCAATCCCCAAATATCCACCACGGGCACATCCGCCGGCACTGACGGCTCAGTGTCCGGCGCGAAAAAATCGCGCGGCTCCCTCGGATGCCGGTACGTGCGAAGGGTGATTGCAAAGGCCCTCTCGATGTCCCCCACGCTGCCTTCCACATCCAGCACCAGGCGGCTGCTGTGCGTGCCGGTCACCTTGAGTCCGTTCCTCGTCGCAAACGTGATCACCGCCTGGTAATCCTCCGGCCTGGGACCGAAATTCTCCGCGAACTGCGCCGGCGTCAGATAGTGATGGTATTGCGCACTGGCGGGGTCATAGAGTTGCTGAACCAGCCGGCTCAGGGCCACGCTGTTGCGCAAGGGCAACCCGATGGCCAATTCGAGCCGGTTGGTGCTCGGAAGCCGATCCACCGCCTGCAACTTCGCCACCACGCCCGGCACATGCCCGCTCAACGTCTGCCTTGGGGCCGCCAGGGCCGGAACGCACCACAGCATCAGCGCCAGCAAGGCACAAACGCGACCGTTGGTCGCCTGATCTTTGGATGCTTTCACCGTGTCTCTATCGACATGCCAGGCGGAGGACTTAACACTGGAGCGACCCGGACCGGCGCATTGTGCAAGGAACGCGCAAGCCGTTGGCTGCCAACAATATTCCCATCCCTTTGTCCGACTGCGGCCATTCGTATCGTTCATCTTCATACGCGGCGATGGCACTACTTGCCGACGCAAAACTGGCTGAAGATGGAATCCAGCAAATCCTCGGTCGCGGTTTTGCCCACGATTTCCCCAACCGCGTTGGCCGCCAGCCGCAGGTCCAACGCCGCCAATTCCAGGCCCAGTTGGGCTCTCAACGCTCCCGCCGCCCGCTCCACCCCATCGCGCGCGCGCCGCAACGCGTCCTCGTGCCGGGAGTTGATCATCACTTCCAGCATCTCCGCCTGAATTTTGCCGGCCCACAACTTCTCCTTTATTGCGTCCTTCAAATCCTCAATTCCAGCCCCGCTAAGGCAGCAGACCTCGATCGCGCTCACCCCGGCCGGCAATTCCAGACGCCGCGGCAAATCCACTTTGTTCACGACCAATATCCGTTTCCCGGGCGCATATTCCGACAACAGCTTCTCGTCCCCGGCGTCGAGCCGGACGCCCCCGTCCAGCACGTGCAATATCAACTCCGCCGCCGCCAGCGTCCCCCGGCTGCGCCGGATTCCCTCCACCTCGATCTCATCGGCCGCCTCGCGCAGGCCGGCTGTGTCAATAAAAACCACCGGAATGCCGCGCACATTTGCGGTCTCCTCAATGGTGTCCCGCGTCGTGCCGGGATGGGGACTGACGATGGCTCGATCGCGGCCGAGCAACTGGTTCAGGAGGCTGGATTTTCCCACGTTGGGCCGCCCTATGATGGCCGCCCGGATGCCCCGCCGCAGTATTGCCCCCTCGTTGGCGGTGCGCAGCAATTGATCAATCGCCCCCGCCGCGCCGCTCAGCCGCTCCACCAGTTTCCCGCGCGTGTCCGGCGCAATGTCCTCGTCGGGAAAGTCGATATGCGCCTCAATGTGCGCCAGCGTCCTCATCAAATCGTCGCGCACCGCTTCGATGCGGC
>JBEKSF010000120.1:0-19087 GCA_049517295.1 Verrucomicrobiota bacterium
GCTTGGACCACCGGTTTGCTCTGGCCCTATATGAAATCCTCGGGGAGTTACCGTTGTCCCACTGACAACCCCAGCGCCCCCCTCTTTGCGGCAAGAAACAACAAGCTGTCCACTTACGTTTTTAGCGACGTGGTATGTGGCCGGGGGGCATTGGTGGATCATAGCCCTAACACCCTTCAACTGGGCCGCTTCGTGCCCACTGGCTACGTGATGTGGGAACCGGACGACCTTCCGCCCATGGGGGCCAACGCCTATGATGATGCCTGCAACAGTCCCGATCCCTCGGACAGTGGCGGAGTGGGTCGCCGGCATCTCAAAGCCATTCTGCTGGCCTTTGATGGGCACGTGGACATCATCGGTTTCCAGCAGTATTCCAACCTCTTGACCTTGACGCCCGGCCCGCTCTGGTGCAATCCCCTTACACCCCGGGGAAACTAGTGATGGTCGCCCGCACTTCGGGTGGTTTCGAGGGCGGCGGCAGGCCTGTTTAACCGCCGGGCATCGCGGCATTGTACAAACCGCTGACATTGCCGTGCTCACCCCGGATTGACAATATTGGAGCGCGGAACTTGCTCTTTTGTAAGCTATTGGTAATCGGATTGGCCGGCGTTGCGGCCAGCGCCGCCCCAATCGTCTTTAATGCCACTGAAACCGCCGGGCCGGGAGACATTATTGGCCTGCAAGGCGCGAACTTCGGCGCCGCGCCCCAGGTCTGGATGCAGCACGTCGTTGGCACAGAGGCCTCCCTATCGCCTCAGGTCCAGTTGACTGTCCTGAATGGCACAAACATGTTTGTCTCAGCCCAAATCCCTCCCACTCAAACCTTGGGCTTGTATGCCATCTGGGTCCAGGATGGCACAAACCAGAGTTCGCCCGTCTTTATCAACCGCGCTCGGGCCTGGGGCGCCAATGATTTGTGCGGGACCAACGTCGATTCTGGCCGCTCGTTCCGACTCTTTGGACGCAACCTGTTTTTGCCCGGCGCCACCCCATCTGTCTGGTTCGTCAACGGCATGACGACTAATTTCGCGACCGTCACTACGAACGGCAGCGATGCCTATATGCTGAAAGTCACGGCTCCCACCCTCACCCCGGGCGCCGTTTATACCATTTACCTCCAAAATGGATTTGGCGCAGATTACGGCACAACCAATGCCGCAATCCAATTGCTGGGGCGCGCCGGCGGCGGCGATCCCTTCGGTCTGGGCGTCCCCTGGGGCGCCGATTTCACCTTCTCGACTAACGTCTATAACGTGATGACGGACTCCCGACTCGCAACCCATGCGGCCGGCAATGGCGCCAACGACGACACCTCGGCGATCCAAGCGGCGATCAATGCCGCCAGCGGGGCGGGGGGAGGCGTGGTTTACTTTCCCGCCGGGACCTACAAGATTATGATTTCGACGAGTTCCGGGCACGCTCTCGTCATGGCATCCGATGTCGTCCTGCAAGGCGCTGGGACCAATGTCTCGCACTTGCTTATCAACGGAGCCGGCCCGGCGACTCCTGGGTACGGCATCGAGGCCCAAAATGGTTTGTCGCTTGTCGGCTTTATGAACATCGACATCCACAACCTCGCCAACGGTGGTTCGATGGGCCTGCGCTGCGACGCCGGCGGCGGCGCCGCTGGCGTCAATAGATTGTTTGCCGTCGGCGCGCTCTTTCAAAGCGATGGTGGCGAAAACATAAGGTGCTTTGTCTCCAGCCGGATACTGATTTCCAATTGCACTATCGCCAGCGATTCACTCGTCACCAACGCAAATGACGGCACGGAAAACGTTTACCTGTCGGATGATGCCGACGTTGTGTTTATCAACAACACAATAACGTGGGAAAGCCAGTACGAGAAATTGATGCGGTCCGTGCGCACCCTGATCGAGAACAACCACTTCACTCGAAGCACCATCCGGTCCATGATCATCTCCACCGGAGGTTTGTACCCCAGCGGAAGCAGCCAAATCGTCATCCACGGCAATACCTTTGACAAATCCGGCCCCGGACAGTTCATCACCGAGATTTACAACGACGGCGAAACGATTTTAGACGAGAACTCAAATGACCAGCCGGACATGGATCTTGGCTCGGTCACCGGCGCCACCTCCAATACACTCGCCGACAGCGCTAAAAACTGGGCGTCTGATATCTACGGCACACCGATTAACTCCAACACCGGCCGCGCTTATTCCGTGGCGATTGTCAACGGCCCGGGAGCGGGTCAACTGCGGCGTATAACCGCCAGTACGGCCACGACCCTTACGGTAAATCCTCCTTGGGCTGTTGTTCCCACTGGCGCCAGCAGCTTCACCATTCAATACTTTGGGCGGAATTACCTCATTGACGGCAATAACCTGTCGTGGGGGGACCGCGGCATCTGGATCTACGCCGCAAGCATGCAAGACCTCAGCATCGTCAATAATACGCTTACCAACGGCGAAGGCATTTGGCTGCGCACCGACTATCGGCCGACTGCTGTGCCGGCGCGGTTCAATGCGCAATTTGAGTGTTACGTCGCCAACAATTCAGTGTGCGACACTTCCAACTTGTACGCCGCCTATATCGGCAAGTCTCACAACCTGGTAGGCACAAGCTCGGACTTTGGCACATCTTCCTTTGCCGCCGAGTACCGCAATAACTACATCCTTGCTTCTGTGCCAAACCTCGGACCCCAGTTCGGAGGGCCATCCTTGCTCGGAGAATCTTATTATTCGACTCCAGTCGGAGCGGGCAGCCCTTATCCCCCCTCGCCGGATGGCGCCACCGTCAGCCATATCGGCACGATTTTCGATAATAACTCCATCGTCAACGGCACGAACGCCTTTGATTTCTGCACCGGCGACTACTGCCACGTCATTTGGAATACCACCACGAACAATGTGCGGTCCCTTCTTTATGACCAAAGCGGCGCCGGGGCGGGACACCCTTCCATCGGCACCGTAATCGGCGGTTCGGCGATCGGCGGCACGCCGCCTGCCCCGACGGGTCTGACGGCGGCGCCTGGTTCCAACCAGATCAGTTTGTCCTGGAATGGTGTTTTCGGCGCCACCAACTATTTCGTTTATCGCTCCACGACCAATGGTGGCCCATACGCCATTGTCGAAAGCACTAATGGCACCAGTTGGGCCGATGCCGGTGTCGCGGCCGGCACAACCTATTTCTACGTCGTCACTGCCGTCAACTCATTGAACAGCGAAAGTGCCTATTCCGCTCAAGTCAGCGCCACCCCTGCCAATGGCGCCGGCGGTGGAACTGAGACGGCGATGCCCGCCTTCGTTCAACAAGCCTATGCCTCTCCTCAGACTTCACAGACCAGCGTGTCCGTCCAATTCCCGCAATCGCAGGCCGCCGGAAACGCGAACATATTGGCCGTCGGCTGGAACGATACCAGTGCCAGTATCAGCTCTGTCACCGACACCGCCGGGAATAATTATCAGCCCGCGGTCACGACCTTCCGGGGAAATAACTTGAGTCAAGCCATCTACTGCGCGGCCAATATCAAATCAGGCCTCAATACGGTCACGGCCAACTTTAATCAGGCCGCGGTGGCCGTGGATTTTCGAGTGGCTGAATACAGCGGCTTGAACCCCACCAATACCTTCGATTCCGGCGCATCCGCAACGGGGGGCTCAACTGATGCGAGCAGCGGGTCGCTCACCATCAGCGGCGCCAACGAACTCCTGTTCGCCGCGGGTATGACTTTCGGCGGATACTCCGGCCCGGGGCCGGGATTCACCGAACGTGTCATCACCTCGCAGGATGGCGACATCGTGGAAGACCAAATCGGCCCGCCGGCCGGGACGACTAGCGCCACCGCTCCGTTGAACAATACCGCATGGTTGATGCAGGCGGCCGCTTTTAGGCCCGCCCAAATGGGCGGGGCGATCGTTCCGACGCAGCCAACGCTCAATGCCCAGGCGGACGGAAACAACATCGTCATATCTTGGAATGCCGCCTGGAGTGGAGTCGGACTTCAGGCCAGCCCCAGTCTTGCTCCAGCGGCCTGGGTTCCGGTGACCGTCGCACCCGTGTTGGCAAACACCCAGCTAACGGTTACCGTCCCAATGACCAACGGGCTGGAGTTCTATCGCCTGGCCCGATAGCGCAACCCTAATCCTGACAGATCTCGACATTCGTCTTTGTCCAAGGAAACCCCGCGGGTGTGAGACAAAATTCTTCGCCGTCCGGTTTTTGCGAGACAGAAGTATATGCGACCCAATTTACTCCTTTGGGGTCACGTTTGCCCTCTCTCCCCGCGTGAGGGGAGAGAGCCGGAGAGAGGGGACCCTTTTTCGTTACCTGAAGAATTTTGTCTCACACCCAACCCCGCCAAGGGCGCGATTGCCGCTTGCCATGCGGCCCGGTTCTTCTTAAGGTTTTCCGATGGATTCGTCAGGCTCGCAATTGATGCAGTACGTCCCGGTTCTCATCCTGGGGATCGTGGCGGTGTCGTTCTCCGCCGGCACATTGATATTTTCCGTTCTGGTGGGAAAAAAGGGGCGGCGCTCGCCGACCAAGGACACCCCCTACGAATGCGGCATGTTGCCGGTCGGCGCGGGCAACACCCGGCTCTCGGTCAAATTCTACCTCGTGGCCATGCTCTTTATTCTATTTGACATCGAAGTGGTCTTCCTTTATCCCTGGGCCGTCAATTACCGGTCCATGGTCCGCCATAACGCCGGCCTGGCCCTCGGTTCCATGGCTTGCTTCATGCTCATTCTCTTCATCGGCTACATTTACGCCCTGAAGAAAGACGCCTTCGACTGGAAGCATTAAGGTGAGCTTCCCCTCCATCAAGTTCGGCACCGCCGGCTGGCGCGCCCTCATCGCGCGCGATTTTACATTTGACAACGTCCGCCTCGCCAGCCAGGCGGTGGCCGATTATCTCAAGGCCCACCCGCAACCGCCGCGCCGCCGCAACGCGGAGATGGTGCTGGCGTACGATTGCCGGTTCCTGGGCCGCCAATTCGCGCTGGCGGTGGCGGAAGTCCTCGCCGCCAACGGCCTGACGCCCTTGCTGGGCAATCGCGACATGCCCACGCCCGTGCTCGCCTTCACCATCCGCAAGCGCAAGGCCCTCGGCGGCATTAACATTACCGCCAGCCATAATCCCCCGGACTACTCCGGGTTCAAATTCTCGCGTCACGACGGCGCCGGCGCCCCGCCCGAGGCCACCCGGCTGATCGAGGAAACAATCGCCCGCCTGCAACGCCAGAAGTGGCATTTCAATTCCGCCATCGTGGGAACCTTCCCCTGCCCGAACATCGATCCGCGGCCCGACTATTTCCAGCAAATCCGCGGCCTGGTCCAGTTCGCAACCATCAGAAAGGCGCGCCTGAACGTGGCCGTCGATTTGATGCACGGCTGCGGACGCGGCTACCTGGACACGCTGCTGGAGGAGGCGGGCGCGCGTGTGACGGCGTTGCACCAGGACGTAAATCCGCTCTTTGGCGGTCATCCCCCGGAGCCGAGCGCCGCGCATCTGGGCCAGATCACCCAACTGCTGCGCTCCGGCAAGGCCCGGCTGGGCCTGGCCACCGACGGCGACGCCGACCGCTTTGGTGTCGTGGATTCCGACGGGACGTGGCTCACGCCCAACCAAGTGCTGGCTCTGACGTTATACCACCTGGCCAAGCATCGTGGCTGGAAAGGCGCCGCGGTCCGCACGGTGGTCACCAGCCATCAAGTCGATGCGGTTGCGGCGTATTTTGGCGTGCCAATTTACGAAGTGCCCGTCGGTTTCAAATACATCGGCGCGATCATGGAACGCGAACCGGTCATCGTGGGCGGCGAAGAATCCGGCGGCCTGAGCGTGCGCGGGCACGTGCCGGAAAAGGACGGGATTCTGGCCTGCCTGCTGATGGCCGAACTGGTCGCCGCCGCCGGCAAACCTTTGGGAGCGATCCTCAAGGACATCGACAAACTGGCCGGCCCGTTTTACACCGAGCGCATCAACATTCATATTGACCCTGCCAAAAAGGAACAACTCCTCTCCCGCCTCTCCGGCGGCTTGGCCCGGATCGGTTCCTTTCCGGTCGAAAAATACGTCACTGTTGACGGCTATAAATTCCTGCTGCCGGGCGGCCAATGGGTGGCCTTCCGCCCCAGCGGCACCGAGCCGGCGTTCCGCTGCTACATCGAAGCCCGTTCAAAAAAGAACCTCCCACCCTTGCGCGCCGCCTGCCGCGCGCTGTTGGCCTGAACACTTCACGGGGAAAAACGGCGGCGCCGCGCCCCCTTCTGTGCCCGCGGAGCCGCGTTCAATGGCGCGCCGCCGTGCAGCGTTTGAACGCGGCGAGCGTTTCAGGGCTGACGTGGTGTTCGATGCCTTCGGCGTCGGTCTGCGCTGTTTCCTCGGGCACGCCCAGTCCTCGAAGAAAAGCCACCACAATCTCGTGCCGACGCCGCGACTCCTCCGCGAGCCGGGAGCCTTTCTCCGTCAAAAAAATGGCGCGATAGGGCCGGGCGGAGATGTAGCCGTCGCGTTGCAGCCGGGCCACGGTGCGAGTTACCGTCACGTGCGTGATGCCCAGACGCCGCGCCAAATCCACCGCTCGCGCCTCCCCGTGAATGGCCGACAGGTCCGCGATGGCTTCCACGTAATCCTCTGCTGTTTCCGTCGCATGTTCCAGGCGCGTGCGCCGAAGGGCGGCGGCCTGGGTTTCCGCGGAGCGCGTGGCGGCGCGCTTTCGTTCCGGCGCCGGGCTGGTCGGGGATGCTCTGGTCATATCGCGGCCATCTTACAGAAAAGCCCTTGACGAGGCCAGCCTACATAATATAGTCACAGCTACATGAATGTTGCATGGCTACATCCGGCGCCGGCCTCAACGTTGCCCCGGCCTTTTGGTCCGCGGAGTTTGCTGGCGGCTTTGTGAGCGATGAAACCGCAGTCGCATGACCGGGCCTTTTTGCCGGTGCGAAATGAGGTTCCAATCCAACTCGACGCCGCGGCGCTCGGCGTCAGCGTTGAGGATATCAAGCGCGCCCGCGACCGCCGCCACGTTCACCGCAATCGGGCCGCCCGCCGCCGCGGTACCCTTCTCTGGTTGCTCATCGGCCCCGGCATCCTCGTGATGCTCGGCGAAAACGACGGGCCGAGCATGATTTCGTACGCCACGACCGGCGCGGCCTACGGCGTCGGTTTCTTCCTCCCCTTCATCCTCCTCACCTTCGCCATGGCTTATGTCGTTCAGGAAATGACCGTCCGGCTTGGCGCCGCCACCAAACGGGGCCACGCCGAATTGATCTACGAGCGCTTCGGCCGTTTCTGGGGTTTCTTTTCAATGGCCGACCTGGTGATTGGCAACCTGCTGACTCTGGTCACGGAATTCATCGCCATCCGCGCGGGTCTTGGCTTCTTCGGCGTTCCCCCCGTCGCGGCGGTGCTGGGCGCGCTTGTCGTCAATGTCGGAGTCGTACTGACGCAGCGCTACTGGACTTGGGAGCGCGTGGTCCTGGGCTTTGCGGTGTTCAATCTCATCTTCGTGCCCGTTGCCATTTTGGCCCATCCGGTAAGCACTGCCCAAGTGCTTCACTCCTTCCTCGCTTGGGGACCTCTGCCCGGCGGATTCACCAACGGATTCATCCTCGTGGTCATGGCGGACATCGGCGCCACCGTCACTCCTTGGATGCTTTTCTTTCAGCAAAGCGCCGTCGTGGACAAGGGCCTGACCACCGCCGACATCCGCCACGGTCGCATTGACACCGCCTTGGGAGCCGCCGCCGCCGCAGTTGCCGCCATTGCCACCGTCATCGCGACAACTCCCCTGTTTCTTCACCATGTCGCCGCTTCCAATCTTGCCGGCGCAGACTTTGCCAAGGCGCTCGTGCCCTATGCCGGAAACATCGGCGCGACGCTCTTCGCCCTTGGGCTTTTTGAGGCGGGCCTGGTGGCCTCGCTCACCATTTCGTTGTCCTCGGCCTACGCCTTTGGGGAAGTCACCGAGAGCGCCCGCAGTTTGAACAGGCCCTTGCGCGACGGCTGGCCTTTTTACACCGTTTTGATGGCGGCGGCGGCCATTGCGGCGATCTTGGTTCTCATCCCCAACGCGCCGCTGGTCTTCATAACGCTGATTGTCAACGTGATCGCCGTCCTGGCGATGCCCCCGGCCATCGTCTTTCTCCTCCTCCTGGTCAACGACCGGGAAATCATGGGCAACTTCGCCAATAACCGTTTGAGCAATTTCTTTGGCATTTCCGTGACCGTTCTTCTCGTCTTGGCCGGCGTTCTTTTCGGCATTACCACTGTCTTTCCGAAACTCCTCCCCGCCTGAAATAACCCAACATTGTCAACACCGCATGAACACCAAATCACCCTGCACGATCGAAACTCAAACACCAATGACGCGCCCCTGCTCTCCGGCGCAATCCTGGGTGCATGAATTCCTGGAACCCGATCAACTCTCCGCGTCGAAGATGCGCTATGGCCGGCGTCCATTGCGCCGGGGAACGCTCATCCTCCTTTGGATGCTGCGCGTCTATGTCGTGTTGATGATCTTCATCGTTGCCCTTGCCATCCGCGGCGCCTTTCTGGGTGGAAACTAATCTGTTGTTTTGATGACGCCTTCGCCTCGCCCCCCAGGCCGCATTCGGGTCAAACGGGTCTGACCATGTCAAAGGGAATGTCTGAGGTGTCAGTCCGGAATGGCACTGAGTTAGTGCATAAAACTCCGGCATTCAATGACATGCGAAAGCACTGCTTTCAGTCCCGCTAGGGAGGGGTGCTTTGTAGTACTCGAGCCAAAGGCTCCCTCAAGCTCCGTCGGAAGCGGCATCTTCTTCTTGTCGCCCAAACTCCGATTCATAACATCCTGTATTCAAGCACCTTACAAGCCCCCTGTCTTATCCAAGCGCCTTTCCGGACTGCCCCGTTCACTTTTTCCACCGAGGGAGCGCGAACCGGGGAGCGCCTGTCTGTGAGTTTCGAGCCGTCGTCTTTCAAGGCGAATCGAAAGCTCGGAGTCTGGCGCGAAGGGTGGCTTTGCACACCGGACGGACCGCGCGATGTGGGGATGATCGACAAATCTCTCGGAATCGCGGCGGATGAAGGTTTTGCGGTTGCCTTAAATCTGCTTCGGACTACGATGCTGGACAGCCTGACCGGCGAAATGAAGCGAAACGTGAAACAGAAAATCACAAAGGCCAACGTCAGCCCATCGCAAATCATCAAACTCGCCTCCCGCATGGTCCGCGGCGTCAAGAAGGCGGATATGCCAGAAAACGCCCACGAGTTGCAGCAGTGGATTGAATTCGTCCAAGCCGAGGTCGCGGAACAGACTGGCGTGCCCAAGGCTGTTGCCACGGAGCAGATTCCACGCGAGACATTCGCGCCATTCGATGCGCACGTCGCCGAGTCCGCCGCCCAGAGACAAAGCGAAACAACAGGCAAAAAAAAGCCGATTGAGCAGTACGACCACAAGGGCAAGACACGCCCGAATAATCCGCCCGTCGGCCTCGTGGACGCCAAGAGTGACGCGGGCGAGGGCAAGAAAACCTACGCTTACGACCCTCATCTTGACCCGACGCTCGTTTGGGCGGGCAAGGCGGAGCGGACCAGTTTTGCGATTCCCACCGTTTCGCTCCATGTTCACGAGCGGATTGACCCGCGCTCCATCATCGAAGCCGTCCGCAAGAAGAACGGCAGCGATTACGAGCAGATGTCCCTCTTCAGTTCCAAGACGGAGAACCCGCCGTTGCGCGAGGCGATTGAGTTTTACAAGCACGCGCACAATTGGAGCAACCGCCTCGTTGCGGGTGACAGCCTGCTGGTGATGAACTCTCTGCTGGAAAAGGAGGGCATGGCCGGGCAGGTGCAGATGGTCTATTTCGACCCGCCCTACGGCATCAAGTACGGTTCAAACTTCCAGCCGTTCGTCAACAAGCGCGACGTGAAGGACGGCAAGGATGAGGACCTGACAGCCGAACCGGAAATGGTGAAAGCCTTCCGCGACACCTGGGAACTCGGCCTGCACTCCTATTTAAGCTACCTGCGCGACCGCCTGCTTCTGGCGCGTGAACTCCTTCACGAATCCGGCTCCGTCTTCGTGCAAATTTCGGATGAGAACGTCCATCACGTCCGGGAAATTCTGGACGAAGTTTTTGGGGTTCAGAATTACTGCGCCCTTATCACCTATCAGAAGACCGGTGGGTTTTCAGCCGACCTGCTCCAAAGGAATTTTGATTACATCATCTGGTATGCAAATGACAAAGCGAAGGTGAAGTTCCACAAACTGTTTCGAGTTCACGAACTGACAAAAGAGGACGCACAGTTTTTTGATTCAATCGAACTTCGCAACGGGACTCGAAGGCAACTCTCTGCCGAAGAAGTTAAAAACCTGAGTTTGGTTCCGACGGGCGCACGTTTATTCGCACGCAACCCACTTAATTCCGACGGTTACGTTGAATCGCTCCACTACGAGTTTGATTTCGAAGGTGAAAAGTTCTCGCCCCCGCACAATAGGCATTGGACCACGACAAAGGCGGGAATGGAAACATTAAAGGCAAAGAAGCGACTTTGTATAAAAGGCAACACACTCCGTTTTGTCCGATATTTTGAGGATTATCCCGCATCGGAGATTGGTATCAACTGGACTGATACTGGGACAGGCGGCTTCGTCGGTGACACAAAGGTTTATGTAGTGCAGACCGACTCGCGAGCACTCGAACGCTGCCTGTTGATGACCACGGACCCCGGCGATTTAGTGTTGGACACCACTTGCGGCAGCGGCACGACGGCTTTCGTCGCGGAGCAATGGGGTCGCCGTTGGATGACGTGCGACACTTCCCGCGTCGCGCTCACGCTTGCTAAACAGAGGCTGATGACAGCGGTGTTCTCTTACTACCGACTTGCCCATGACGAAGAAGGTGTCGATAGTGGCTTTCTTTATAATTCTGTTCCGCACGTTACGCTCAAAAGCATCGCCAACAACGAACCGCCTGATTCGGAAATACTCTACGATGACCCGCTTCGTGATAACGCGAAAGCCCGCGTGACTGGCCCGTTCACCGTTGAAGCCGTGCCCGCGCCGATGGTCAAATCACTGGCAGAAATATCCGGCGAGGAAACAGCCGCGCCGATGCCTGCCGACGAATCCGTTTCGCGCTCCGGCGAAACGTCCGGCAAAACGAGTGGCGGGCGGAATTGCTGCGCGCCGGGATTCGCGGCAAGGGCGGGCAGATGATTTACTTTTCCCGCGTCGAGCCATTGTCCGGTACGCGCTGGTTGCACGCTGACGCAGAGACGAAATCGGCGGACAAATCGCAGCTTGTCCCGGACGAGATGTTCGCGCCCAAGCGCGTAGTGATTTCCTTTGGACCGGAGCACGCGCCCCTGGAACAGCGCCAAGTGGAACAGGCATTGGAAGAAGCACGGAAGCTCGTGCCGCGTCCGCAATTGATCGTTTTTGCCGCGTTTCAGTTCGACCCGGAAGCGGCCAAGGACATTGACGAATTGAACTGGCCCGGCGTGACCACGCTCAAGGCGCAGATGAACGCGGACCTGTTCACGGAAGACTTGAAGAAAAAGCGCACGAGCAACGAAAGTTTCTGGCTCATTGGCCAGCCTGATGTCGTGCTTCGCAAAGTCAAGATTAAATCCAAGGACAAATACAAGATTGAACTTTGGGAAGTGGAGGTAAAGGGCTTTGATTACTACAACACCAAGACCGGACAAATCGTGTCCGGCGGCGCGGCGCAAATTGCGACATGGATGCTGGACACCGATTACGACGGGCGAAGTCTGTTTGCACGACAGGTGTTTTTCCCGATGACCGGGGAAAGAGAGGGATGGTCAAAGCTGGCCAGGAATCTCAGGGCGGAAATTGACGAGACGTTGATCGAAGCCTATCGCGGAACAGTGTCACTGCCGTTCCCGTCGGGCAAGCATGGCCGCGTGGCCGTGAAAATCGTGGACGACCGGGGGATTGAGAGTTTGAAGATCATGGAAGTGGTTTGATGAACTCGCCGCTCGACAAGGTTTCGCTCAACAAATTGCATTGCAATTATTTCCTCGCCCTGGAGCAGGACTTGGAACGGACATCCCGTTACATCGAGTTTTGCGACGCGAACCTGAAGGTCTTTTCTATCGAATTGGCGCATTTGCTTCTTGCGGCAGCTTCTGAAGTCGATGTCCTTGCGAAGTGCGTTTGTGAAATCGTAGCTCCTACCGCCGCTCGCGATAAACCAAACGCGCAATGAGAAAAGACAACGCCATTGTGCCGGTTGAAATAGTCGCGCAACGAATCGTGCTTGCGCGCGGTCAGCGCGTGTTGCTGGACCGCGATCTGGCGGCGCTTTACGGCGTTGAGACGCGGTCATTGAATCAAGCGGTCAAGCGGAATCGCGGGCGGTTTCCGGATGATTTCATGTTTGATCTCAGCCGCGAGGAGATTTTGAGCATATCACAATTTGTGACATCCTCGCCGGGACTCAAGTTTTCCAAGCACGTGCTTGCCTTTACCGAGCAAGGAGTGGCAATGCTCTCCAGTGTGCTCAGGAGCCAGCGGGCCGTTCAGGTCAACATTGCCATCATGCGCGCGTTCGTAAAATTGAGCCAGACGCTGGCGATCAATCATGAACTGGCCCGTCAGTTCGCTGAACTGGAACGGCGCGTGGGGCGGCACGACGGGCAACTCAACGCCATCATGCGGACCATCCGCAAATTGATGACGCCACGAAAGCAACGGCGAAGAGAAATCGGTTTTCACGTGCGTGATGCGATCGGTGGCCAGACGCCACAAGCCAGGAGAGGCTGAACCATGCCTGTTTCCGGCATCACCCATCTTATCATCAACTCGCCCTACGACGAGCCGAAGCACCATTGGCATTACCACCGGGAAACGCAGAAGTTCTCACTTGAGCCGGGGCGTCGTCCGGCGGGTTACGTCATCGCGTCGGAAAGCTCCAAGGCGTTTGATGATCCCGGACGGTTCATCCCAATTGAATTGGTGAACCAAATCCGTCCCCGCGTGACGGCGTGGCGCGAGGGAGGCTACGCCGGGGTCAGCGGCATCACGCGGCGATTGCTGGAACACTGGCGCGGCTCGGAGCGTTACGAGCGCACACGGTTCTTTTTCTGCCAGCTTGAAGCGATGGAAACGCTCGTTTGGCTGACGGAGGCTCCGGCGTCGGAGCGCGTCGGCATCACCATCCCCTCGGACGGCGGCGCGTTTCAACGGCTTTGCTGCAAGATGGCCACGGGCAGCGGCAAAACGGTGGTGATGGCCATGCTCGTTGCATGGCAGGTTTTGAACAAAGTCGCGTATCCCAAGGACGACCGTTTCTCAAAACACATTTTCATCATTGCGCCGGGTTTGACGGTCAAGAACCGCTTGCAGGTGCTCATTCCCGCCGGGCCGGGCAATTACTATGACGAGTTCGACATCGTGCCCGCCGGACTGCGGGAGCAGTTGCGGCAGGGCAAAGTAATGGTTCGCAACTGGCACGTACTGAATTGGGAAACAGACGACAAACTCAGGAAACGGCGCACCGTGGACAAGCGCGGCGCAAAGAGCGACGAGGCTTATGTCCGCGAAGTCCTGGGCGACATGGCCAATGCGAACAACATCCTCGTTATCAATGACGAGGCCCACCATGCCTGGCGCGTCAACCCGGAGTCGAAAAAAGCGAAAATTGATCGGGCGTTGATTGAGGAAGCGACGAAATGGGTGGGCGGGCTGGACCGGATTCACAAAGCGCGGCGGATTCTGCGGTGCTTTGATTTCTCCGCAACCCCGTTCTCGCCCAGCGGTAAGCAAAGCTCCGAAGAATCTCTGTTTGCCTGGATTGTCAGCGACTTCGGGTTGAATGACGCCATCGAAGCCGGACTGGTGAAAACGCCTCGTGTGGTCGTGCGGGATGACGGGATGCCGGAGGTAAAAACGTACAAATCGAAGCTCTACCACATTTACGAGCATGTCCGAGACGACTTGAACCGAAGCGCGGAAGATTATGAGCCGTTGCCGGACTTGGCGATGAACGCCTACCTGCTTTTGGGAAAGGACTGGCTGGCGACTTATGAGGCGTGGCAGAAACTCGGTTATTCGATACCGCCGGTAATGATTACCGTGGCCAACCGCACGGAGACTGCTGCTCGCGTGAAAAACGCCTTCGATAAGAAGAAGGTTTTGATTGATGAACTATGCAAACCGGAGTTGACCCTTCACATCGATTCCAAAGTGCTCGACATGGCGGAAGCGAAGGAGGAGGAGGGCGAGTCTCAGGCGGAAAACGGCGGGGGCGATGATGACGACGAGCCGAAACAGAAGAAATTGACCAAGGCGGAGCAAGGGGAGTTACTGCGCAAGATGGTGGATACCGTGGGCAAAATTGGCGAGCCGGGCGAGAAAATCCAAAACGTGATTTCCGTTGGAATGCTCTCCGAAGGATGGGATGCCAAAACCGTGACGCACATCATGGGCTTGCGGGCGTTTTCGAGCCAGTTGCTTTGCGAGCAGGTGGTCGGGCGCGGCTTGCGCCGCACGAGTTACGAGACAGCAAAAAAGCGGAATCCTGAGACCGGCGAGGAAACCGAATTGTTTGAGCCGGAGTACGTCAACATTTTTGGTGTGCCGTTCACTTTCCTGCCCCACGAAGGCGGCGCCGAAGGACCGCTGCCCCCGCCGCCGCCGAAGACGCGGATTGAGCCGGCACGGGAGAAGGTCCGCTTTTTGATCAACTGGCCGAACATCATCCGCATCGACCACGTTTACCGCCCTAAGCTGGAATTGGATTTGAAGAAGGTTGAGCCGTTGGTGCTCAATGCGGCGGACAAGATCGAAAACGCGGAGATGGCCGCTGTGGTAGCTGGTAAGCCGAACCTGGAGGTTCTGACGGAAATTGACCTGCAAGCGTTGGCGGAGCGGTTCAGATTCCAGAAAATCGTCTTTGAGGTTGCCCGCGATATTTACGATCAGATGAGGCCGGGTTGGAAGGGAAACAAAGAAAACCTGCTTGCTCAGGTCATTCGGCTGGTTGAGAAATTCATCACTTCGCCGATGCTCGAAATCAACCCGCCCCTGTTTTACCAGGACGAAATGAGGCGGCGCGTCATGCTCACTTTGAACATGGGGCGCATCGTTCAACACGTTTTCGACCAAATCCGCCCCGCTAACACCGTGACGCTCGAACCCGTTTTCGACAGTAACCGGCCAATCCGTTCAACTGTGGACATGCTCCCGTGGTTCACCGGCAAGCCGGTCGTGGCGGCGACGCGCTCGCACATAAACTTGTGCGTGGTGGACTCGACCTGGGAAGCGCAAGCAGCTTACGAACTCGATCATAATCCCGCAGTGGGAGCCTGGGCGAAAAACGATCACCTGGGATTCGAGATCGCCTACATCTTCGCGGGGGTGTTCCACAAATACCGGCCCGACTACCTGATTCGACTGGCAAACGGGTCAACCCTGGCAATGGAGACGAAGGGACAGAATACGCCGCAGGACGAAACGAAGCGGCGCTATTTGGCTGAATGGATAAATGCCGTCAATGCGCACGGCGGCTTCGGAAAATGGGCTTCGGCAGTGTGCTTCAACCCGTCCGACCTGCCGACAAAGATTCAAGAGACGATGACAGGTCCGTGAGAGGGTCACTCCTGGGAAATTGGCATATATCCCCGGCTGACGCTCCACCGCCAGTTTTCGCGTTTGTTTAACGAAATCCAGTTAATCTTGTCAAAACCTCCTCTCCCTCAACGGCTTCCATCTTGATCAAATGACCAATAACAAATTTTCAATCACCAATTCTCAATCAAACTGTCCCCATTTTCCTGCCTCAATGTTTCTGCCCATCTGATTTCCCTGCCAGCCATTCCCTTGACGTCCATGAAAAATCCTCAAAAAAGCACTTGCACGTCCCACCATTATATGGGACATTGAAAGCTGGCGGGCTGCTTTGCCTGTCTCGCCGCCGCTTTAGCCAAGCCAAGGCGGGCCTGCCGCACCGTAGCTTTAGCGAAGGTCGGTTCTTTGACATCTACGGCAAGCGCCAGTCGCCCACCCACCACGCGGGCGACCCGCAAGCATTCAATCCGATCCACGTTAACGTTAAAGTCAATCAAGGCAAGTCAAGCCAAGTCAAAGTTGGGTGAAGGTGAGTCAAGGTATCGCTGATTGTGCTGCATCTTCCTCATAATCAGAATCTTAATCCTGATCTCTTCCTTCCAAGTCAAGAAGAAGTCAAGGTGAGTCAAGCCAAGTCAAGGTGACCTCGTTCCCAGTCAAAGCTTGCCCTTCTCCGCGCCCTCCGCGGCTCTGCGCGAGCCTGCCTTTTTTGGATTCCACCAGCCCCAAAAATCCTCAAAATCCCCTGCAATTGCTGATAATTGCGAGCCTTTGCCGCAAGTTCTATCGCAGTAAAGGTGGGCCAAGTTCCTCTGTTTTCTCAGCGTGCTCCTGTTGAAGTTCTTTGGCTGCGCGGGCCTGCCTTTTCGGACCCGCTCAGACTCCAAAAACCCTCAAAAACCCCAGCAATTGCTGATAATTGCGACCCTTTGCTGCCACTAGCGCCCTTGCAGGCCGCCAAAAAGCCCTTGCCAACGGCTGCCAAAGGCTTACGTTAGCAGTGGGTTAATGGAGATGAATATATATCCCGGCTGGAAAGGCCGGAGGAGTTAAAATATGAAAAATCGCCCGTCAGTCTTTTGGATTGGTCTGGTTTCCCTCACCGCGGCGGCAATTTACTTTGGCATTCCCGCCAACACGAACTGCGCGGCCGACACCAACGCGCCCAGCGTGGTCGTCCCCGCCGCCCCGCCGTCCACCGCCGCGCAGGCCCCCGCCTTGCCCTTTGGCGTATCCGAAGTCGTCAAAATGTACCAGGGGGGCATTGGCAAGGACGTCATCGAGAATTACATCAACAACACCGTGTTGCCGTTTCACTTGACAGCGGATGGCATCATCTATTTGCAGTCACTGGGAGTGCCGCAGGAGATTACCCGGACGTTGATCCAGCGCGACGGCCAGTTGCAGGCCCAAGCCACCCAATACCAGCAGTACCAACAGCAGCAGCAGCAATTTCAGCAGCAACAATATCAACAACAACAAATGGCCGCCGCTGCCGCCGGCCAGGCAGCCGCTGCTGCCCAAAGCCCTCCGCCAGTGGTGACTCCCGCCACTCCCGCCCCGGAAGTAGCCTATGCCCCGCCCGATTATACGGTTTATGACTACGGGTATCCGTATTATGCCTACGGGTATCCCTCTTACTGGCCGCCGGTCGTGATCGGTGGCTGGGGCTGGCCTTGGGGCGGACACTACGGCTGGGGTGGTCGCGGCGGTTACGGTGGTTTCCGCGGCGGTGGTGGGTTCCGTGGCGGTGGCGGCTTCCACGGCGGTGGCGGTCACGGCGGCGGAGGACGCCGCTGATCAACGGGCTGAAGCGGCCAGTTCCGCCTCGAAATCGACGATCTCTTTGATCTGCGCCAGAAACCAGCGGTCGATCTTGGTCAGTTGGAAGACCTCTTCGACGCTGAAGCCCGCCCGCAGGGCGTGACGGATGAAGAAGATTCTCTCCGCGTTGGGCAAACTGAGTTTCTGGCGGATGATTTCCCCCGGCAAAATGTCGCTGTCCCCATAAACTTCGGTTCCCACCCGCCAGGGCCGCCCGTCGCCGCCCAGGCCGTAGCGCCCGATCTCCAGCGAGCGCAACGCCTTCTGCAACGACTCTTTGAACGTGCGCCCTATGGCCATGGCCTCCCCGACTGATTTCATCTGCGTGTTCAACGTCGGATCGGCCTGCGGGAATTTCTCAAACGCAAATCGGGGAATCTTCACAACCACGTAATCTATGGTCGGTTCGAAGCTGGCCGGCGTTTCGCGTGTGATGTCGTTCCGAATCTCGTCCAACAAATAACCCACGGCCAGCTTGGCCGCGATCTTGGCAATGGGGAAACCGGTCGCCTTGGACGCCAGGGCCGAAGAACGGGACACGCGCGGATTCATCTCAATGATGACCATGCGGCCATTTTCAGGATGGACCGCGAATTGAATGTTCGAGCCGCCCGTCTCCACGCCCACCGCCCGAATCACCGCGAAACTGGCGTCGCGCATGATCTGGAATTCCTTGTCCGTCAGCGTTTGCGTCGGCGCCACGGTGATCGAATCGCCCGTATGCACGCCCATCGGGTCGAAGTTCTCGATCGAGCAGATGATCACGCAGTTGTCGGCCTTGTCGCGCATGACCTCCATTTCAAATTCCTTCCAGCCCAAAAGCGATTCCTCCACCAGGATTTCCGACACCGGGGAAAGCTCCAGGCCGCGCTTGGCCATGACCTCGAATTCCTCGCGATTGTAGGCAATGCCGCCGCCAGTCCCGCCCAGGGTAAAAGCCGGACGGATGATCAGGGGATAGCGCCCAATCCGCTCGGCAACGGCGCGCGACTCCTCAGCATTGTGCGCGGTGCCGCTGATGGGAACGTCCAGGCCGATGGAAAGCATCAGTTCCTTGAAGACCTGGCGGTCTTCGCCGCGCTCGATGGCGGCGGCGTTGGCGCCGATCATCTCCACGCCGTATTTGTCCAGCGCGCCGCTCCTGTGCAGGGCCATGGCGGTGTTCAGGGCGGTCTGGCCGCCGAGGGTGGGCAGCAACACCAGTTTCCCTTTGGCCCCAAGCCGCCGCAATTCCGCGCTCTCACGCGCGATGATTTTTTCCACGCATTCGGGCGTCACCGGCTCGATGTAAGTGCGATCCGCGAATTCAGGATCGGTCATGATGGTGGCCGGATTGGAGTTGACCAGGATAATGCGGTAGCCCTCCTCGCGCAAGGCCTTGCAGGCCTGGGTTCCCGAATAATCAAACTCGCAGGCCTGTCCGATAATGATCGGACCGGCCCCAATGATGAGGACCGAATGAATGTCAGTGCGCTTGGGCATAGTATCGCGCCACGAAACCTAAAGGCGCGACCGCTCTTTGTCAGTTCGATTCTGGCGATTCTCCGCTCTGGGGGCGTGAGACAAAATTCTTCGCCGACCGGTTTTTGCGACACAGAAGTATATGCGACCCAATTTACTCCTTTGGGGTCACGTTTGCCCTCTCTCCCCGCGTGCGGGGAGAGAGCCGGAGAGAGGGGACCCTTTTTCGTCACGTGAAGAATTTTGTCTCA
>JBEKSF010000121.1:0-30902 GCA_049517295.1 Verrucomicrobiota bacterium
CGCCAAAAAGCCCAATAACGCCTCCACTCCCTGATCCCAGCCCAAACAATCCCGCCATGTAAAGTCAATGCGACAATTGATTCCACAGAAACGTGAAGGCCAGCGCCTCCATGAACGCCAACTGCTTGTTGTTCGCGGCCGCGCCGTGCCCGCCCTCGATGTTTTCGTAATACAAAACCTCGTGCCCCTCCTCCCGCAGTCGCGCCGCCATTTTCCGCGCGTGCCCAGGATGCACCCGGTCGTCCCGCGTCGATGTCGTAATGAGGATCGGCGGGTATGTCTTGTCCGCCCGGATATTCTGGTAAGGCGAGTACTTCTGGATGTAGGCCCAATCTCCCGGCTTGTCCGGGTCGCCGTATTCGTCCATCCAGCTTGCCCCGGCCAGCAGCTTATTGTAGCGCCGCATGTCCAGCAGCGGCGATCCGCAATGCACCGCCCCAAACAAATCCGGCCGCTCTGTCAGCATCACCCCCATGAGCAGCCCGCCGTTGGAGCGCCCCTCAATCCCCAGCCGTTTGGGCGACGTCACCCCGCGCGCGATCAAGTCCTCCGCCACCGCGATGAAATCGTCATAGGCCCGCTGCCGGTTGTGCCCGCGCGCCGCCTCATGCCATTTGGGGCCAAACTCGCCGCCGCCCCGAATGTTGGCCAGCACATACACTCCGCCCCGCTCCAGCCACGCCGCGCCGATGGTCGCGTTGTAACTCGGCAGCATCGCAATCTCGAAGCCCCCGTAGCCGTTCAGCAGAGTGACGTTGGAGCCGTCCAGCTTGAGTCCCTTCCGCCCCACCTGGAAATACGGCACCCGCGTGCCGTCCTTCGATGTCGCCTCGAATTGCCGCGCTTCCAATCCCTCGGCGTTGAACAGCGCCGGCAGGCCCTTGATCTTTTCCTCCTCCGCTCGGCCCGCCACGCCCCAGTAAAGGCTCGAGGGCGTCAGAAAATCGGTCACCCGCTTGAAATAGTCATCCGTTTCTTCGGCGTCAATGCCCTCGACGGAAACCGTTCCGAACTCCGGCGCCTCCATCGCCGTCCGCTTCCATTGGCCGCCCTCCCATCGCAGCAAATACGGCCGGCTGCGGACGTTGTCCAACTCCGTCAATACTATGTAATGCAGCGTCCCGCTCACCGACGCCAGAGACGACCGCTCCGCCGGCTCAAACAACACCGCCATGTCACGCCGCCCCGCCAGGTAATCACCCAGTTTCTCCCCCAGCAGCGAACCGGCCGCGAACCTGTTGCCCCCCGCGCTCCAATCCGACCGCAGCCGCAGCAGCAGCCAGTCGCCATACGTGTCAAATATAGCGTCTTCCGGCATGTCGATCCGCACCCACCGCTCGCCCCGCCTCAGAAACGTCTCCCCGCTGAAAAACGTCGTCCCGCGGTGGATCGTTTCATAAACGTGCCCATGGTCGTGCTTGACGGATGCGCTCACCCCCACGTCCCCCGCCTGCCCCTCAAAAACCGTCCCGGCCTGGCTCAGCGCCGTGCCCCGCCGCCACTCCTTGATGACCCGCGGATAGCCCGAACGCGTCAGCGATCCGGGTCCGAAATCCGTTCCAATGTAAAGCGTCTCCCGGTTCCGCCACGCCGCCTCCGTCTTGGCCTCCGGCACGGCGAAGCCCCCCTCCACAAATCGCTTTTGCGTCAAGTCGAACTCCCGGATGACCGCCGCGTCCGCCCCCCCGCGCGACAACGCGATCAGGCACCGGTCGCACTCCGGTTTGTGTACCGTCTCGCCTTCCCAGACCCAGTTCTCCTTTTCCTCCGCCGCCAGTTGGTCCAGGTCCAGCACCGTTTCCCAGGCCGGATCGGGTTTTTTGTACTCCTCCAGCGTCGCCCGCCTCCACAGGCCCCGCGCGTGCGCCTCGTCCCGCCAGAAATTGTAATAAAATCCGCCGTGCTTGCTGACAAAGGGAATCCGCTCATGCGAGTTGAAGATCCTCAACAGCCGCTCCTGCAGCGCCTCAAACCCCGGCTCCGCCTCCAATCGGCCCGTGCTCACCGCGTTTTGGGCGCGCACCCAATCCAGCGCCTTACCGCCGGAGACATCCTCCAGCCACAAGTTGGGATCTTCGTTCGTCGCGTTCATGCCATTGGCGGCGCAACAGAGAAGCGCGCCAATGAGCTGCGCCCCGCCGCGGCTTTTGAATGAATAAAGCATGTTTGCAGTCTAATTTTAATGCAGAGTATCGGGACCCCCCATGAACGCCAGTCCAATTGAATTGAAATTTCGACTCCTCGGTATTACAACGGCTCCAACTTTATGAAATCTAACTTGCATCGCCGCTCGTTCATCAAACGCGCTGTTCTGGCTGCCGGCGCCGCCTCCGCTGTCCGTTTCCTCGGCTTCCCCTCCATCCTCTCCGCCCGCCAGCCCGGCGACCTTCTCAACTGCGTGCAAATCGGTTGTGGCGGACGCGGCGAGACTCATCTCGAAGAAGCCATCGTCAACCAGCGCCAAAACCTCGTGGCCATGGTCGATCCCGATGACCGCCAAATCGCCGCCAAAAGAAAATGGCTCCAGGATAAACACGGCATCAACACCGACAAAGTTCAGCTCTTTTCCGATTACCGCGTTATGTTTGACAAGATCGCCGGGCAGATTGACGCCGTTTTTATCGCCGCTCCAAACCATCATCACGCCCCGGCCGCCATGCTCGCAATGGAAGCGGGCAAAAATGTTTATTGCGAAAAGCCCCTGACTCACAGCATCGCCGAAGCCCGCAAGCTCAGCCAGGCCTCCCTTCGCTACGATAAAGTCGCCACTCAAATGGGCAATCAGGGCCACTGCTGGGGCGGCTATCATCGCCTCTGCGAATTTGTCTGGGCCGGCGTCATCGGCAACGTCACCGAAACCCATAGCTGGACCGACCGCGCCAACGGCGGCGTAGGCCCCCGCCCTCCCGCCTTGCCCGTGCCGCCCGGAATGCACTGGGATTCCTGGATCGGCCCGGCCCCATTCCGCGATTTCCATTCCGACCTCCATCCCCACGAATGGCATGGCTGGTACGATTTCGGCAACGGCTCCATCGGCAACATGGGATGCCATGTCCTCGAAGGCATCTTCTGGGCTCTCAAAGCCGGCCACCCCGCCAGCATGGAAATGGAATACGTCCGCGGCGGGACCGATGAGCGCTACCCTCTGGGCAGCCGCATCCGCTGGGACATTCCCGCCCGCGGCGACATGCCCCCGTTGAAGGCCTACTGGTACGAAGGGTTGAATCCCACCACCACCGCCCAACCCCAAGGCGGCAACCACGCCGCCCGCGGCAACGCCCGCAACCTTCCCCCGCTCCTTGCTCAATTGCAGGAAAAGTATCCCGACGAGGAACTGGACCGGGGGGACAGCGGATCTTTGTATGTCGGAGACAAGGGCATCATCTTCACCGACAGCTATGGCCAAAAAATGCACCTCGTTCCGCGGGAAAAGATGAATGAAATCCAACAGCCGCCCCAATCCCTGCCCCGACCCAATCCCAATCCTTTTATTGACTTCATCGACACCTGCCGCGCTGGCCGCACCAACACCGCCACACCCTTTGAATACGGCGCCCGCCTGACCGAATTCTGCCTGTTGGGCAACCTCGCCCAGCACGCCGGCCAGGGCAATTTGGTGCAATGGGACGGCCCTGCCATGAAAGCGACCAACCTCCCCGAACTCAATCAATGGGTCGTGCGCAAGGACCGCGAAGGCTGGAGCGTCTGACCGCTCCTTATGCCGCGGCCACCTCGGCCCGCGACGCCGCCAGATCGGCTTTGCGCTGCCGCAGGCTCTTGAAAAACTCGTAGCCCTCGCGGCACCGGCGCACGCACACCTCCTTGTCCTCCAGCATCGTTTTGATGATGCGCAATATCGGCTTCGGACGCAGGTAATACGCTCGGTAAAAACGGTCCACCGCCTCGAATATCTCCTCCTTGCTCAATCCCGGATACTCCAGCGAGCTTTGCTGAAACCCGTCCTCATGCACGATGTCCGTCTTGTCTTTCTTGGCGAACCAGCCGTTCTGCCGCGCCATCTCAAATAGCTCTGTCCCCGGGTAAGGCGCCGCCAGCGAAACCTGGATGCTGAAGACGTCCAATTCGATGGCAAAGCGGATGGTCTCCTCGATCGTTTCGCGCGTCTCCACCGGCAGCCCAAGGATGAACGTGCCATGTATGACCACCCCCGCCTCGTGGCACGCCTTCGTAAATCGCCGCGCTTCCTCCAATTGTATCCCCTTCTTGATCCGGTCCAATATCTCCTGGTTGCCGCTCTCGTAACCCACCAGCAACAGCCGCAACCCCGATTCCTTGAACGATTTGATCGTGTCGTAGTCCAGGTTGGCCCGGCTGTTGCACGACCACGTCAGGCCCAGCGGCGCCAGCTTCTTGGCAATCTGGCGCGCCCGCGGCAAATTCGCCGTGAATGTGTCATCGTCAAAGAAAAACTCCCGCACCTGCGGAAACAGTTTCTGGGCGTGCGCCATTTCCCCGGCCACGTTCTCCGGCGAACGCACCCGGTACTTGTGCCCCCCAATCGTCTGCGGCCAAAGACAAAACGTGCATTGGGCCGGACAGCCCCGCCCCGTATAAAGGCTCAAGTAGGGATGCAGCAGGTAGCCGATGAAATACCGCTCGATCTGCAGGTCCCGCTTGTAAGTGTCCACCACCCACGGCAGCGAGTCCATGTTGGTGATCATCTCCCGCTCACGGTTGTGGACGATTTTCCCCTCCCCGTTGCGGTAGGACAGTCCGTCGATCTGCGCCAGCGGCCGCCCCTCGGACACTTCCTTGCACGTAAAATCAAACTCCTTGCGTCCCACCCAATCGATGGCCGGCGACGCCTTCAACGTTTCCGTTGGCAGCACCGCCGCGTGCGCCCCGACAAACCCGATCATGGTCTCCGGTTTCTGTGCTTTGATCGCCTCCGCCACTTTGCTGTCATTCTTCAGCGACGGCGTCGATGTGTTGATGATCACGTGATCGTAGTCGCGTGCCGTTTCCAGGCATTGGCGCAAATCGATGTCATGCGGCGGGCAATCCAGCAACTTGCTCCCAGGCACAAGGGCCGCCGGCTGCGCCAGCCATGTCGGATACCAAAACGACGTCACCTCCCGCCGGGCCTGGTATCGCGACCCCGCCCCGCCGTCAAACCCGTCAAAACTCGGTGGAGACAGAAAAAGCGTCTTCAAGCGTTCTTCTTGGATTTGGCGATTTTCGCCAGCAACTCGTCCCGTTGCCGGGTGTCGCCCGAACCGCATCCGCCGCTCGTGTTGATGGCCGCGGTGGCCTCGGCCAGATGGCCCTTGCCGATCGAAAAACCATTGAAGGCCTTGACCTCCCGCCCCGCGTAATACGGCTTGGGCTTGGCCCCGAAATTGTAGCGCAGGTTCTTCCAATTGTCCCGCGGATTGCTGATCAGCGCCCCGCTGGGGTCGTAACCGCAATGCACCATGCAGTTCTCGCAGCGCGTGTCCCGCGCCACTCCGTCCACCACCCCGTACTTGTTCCAATCCACCTTCTCCAGCATCTCCTGGTATCGCGCGTAATGCCCGTCGGTCATCAGGTAACACGGCGCCTTCCACCCGCGCACGTTGCGCGTCGGTATCGCCCAAGCCGTGCAGGTCAACTCCCGTTTGCCCGCCAGAAACTCCTGGTAAACTGTTGTGCCGAATATCGTGAAGCGCCGGCCCCATTCCTCCATCCGCGCAAACTTCTCCCGTGTCATCTTCCGCGTCAAAAAGAAATCCTCCGGCCTTTTGCCCAGCCGCTGGACCATGTCCTTCTTGGCCGCGTCATACTCGTAGCCGGGCGATATGGTGTGGCCATCGACTTCCAGCGAGGAGAAAAACTCGAACATTTGCTCGATCTCCTGTGCGTCGGTTTCCTTATAGACTGTCGTGTTCGTCGCCACTTGATAGCCCAGGATCTTGGCCATCCGCATCGCCTCGACGCATTCCTTGAATACCCCTTCCCTCTCCACAATCAGGTCGTGCGTGTATTCCAGCCCGTCGATATGCACGTTCCAATACATCCATTTGGTCGGACGGATGACCGCCCGTCCGTCGGTCTTTCCTTTGCGAATGATTTCGACGTCCTTGGCGCTAATGAGCTTCTCCTCCTGCAACCGCGCCAGCGTCGGTTCCAGCCCTGCGTTATACACCGTGGCCAGGTAATCCTTCATCTTTTTGCGCATGAACATCCCGTTGGTGCAGATATACACAATGCGCCCCTGCTTGAGCAGTCCGGCCGTCAGTTCCTCAATCTTCGGGTAGATGAGCGGCTCGCCCCCGCAGACCGACACCATCGGCGCATCGCACTCGCGGGCCGCTTCCAGGCAATCCTCTAGCGGCATCATGTCCTTGAGGTTGGTCGAGTATTCACGGATGCGCCCGCACCCGGTGCAGGTCAGGTTGCAGGTGTGCAGCGGCTCAAGCTGCAGGACCAAGGCAAACTTGGGCGTTCGCAGCAGCTTATGCTTGACAATATGGGCGGCGATCTTCGCCGTCAACGCGAGTGGAAATCGCATAGTTTCTTAATTTAATTGGGACAAATCCCGTTCGGACGCTACCTGCGTCACAGGGATAGTTTGGGGCGGGTTTGGCTTGGTGTCAACCAGGCCGGGCAAAAAGAACATCAACGGGGATATGGTTTGCGTAGTGGCGATGCCCGCGCATCCGGCGCCGATCAACGGAATGACCGCCGCCAGTGCAAGGCACTTGATAATGGAACCTGCTTTCACTGCCCTCACTTTACAAGGGCGCCAAACGCTTGGCAACCCTTATTCGCACCCTTATTCGCAGCATCATTCTGTGAGGGAACCCCCTACAACAGCGCGGACAGGTTCTCCATCACTTCAAACCGCCAGCCGCAACGGCCGGTGTTCCCGCGCGCCCCGCAACAACTGATTCAGCGCCGAGAGCAGTTTCTCGCCCCCATAGGGCTTGGCCAAAAACGACGTCACACCCAGCGAATTCAACTCCTCCGAGCGCAACCTCCCGCCGTTGTCCGTCCCCAACCCGCTGGAGGCAATGATCTTCAGCCCTGGCATCGCCGCCCGCAAACCGCGAATCAATGCCACCCCGTCCATCGCCGGCATCATGATGTCGGTCACCAGCGCGTCGATCTTGTGCTTGCGGCTCCGAGCCAGCGCCATCGCTTCCTCGCCATCGCTCGCCGTGAGCACCTGGTAGTTGTGCTTTTCCAAAAGCACCCGCATTCCCGATACCACATCCGGTTCGTCATCCACAATCAGTACCGCCTCCCCTCCACCTCGCGCCGGAAGGGTGCTGATTTTGGAGGTGTTCTTGCGCGAGGCTCCTGGCGCCGCGGGCAGATACACCTTAAAGGTTGTCCCGCACTTCATGTCGCTCTCGACAGTCACGACCCCATGATGGCTTTTGACAATTCCCAATGCGGTCGAAAGGCCCAACCCCGTGCCCTTGCCCACTTCCTTGGTCGTGAAAAACGGATCAAAGATGCGCTCACGGTCGCCGGGAGGAATGCCGCATCCGGTGTCCTCCACCTCAAAGACAACGTAGGCCCCAGCCGGGGCCGGATTCGGCAGCGCCGGCATCGCTTCGCGCAGGGTGACATTATGGGCGCGCAGCTTCAGACTGCCTCCCTGGCTCATGGCGTCCCGCGCGTTGACCGATAAATTGAGCAACACCTGGTAAATCTGCGTGCGGTCTCCGATGAGCGGCCAAAGCCCCGGCTGGATTTCCACTGTGAGCCGGATGTTCTTGGGAAATGTCTGGCCGATGATCTTGGATATTTCATTGGCCACCTCGGACGATTTCACCGCCACACGCTCGCCGTCAATGCCCCGCCCAAAAGTGAGCACTTGCTGGATGATCTCCGCCCCGCGCTTGACACTGGACTCGATGCGCCCGATGGCGCTCTCGCGTTCCTCGGCCCCCAGGTTCCACCGCAACATGCCCGCCGACATCAGGATCGGCGCCAGTATGTTATTGAGGTCGTGCGCCATCCCGGTCGCCAGGGTCCCGATGCTCTCGATGCGCTGGGCGCGGAGGAACTGGGCCTCCAGCCTTTTCTTCTCCGTGATGTCGCTGTCAATCTTCAAGACCGAGTGCGGCTGGCCCTGTTCGTCCCGCAATAGCGTCCACCGTCCGTTGACGGTCACTTCGTGTCCGGATCGAGTCGCCTTGCGCAGTTCGCCGTTCCACTCCCCGCGGGCAAGCAACTCCCGTTCCGCCGCCTCGATCGCCGCTTTGTCCACTTGCGAAAAAACCTCGTTCACCTGCCTGCCAACGGCCTGCTCCACGCTCCAGCCATACAAACGCTCGGCCCCTTTGCTCCAAAACCGGATCTTGCCCGACAAGTCCCGCACCAGAATGGCGTCGCTGGCCAAATCCAGCAGCGCCGCTTGCTCTCGTATCCGGTCCTCCGCCCGCTTGCGGTCCGTCACGTCGTTGGCCAGCGCCAGCTTGGCCTCCCGCCCGGAGAAACTGATGACCCGGGAGGTAAGTTCGACGAAGAACACCGTGCCATCCTTCTTCTTATGCTGCATGATGGCGCCGTGGACAGGCGCTCGGAACAGGGCGCCCGAATGTCGTTCCAGGTAGTGCGTCGTATCGTCCGCCGGGTGGAGGTCCCGCACGGTCATCGCCGCGAATTCTTGGGCCGTGTAACCGTATTTCTCCATGGCCGCTTCGTTGACTGCCAGGAAACCCAGCGTATTGAGGTCCAACACCCACATCGGCAACGGGTTTTTCCGGAAAAGCTCTTGGTAGCGCTCTTCACTGGCGCTCAACGCGTCGCTGGCTTCCTGGCGACGCTGTATCTCCGTCTGCAGATTCTGATTGGTGCGCCGCAGCACAGTCGTGCGCTCCTGCACCAGGTTTTCCAACTGCTCCATCCTCATTTTCGCTTGCTGCACCAGGCGCCATTTGGCCGTCAGTGCCGACGCCAATTGCAACACTTCCACCGCGTCAAACGGCTTCTTCAAAATCACCAGGCGGTCCGAATACTGCAGCCGCGCCGTCATCTCGCCCCACGAATAATCCGAATAGGCCGTGCAAAGAACGACCTGCAGTTCCGGCGCCAATTCCCAAAGCCGCGCGGTCGTTTCCACCCCGTCCCATCCCGGCGGCATTCGCACATCGACAAACGCCATTGAATAAGGGCGCCCTTCCTGCATCGCTTTCTGAAGCAGGCCCAGTGCTTCCTCACCCTGAAACGCCGAATCCATCTCGAAAACCGTTTGTTGGACAGTCGCGCTGGCCGGCCCGAAGAGCGTCGCCTCCAAATCGTCCAATTGATGGTGCGCCCCCGGACAAAGTATCTTGCGAAAATCATCGTGTATCGCCCGGTTGTCGTCGATCACCAGGATCCGCGGCTTATTCTGGCCATTGCCGGCGCTCATGCGTTGGATTTCCCCCCTGCCAGTGGCAATTCAAGGGTGAAAATGGCGCCCTTGCCCGCTCCCTCGCTCTGGCACGTCAACGAACCCCCCAATTGCCGGGCCGCCAGCGCTCCGCTATGCAGCCCCAATCCGTGCCCTCCCTTGCGCGTGGTAAAACCCCGCTCGAATATCCGCTTCAGGTTCCCGGCCGGGATGCCGATCCCGTTGTCAACAACCGAAAATCGAACCGTCGCTCCCTCCCCCGGCCCCACTCGCAATATCAATCGTTTCTCGGCTTGGCCGCAATCATCAAGGGCATACTTGGCGTTGCGAATGAGATTGACCAGCACCTGCAACACCTTGTGCTTGTCCACCAATAGGGGCGGCGTCGGCGTGTATTCCCGCCTGACCTGCACGTGATGCCTTTCCATCGATCCGGCATTGAGCCGCAGCGCGTCTTCGACCAATTCGGTCGGCGGCAACGATTCCTGCACCCCGGCCACCTCCGAATAGGCCTGCTGCATGGCCACGATTTCCTTTATGTGTTCCACGTTGGCGCACAGCGAGGAAATCTCCCCCAGCATTTCCCGCTGCTCTGCCTCCAGGTGCCGCGCCAGGCCCGCCAGATAGCCGGGCAACTGCCGCCCTTTCGCGTCGCTGGCCAAAAACTCCCCCAACTTCGCTCCCTGCTCCTCCATTAGCCCCACCGCCTTGCCCAAATTCGACGCCCTGGAATTCTTGACCTTGTGGGCCACGATCGACGCCGAGACGTTGACGCTGTTAAGCACGTTGCCGACATTGTGCAAAAGGGTGCTGGCCGTTTCCGCCATCCCGGCCAGGCGGCACGTCTCCACCAATTGTTGTTCACGCGCCTGTTCCAGTTTGGCCTCGGCCTGTTTGAGATCGGTGATGTCCTTGGAAATGCCAAAGGTGCCGATGATACTTCCCTCCTTATCTCGCAACGGCCATTTGGTGGTCAGCACCCATTGCTCTTCTCCATTCTTGCTTCTCTCGCAATAGATTCTCCCGCAAACCGCGTCTCCTGTCCGCAATATCTCCTGTTCATCTTGGTAGGCCGTCTGCGCCAGGCGGCGGTCATCAAAAAGATCGAAGTCCGTCTTGCCAATGATCTCCTCGGGCCTCAGGCCGGCTTTGTCGCACTTGGCCTTGTTGCACAGCAAAAACCGCGACGCGCGATCCTTGAAGTAAATTCGGTCCGTCGCATGCTCCATCAGCGCCCGCAAAAACTCCGGCTTGCCCTCCGCCGCTGCCTGGTTCTGCGCTGCCACCGGTTCTTCCCGGTCGCGCAATTGCCGGCGCAAGCGGTTTGTCCAGGCCAAAAGCAGCATGATAATTCCGCCCATCGCTCCAAATTCAAATGTGCTGGCATAGCCGTTGTTCAATCCCTGCCCTTGCAACGGCGCCGTGGCGAGGAGGGCTACGGCGGCCACCTCGTTCCAGGGCAAAAACGGCGTTGTCTTCATGCGCGTCGCACAACAGCCGGCCAAACGGAGGCGCTTCAAACGACGAGGCACCGCCCGGCACAGGCTGACTGTTGCATTATCGGCGCAAACCCGCCCCGGCTTAAGCCCCAAAATGTGAAACCGATTCTGTCACAAGGGGTTTTGCTTCCCCGGACCCTCCTTTCCCACGTGCCCCACGGCCTGTAATTCACTGGTTCTCACTCCGCCCCCGGAAACTCAACGCATGCAGTTGGAAATAATACCCGTGACGCTCCAGCAAATCGGCGTGTCGCCCCCTTTCCACGATTTGCCCATTTTCCATCACGATTATCAAGTCCGCGTGTTGCACTGTCGAAAGACGGTGGGCCACGCACAAGGTGGCTCGCCCCTTCATCAGTTCGTCCAGCGCCTTCTGCACGATCCGCTCCGCCGCGTTGTCCAGCGAACTCATCGCTTCGTCCAGGATCAGGATGGGCGCGTTCCTCAATATCGCCCGCGCGATGGCGATGCGCTGGCGCTCGCCGCCCGACAGATTGGTTCCCTTCTCTCCCACCACCGATTCGTAACCCTGCGGCTTTTCCACGATGAATTCGTGGGCGAACGCGTGCCGCGCCGCTTCCTCAATCTCCCCCCGGCTCGCCCCCGGCCGCCCCACCGCGATGTTGTTGGCTATCGTATCGTCAAACAGAATCACCTCCTGCGTCACCACCGCCATCTGCGCCCGCACGTCCCGCACCGCAGCCTGCCGCAGGTCCACTCCCCCAATGCGCACGGCCCCTTCGCTCGGATCGTAAAACCGCAGCAGCAGGTTGGCCAGCGTGGTCTTCCCGGACCCGCTGCGGCCCACCAGCGCCACCATTTGCCCCGGCTCGATCCGCAATTGAATGTGGCGCAGGGCCGGTCTGTCCCCGTAGCTGAAGCTCACGTTGTCAAACTCGATCGGCGCATGGGCCGCCTTCAGCGGCACAGGCCGCGGCGGATCCACCAGCGTACTTTTGGTCGCCAGCAATTCAAACGCCCGCGCCGTCGCCGCCCGGGTCCGTTGCAGCTCGCTCTGCAAACGGATGACCGCCTTGACCGGCGCGTATATCGCCACCACCGCGCCAATGAACAGGCGAGCGAATGACGCGCATATACTGACTGATGAATTTCTTCTGGTTGGCCCTGAATCGCTCCACCACCATCTGTTCAAGATTATAGCCTTTGACGATGCGATTTCCCGTAAACGCCTCATGCATCATCCGGCTCAAATTCGCCTGCTCGGTCTGGATGGCCGCCCCCGCCCGGCGCACTTTTCGGTTATAGACCACCACCGGAATCACACAGAATGGAAAGCCCACCAACGCGATCAGCGTCAGTTTAAAGTCGATGATACACAACCCCGCCACCTTGGTCAGGATGCTGATCGGCTCCTTGATGATCGTCACCATCGAGACGCCTATCATGTTTTGCAACACCCCCACGTCGCCAACGCGCGACATCAATTCTCCGGTGCTGTTGCGGGCCAGAAAACTGGCGGGCAATCTCAACAAATGTTCGAACAATCGCGCCCGCAAATCGCACAGCGCCCGCACCGCCACCCAGCCCATCATATAGGATGTCAGATAATTGCAGACCCCGCGCCCCAGCATCACCAGCGGCACCAGGCCCACCACCAGGATCAACGCGCCATTGGACCCCACATGCACGTGGGCCGCCAGCCCATGCTGGGCCTTCTCAAATTCCAACGCCAGCCACGGCGACCACTTCGACACCATGGCGTTCACGCTGGCATCCTTGGCCCCGACAAACACCACCCCGAAAACAAAGACCAGGGTCACCATCACCACCGTATCGGCCACCCCGCTCAAAACGCCAAAAACCAAGCCGAGTACAAATCTCCCCTTGTAGGGACGGGACAGTTGCCAGAGTTTAAGCCAGAATTCAATCATGCCATCTCGCCCAGTATGCGAGCCAACCGCCCCTTGTGCCAGAACTTTCACCCCAACTGCTGCATCGCCTGCGCGGCCACTTGCTCCGCCGTGATGCCTGCCAGGCACGACGCCCGCCCTGCGGCCAGACAGTCGCTCCGGTTCTCATTGATGCATCGGCAGCCGGCCAGAAAATACCGATGCTCCTCGCCTCGCGGCATCCATTCCTTCAATCCCGCATATTCCCGAAAAACCGTCAGCGTCGGTACGCCCAGCGCCACCGCCAGGTGCAGCACCCCGGAATCCGCGCCAATCTGCAAACGGCACCGCTCCAATACCGCCGCCACCTGGGAGATAGTCGTTCCCTCCAGGCACCGCAGCCGTGGGCTATCCACCGCTCTGGCCAGTTCCCTTAACCGCTGAACCTCCCGCGGTTTGGCGCTGGCCGTCGCCGCCAATTGCACCGATGCATCTTGGGTCAGCAGCCTCCGGGCCAGCCCAATCCAGTTCTCCAGGGGCCACTCCTTGACCGCCGTACTGGCATTGATCGACAGGTGAACCGAACCAGCCGCCACCGCCCCCGCCGCCCATTGCTGCGCGGCCGCCGGCACGCGCAGGTCGAACCGCGTTGCCTGCAAGGTAAATCCACTCGCCGCAAGCACCTGCCGCCGCTGCTCGAAAACAGGCGTTTCCCGCGTCCCGCGCTCAACCCATTCGCCCACCAGCCATCGGTTCCAAAAGTGCTTCCGCCCCGCCTCATAACCCAGCGCCCAACACGCGCCGATTGCCGCTGTGGCGAAAATGCTCCGGTCCGAGCCGGAGAAATTGAAGGCAACCTCATACCGCTCCCGCCTCAACGCCCAAAGTATGTCCCAATGTTTCCACCACGCCGGGCTTTTCTCCGTCAGCGGAAACGCCCACGCCTGGTCCACGCACGGCGCCAGCTTGAGCATCTCCGCCCCCACCGTCGCCGACACGGTGTGCAACTGCGCCCCGGCATAGTTCCTCTTGATCTCCCAGAGCGCCGGCACCAGATGCACCGAATCCCCCAGAAATCCAAAATCCACCACCACGATTTTTGTGGCCGCGCGCGTGCGCTCCAGAAAACTCTCTTTGGCTCGACCGCCGGACATCGCCGATTACTTATCCCCCCTCATGTCCGCTGGCGACAAAAAAGCGGCCTGTTTTTGTAACTGACTTGGCCGCAGAAGCGGGTAAACTGCTGGCATGAAACTCGCGACGACGAAGGACGATCCTGCCAATCTTGACTGCCGGGAACAATTGATCGCCCGCTACCAGCGGCCCTTCACCCGCATCCGCCTCGCCAGACCTCCCAGGCCTCAATCGTGAACAAACTCCCCATCTCCGTTTGCATGATTTCCGGCGCCGAAGCCCATCGCATCGCCAAGGCCCTGGCCAGCGTCGCCGACTGGACCAGCGAAATTGTCGTCGTCCTCAACGACGACGTCAAGGACGGCACCGATGAGATCGCCTCCTCGTTCGGCGCGAAGGTCTATCGCGAACCGTGGCGCGGGTTCATCGCGCAGAAGAATTCGGCTTTCGCCAAGGCCGGACAACCGTGGATTCTGGGCCTCGACGCGGATGAAGTCGTTTCGCCCGGGCTGCTGGCCGAAATTATCCATTTGTTTGAGGGAACTTTGGACAGGTCGGCTTACAGCTGTCCCAGGCGCAGTTTTTATTTGGGCCGTTGGATTCGACATGGTGAATGGTATCCAGACCGTTGCGTGCGTCTGCTGCAACGGAACAAAGCGCGATGGGGCGGGATTGATCCGCACGGGCGATTGCAGATTGACGGTCAAGTCGGGGCGCTCCACGAGGATTTGCTTCATTATACTGGGGAGAGTTTGAACCAGCAGGTGGCCAAGACCCTTGCTTACGCCGATGAGTTCGCGCGGCATTGCCAAACCAGCGGAAGACAAATCCATTGCGTTGATCTGGCCCTGCGTCCGGCCTGGCGCTTTGTGCGCGGCTACATTTTGCGAGGCGGCTTTCTGGACGGCTGGCAAGGCTTTGCCATTGCGTGGATGAGCGCATTCTATACATTTCTCCGCTACGCTCGGGCTCGCGAAACCCAACGGAAATACGAGCCATGAACCGCTGCCGCACGCAACGCGAACATCTGCTTGTTTACGAACCACAGATCGAAGGGCATCACCTCGTTTATCTGCGCTGCATTGCGGAAAACCTGCTGGCCGCCGGCTTCAAACTAACCCTGGCTCTGGACCAGCGCCCCGAAGCTCAACCTCGCATTCAGGAACGATTGGGCGATTTGCTCAGCCGCGCCACAGTCATCCCCGCCCGCGATCAAACCGGTTGGACCGCCGGCCGCGGCCAAGCCGACACCGTCGCCGCCTGTCAACAACGCGCCGGGGCAAAAGAGGCCTTCGTTTGCTGTCTGGATGAAATTGCCTCTCCTTGTTTGCGCCGCGCGGCCTTTGGATTGATGCCGCCGCCTCTGTTGCGCGGCGTCCTGGGCGGCATTTATTTGCGCCCGCGGTTTTTGGCGGGCGGCCGTTTCTCGCCCAATCAGTGGCTCAAGAGGAGAGGTTTTGCCCGTCTGCTGCAAGAGGGCTGGTTCTGTCGGATTTTATTCCTCGACGAATACTTGCGCGCCTCCCTCAAGGCAAAGCTGCCTGCGGCTCCTTTTTATTTTTTGCCCGAGCCTTGTCCGGAGTTCCGCGGGCCGGACAAAGCGCAAGCGAGGGAACGCCTCGGCCTGCCGGGGAAGGCGCGCATTTTTCTATTCTATGGCGGCCCGTATAAACGCAAGGGTCTTGATCTGGCGGTTGCCGCCATGCTGGCCTTGCCTCCTTCCAGCCGCGCGTTCCTGTTCTGCGTCGGCGTGCAACCCTCCGATGCCGCCATCGCCCGCGGATTGGAGCGCCTAAATCGGATGCAACGGGCGCATTCGATAAATCATTTCGTCCTGGACTATGAAGAAGAACTCAGTTTTGCGGCTTGCGACGCTGTGCTGTTGCCTTACCGCAAACATTTCGGTTCCAGCGCAGTGCTCGCGCGCGCCGCAGCCGCCGGCAAACCGGTGATTGCCTCGGATGAGGAACTGATCGGGCGCCGCGTGCGCGAGCACAATCTCGGACCGCTGTTTCCTTCCGGCAGCGTGGCCGCCCTGCGCGACTGCCTGGCACAAATAACAGACCTACCGGACGATCAACTGGCCCAATGGTCGCCCTGGGCCAAAAAATACGCCCGGTCCTGCTCGCCTGAAGCCTTCCGATGCGCCCTCTTGGAAGCGTTTGATCGTTCTCATTGTTGAGCATGACTTCGCTTCGCATTCTTCAGTTGGATTCCATGCTGAGCGGGGGCGGTACCGACGACCAAATTGTCAAACTGACTCAAGGCTTGCATCAAGCAGGGCACCCCGTCTGGGTGGCCGGACCCGACGGGCGCGAGTTTTCAAACATCATTCGAGATATGGGCCTCCCGTTTCACCTCACCCCGCCGGAAGGTCCGGCCAAAGCGCGTTTTGTTCTCGCGGTTGCGCGATTCATCCGGCGGGAAAAAATTCAAATCGTTCATGGCCACCATGGCCGCGACTACTGGCCGACGATTCTTGCCGCACGCTTGTCCGGCGCCAACCCCAAAATCGTCCTCACGCGCCACCTGGCCAAAAGCCCCGGTTCGTGGGCCAGTCGCAGGTTTTTATTGCGACAGTGCGACGCCCTGATAGCCGTCTCCGAGTTTGTCGCCAAGGTCCTGCGCGAAGGCGCCTATGAGCCCGACTCGCCCGAAGCCGAGCGCCGCGCGCGCCCCCCCATCCGCGGCGACCATCGCAAAATTCACGTCATTTACGGCGGGATTGACACCGCGAAATTCAAACCCGCGAATGCGGACGAGAAGCGCCGCGAGTTTGGGCTTTCACCGGAGAATTTCGCCTTCGCCGTCGTGGGCGGCTTCGATCCGCCGCGCGGCAAAGGCCAGCGCGAGTTTCTGGCTGCCGCCGCCAGTATCCACCAAAAAATTCCCCAGGCTAGGTTCCTCATTATCGGCCGCGGCGGTCTGGCGGCCATTTTGGAATCGGACATCGCTCGATTGGGATTGACGGGCAAGGCCTGGCTGACGGGCCAGGTTTCCGACATGCCAAAAGCCATGAACGCCATCGATTGTCTGGTTCATCCGCAAATCGGCACAGAGGCATTCCCCGGCGTGGTGCTCGAGGCCCTGGCCTGCGGCCGGCCCATTATTGCGTCGGCGCTCGACGGCATACCCGAGGCCTATCAGGCGGGCGGCTATGGCCGCTTGGTGACGCCCGAAGACATCGGGCAACTCGCCGCGGCCCTGTGCGATTGGATGGCGCAGCCGCGCAAAAGCGAAGCCGAACGGATTGAATTGCACCGCCGCGTGGCCGGCCGGTTTTCAGTCGCCGCCGCCACGCGCCGAGTGCTCGAAGTCTATCAAACGCTATGTCCGGCACCCACGATCTGACTTTGTTCTTATCCCGATAACCGTTATAACCGACTTGTGCAGACGTATTATCATTCGCTGGCGCCATTCCGGGATTTGTTCCAGACTGGCGCGCCGATTCTGACCTACCATAAACTGGGTCCGCGGCCGAACGGCGTCCGGCTCAAGGGACTGTACCTGAGCGAAACTCTCTTTACACGCCAACTCGGCGAATTGCACCGGGCGGGATTCACCACCTCAACGCTGTCGGAAGTGCTTTCGCCGGTTAAAAATTCGCCACGCCGGATCACGATCACGTTCGACGATGGCTTTCGCAATGTCCTCCACTTCGGCTTGACGCCGTTGCGAACGTTTCAATTTCACGCTATCCTATTTCTCGTGGCGGACCTGATCGGCCGCACCAACGAATGGGAACAGCGCGAATGCGAGGCTCGCGAATTGTTGATGGATCAGGCGCAGGTGCGGGAATGGCTTGCGGCGGGCCACGAAATCGGTTCGCACACCTGTACCCATCCCTTTCTGGCCCGTCTCTCGACCCATCGCGCCGGCGAGGAAATCACGGCCAGCCGCAAGAAAATCGAGGACCTGTTTGGTGTTCCCGTCGAACACTTTTGTTACCCGTATGGCGAGTGGAATGAAACGTTGCGCGACCTTGTCGCTGATGCGGGCTATAAAACCGCCTGCACGACGGAACCAGGCGTCAACGGACCGGCGGATTCGCGATTGGCGTTGAAACGGTTCACCGCCCGGTATCCGTCCCGCAATCTCAAGGTCATTTGGTCGCGTCTGCGCAGGCGCAACCGATCAAAGGTCTAATGTGCTGTCCGCTATGATATTGTGAGCACACAACCACTGCAGGACAGATTGGTTTGGGAGTACTTCGACTGCAAAATCGACGGCTTCTTCGTCGAGGTCGGCGCCAACCACCCCACCAACGGTTCGCAAACCTGGTTGCTCGAACAGAACGGATGGCGCGGCGTGCTGATTGAGCCGCAAGTTGCACACTGCCGTCTTCTGCGCGAGGTTCGCAAATGCTCCCAAGTCTTCCAGGTCGCCTGCACGTCGCCGCAAAAGGAGGGCGAAACACTCTTGTACCTCCCGCGCGCCGAACTCAATGGGTTCACTACCACCGAACGCAACGTGGACGATCCGGGCATCATTTATGAGCGCACCGAGCGCGTTAAAGCAATGACGCTCGACCATGTTCTGGCCGAGGCCGCGTTGCCGCGGCTCGATTTCATCTCCATCGACGTCGAGGGCACCGAGTTGGACGTACTCAAAGGCTTCGACCTTGCACGGCATCGGCCCGCCCTGATTCTGATCGAGGACAAATGCCAATCGCTTCACAAGCACCGCCACCTTACAGCGCGCGGCTACAAACTTGTCAAGCGAACCGAACTGAACAACTGGTATGTTCCGGCGGAGGTCCACTTCACAAAAACGACGCCGCGAGAGAAGGTGGAGTTATTCCGCAAGATCTTTCTCGGATTGCCCTTCCGCAAATTCCGCCGTTTTCGCAGAAAGCTCCGAGCTTGAAAACGGAGGCGCTGCGACCGCGATCGCGGCAGAAAAATCCGCCCTGCACGATCGCGCGCATAAGGGCTTTTCGCTTGAACGGCAGGCTGAATTACTCTTTCACCCTTATCGGGAGTTGCTGGCGGCAACCTGCGTTCTGAGGCGGGTCACTGCCTGACTGCGCCATTGCGCAACACGGCGGCGTTGAAGATTGCGGCACGAGCGGGCCTTCCAGGCCGCCGGGTTCAAGTACCACGGCCACCGGCGCGCCCTGTGCAGATCGAAAGCCTGCTTCCCATCCAGCCATTGGCCGACTGTATCGAGTAATTCGGGGATGGCATGCGCTGCCAACTCGGAGCGGGAAATATTTCCATTCGCCGCCGCCACTTCGATCGCGTCTCGCATAACCTTGTCCATGCGGGTCGAAGTTCTCCAGTTTTCGCGCTCGGCGACAGCGGTCCAATCAGCGTGGAGAAGAAAAGTGGAGAATTTTTCGGGTGTGACCGCCCATTTCACGTCGGCAAAATGCCGCGCCGCCCAGGCACCGTCGCCCCCTTTTCCAAAGTCGCCAGGAAACGGGAATCTCTGGAGTACGTCCGTCCGATAAAGATTGCTGGCGCTGCTGCCGAGGAGGGTGCCGTCGAAATGGAGAGCTGTAAATAATAAAACTTCCAGCCAGGACACCGCCCGAGGGCCGGTCACGCCGAGGGTTTCGATCAGATCATCCACCGGCCAGCGGATGTCCGCAGCCGGGCGCGCGTGGTCCGACATGAAAGTCGGTTTGCTGATGACCACGTCGCTGTGGAACTGCTCCGCCACGTCCAGAAGATGTTCGATGCCGGAGCGAGTGATGGTATCCCCCACGGTGGAAATATAGACATATTGAGCCGCAATATTTTGAACGCCAAAATTCCAGCACTGATAGAGGCCCGGGGGACGCTGGAGGAAGGCGGCCTTGGGATGGCGCAAATGGGCCTGCAAAAAATCGCCGGTGCCATCGGTCGAAAAACTGTCCACCACGACCACTTGCGCGGCCAGGTCAAGCCAGGAAGCGAGAGAGTCCAGATGCTGTTGCAGCAAGGGGCGCGAGTTTCTGCAGGGGATGACGACGCCGATGGAAGCCATGGTTTATCCTCAAGAGCGTCCGGCCAAACGGCGCCACCATCGGCCGCGCCGCCTCTGGCGCGCCTGTTGCAACAAGGGTTCAAAAACCGCGGCGAAGGCGGGGCCCGGCGGCAAACAAGGCAGCCGGTTGCTGGAGGTCGGACAGGCACGCGGAACGGACTGAAATTGCGCGTAAAGCTCAATGTGCCGCCGGCTGATGACGTCAGGCGAATAATTTTCCGCCATGGCGCGGGCGCGGGCCGCGCGTCGGGCGTCCGGCTTGAAATAGCGGATGGCGTCGGCCAGCCCGCGGCAATCACCGCTCGGCACGAGAATGCCTGTCTCCGGCGTGACAACGTCCGGCAGTCCGCCGATGGCGAATCCGATGACCGGTGTGCCGCAGGCCATGGCTTCGAGCATGGTGTTGGGAAGATTGTCTTCAGTGGATGGAAGTAAAAAGGCGTCCGCCGCCGTATAGAGGACAGCCAATCGACGGTCCGAAGAGATGTGGCCGAATGATTTCACTTTGAGGGGCAGGCGGTCAAAGGTGTCTGCCGTGCGGCCAAAGCTGGCGAACTGGATGGCATCGGAAAGCGGGAGCAGTCGCAGGGTCTGTGCCAAATCCACAAAGCCCTTTCGCTGCTCGGCGCAATTCTCCGCGCCGAAGAGAAAACAGGTTTTGTCGGGGGCCAGTCCCAGTTCCAGCCGGGCTTCCCTCTTGCCGCCCGGCATGAAAAGGCGGGTGTCAATGCAGTTCGGAATCACCTCGACCCGGGCGCGTGAAAGGAGATCGCTACGAATGGCGGCCTCCGCCATCCAGCGGCTCGGGCATATAACGGTCAATAGTCTGGAATCCATGGCCTGGCGCGACTCCTCCAAGCCAGCGCGGGCAATGCCCCAATCGTCGCGCGCCAGTTGCGGGCAAGTTTCACAGGTGGTTTGAAACCTCCCGCAACCGGCGGAGTAATGGCAGCCGCCGGTGAAGGCCCGTTGATCGTGCAAGGTCCAGAAGACCGGCTTGCCTGATTGTTGCAAACGGGCGATGGAGCGCGGGGATAGCAAGCCGGTGATCCAGTGCAGGTGAATGATGTCGCTGTCCTGGACGCGCGCATCCTGCGCGAGATCGAAACCGGGCAGCGGAATGGAAAAGTAGCTGCCGGCCGGACTTGCGCGGTTGGAGTCAATGAAATACTTTTGCACCAAGCGCGCCTGCGCCGCCAACACAGCTTCCTCCTCCAATGAGGCGACCGAGATCTCCGCGTCTTGGGACCCCTTGGTCCGCACCAGCATACGTGACTTTATCCCGGCCTCCAACAATGCGCGATGAAGCCGGTAGGCGGCCCGATTGGCCCCGCCTTGAATGTCAGCGCTGGAGATGTGGATGACTTTCACGACTTTCTTGCTTCCATGAAAAGGGAATCGGGCTTGCGCACGGCGCCCTCTTTGGTGAGGTCGAGAAGATAGGAATTGAAATTGGGAATCGCGGACTCCGAGGCCCGACAGACTTGGCATTGACGGAAACCAGTCGTTTCCAGCAGGCGTCGCAGTGAAATGCGGTCGTACATCCACTGATGCATTTCGCCAGCCTGGCGGAAAGCGGCAATCTGGGCCGGAGTCGGCGGCTTATTCGCCTTTGTGGCCGCAGTGGATGGGGCGCGATGCGCCTGGAGAAGCGACGCCAGTTCCCACCCCATGCGTTGGAGGACAAACTCCTCGGCCGGCATGGGGTTCTGGCGCCAGTATCGCCCCATCTCTCCGCCGCTTTCCTCGCGGACGAGCTGGTCGAGCAATTCCAGCGTCATCCATTCATGCCGAAGCGAGGCCTGGGTGTCGCCCGCCAGGGCCGCGTCGAGGTTTTGCAAATAAAGACGCGCGATGGTTTCCAGGTCGGGGACCACCACGCGGAGAATGCCGCCGGGTTGGAGGAGGCGGTGGCATTCGGCCATGAATTCCCTGCCGGCCGCGCGGCTCAGATGCTCCAGCAGGTGGGAGTGATAAACCACGGCGCAGGAGGCCGAGGGAAAGGGCAAAGGCTTGCGCAAATCGTGCTGCAGGACGTGCGAATTCGCCGGGGCAAAATCGACGTTCACCCACTCGGGATGAAAGCACTTTCCACAGCCGAGATTGAGCCGCCACGGCGGAGGCGGCAGCTCGGGATTTTTTTTGAGGCCGAACATGTCGTTTCTCTATTTGCTCATCCAGACGCCCGTATCATCAATGGGCTGAAGTTGGAAATGGAGGGACCGCTTTTGCTCAAATTCCCGCACCGCCCGTTGGCAGCCCTGCCAGTAGCCGTAGTCATCAATCTGGATAGGGGCGCTGGGCGCCGTTTGGTCGAAAAGATTCTCCAAAATGTCCCGCGTCGAGGCATACCAATCGCCGTCCACGTGCAAAAGCGCAATGGTTCCGATCTGGGCGCGCGTAGTGGGCAGAGTGTCGGCGAACAATCCTTTGACCGGCCGCACAAAATCCCGGACGCCGAGTTTGGCGCAGACTTCCCGCAAAGAGTCCTCCGGGGCGGCGCAGGTGCCGGCGCCCCAGCCGATCGCCGCGGCCGGCACGCCGGCGTGCGTATCGTAAAGAGAGGTGTCCGGCATGCCGTCGAAGGTGTCAAAGGCGTAAAGCAAACGGGGACTCCGGCTGTGGCGGGCGATGACGGCCGCCAGCAGGGCCGAGGAACCGCCGGCCGCCACGCCGCACTCGGCGAAGTTCCCAGGCAGATCGCGCTGGCAAACCTCACACGCCAGAGTGTAAAGCGAAAACAACCGCCGTTCCCCAATCATCGTGTAAGGCCGGATGCGGCCGAAGAGTTGGCGAAATTCCGCGTCGCCAAGGCGCGTTTCCTGTGCATTGGCCAGGTCGGCCAGGAGGGTTGCGGCCGGCCGGTGGTCCGGATGAAAACGAAGTTCCTCTTTCAAGGCTTCGACGGCGGCGCCCTGTTCCTGCCGTTGCAAGAAACAGAAGGCACGCAGATAATCCACCGAGCGCGGCGCGGCCTTGCGCGATTTGACTTCATTGAGCAGTTGAAACGCTTCCGTCCACTTCTTCGCGTCCAGCAGCGCGCGGGCGCGGAGAATGGCCGGATCGGTCTCGTCCGCCGGCTGAATGGGGCGGGCCGGTTGGGGAAAAAGGCGCTTGATTTTGGCAGCGAGACGATTCACAGGGAGCATTTTCAATGTCGCCACCAGCTTGGCAAGATATTTCCTCCGGGGTGGAGGAAGGGGCATGGAATCATCCGCCCGCTGCCCACCGGCGTGACCGGAGGCTGGCATCAGAGGGGTCGTCGCGGACGGAGCCCCGTTAGGAACCGGGGCAACCAGGCGCGCCATCCTTTTGGCCGGCAAGCCCCAAAGACGAAGCGCTGCGAATAGTCATCGGCTTGAAAATCAGCCAGGACATTGACGGGGTGGCGCAAGGGAAAAATCATCGGGACGGCGGGCCGATGGAGGAGAGGACCGTCGACGCAATGGGTCGCATCGCCGCCGCCGCCGACATTGGTCACCAGATTGACGGTGGGGAGGATGGATAACATGCTCTGCGACCAGCAGGAATATGTCCAAACGTATGCCCAAGAATCGACCTGGCGGGTGTAGGTTCTGTCGAAGATCTCCTCCCAATAGCGGGCATGGAGCGGATTAGAGAACAGGCCCGAAAGCCAATGGATGCGCTTTAGCTCCGGCCAATGCTTCATGGCATTATCGTAGAACTTCCATGCCCGCCGCCAACTGGCCCAGCCCCAGCAATGCGGGTAGCGGGAATAGTAGTAACTTTTCTCGAGCTGGAAACCCGGCGGTTGAAAGTTGTCGCCGGTGACGCAGCCAATGCGGCTGTCATCCTGGTAACGTTGCAAGAGCTCCGAGCAAAAACGAAAAAACCCCAGGTTTGGCACGCAATCATCCTCTAAGATGATCGCCCTCTCCACTTGTTCAAACGCCCAGGTAAGCCCGCTGGAGACGCGTTCGCGGCAACCGAGATTCCCCTCCGAAAAGTTCGTCAAGACCTTCGTCTCCCAATCAATGCCCTTTTCCACGGCCTGGCGCACTTCGGCGCATCTGGCCTTGTCTTCCGGATGCGTATCGCGCGGCCCGTCGCCGACGACCAGCACCAGTTCCGGCTTCGCCGCGCGCACCGCTCCAAGCATCCGCGCTGTTAACCGGGGTCGGTTGAACACCAACAACACAACGGGGGTTGAAGCAGTTGCCGTCATGCGGATTTGGCAACGCTGCCCCGGCAAGTTTTTCGGCGCAGCATTCGGCGTTGTTCGGAGAAACGCCCTGGATTTGTCATGGCATTTTGATGGTCGGTCCATTCCCGGCCGAAATTCAGCAACATAAACGGAAGACTCCGAAGCAGCGCGGCGATCACCGCCGCCACAGTCTCGGAAGAGCAGTCCAATGGCAGGAAGCGCGAACGAGCCAGCCACTCGCGGGCATCTGCCGTTGCCGGCAATACGTCCTGCCCCAGGTTGCCCCATCGCTCAGTCGGCACCAACTCCACCACGCTTCCCGCGCAAGCGGAAGGCAAAAGCATATTCGATCCATGCACGCCCACCACCACATGACACTTCGCGTATCGTCGGCACCACTCGACTTCGCGTTCGCGGTCAATTGTTTCCGTTCGCAGGTCCAGCACCCACTTCGGCATATCGCCTGCCCAGCCCAAGCCGATGACCGCGAATTCAAGATTGGGGAATTCTCCTCGTAGCGCGCCGGCCAGGGCCGCCACTGCCCGGTTCTGTTGGGCATGCCCCCCGCCCGATCCGTCGGATCGCAGCCGCCTCCAGATTTTTCCGCCTTCCGGGAGAAGGGTTTGCCTCTGCCCGCTCCACCGCCGATCCTCACGCCAGATAAACGCCACAGTGGGCCTCTCTCCCACCCGTTCCGCCCATTCCTCAATCGGGAACGGAACAATCCGCGTGAAACGCTCAATGTTGAAGTCCAATGGATGCGGATGCGGCAACGCGACGCTTAAATGGCACTCCGGCAATTGACCAACCCGGCGTTTCAATTCGCGGCCCAGCCAATCGTTCCACTCGCCGCCGCGCGACAGGGGAAGGTCAATTGTCAAGACGGCAGCCACTCCTTCCGGCACGAGCCAACGCAAAAAGGCGGGCGTCAAAACCACCAGGTCCCAATCCTTCATCTTGTCAATGTAGTACTGAGCGTTGAGCAATTTCAATAGTGAGTGTCCGTAAAGCCGGTCCAGGCAGTTCAATAATACGACGCGCCGAAGGGGGCGCAACAGTTCCCATTCGATGGAAAGTGGCTGGTCGATCCGCTTTCCATACGACTCACCGAGCCAATCGCCGAACCAGAAAACGCCATTGGGATCGTGGACTGCGCCAGATTCCCGGTCCAGCAGCATCGGGTAGCTAAAGCCATGTCCGGCGGGCAAATCGCCATAGAACTCGCGCGCGCATCGCGGACAACTCAATTCCGCCATATTGCGCATCCCCGGTATCCACCAACCCATGGCCTGCAGGCGACAACGGCAGTGCGGACATTGGTGCAACGCGTCCGGTATGGGATGCAAACGGATCATGGAGCGGTCAGATCGTAACAACCCGTGCCAAAACCCGTCCGGTGTTTCTCGCCAAATTCACAGCCATAAATATAGCGCGATTCGGCCAGCTTAAAAGGCGGGAAAAGTCCTAGCAGATACTCCTCCTTAAAGGCGCGGTGCGCATTGAAATAAACTCGGTTGCAATCATCCAATGGCAGAAACAAATAAAGGTGCCCACCCGGCGCGACAATTCGCTTAAGTTCCTCTAATGCTTTCTCCGTCCCGCGAGGATCCAGTGGGTCGCCATAGCGTCCCAACCCGATGTGCTCAATCACGCAAATGCTGGAAACCGACGGCACACTTCTGTCCCCGAAAGGCAGGCTCAGAATCGAGCCTTGAACGAATTTCAGACTGGCCAGAGGCAACGACAAGGGTCTCAGATCAATCATTGTTACGGGCACGGCCTTGGACAGCAGCGCGACGAATTTGTGGTGCGAGCCAACATCCACGTGCCAGGGCGGACGGTTTTGCAAAATCTTCTCGAACGCCCAACAATCTTGATAGAAATAAATCGGCTCGATGTAAGTTTTGCTGGTGTCGTCGTGCAGACAGGGATAAATGAATTCCCATTGCGCCCGCTGGCCTGCAGGCGCCAATCGCTGATAAGCGTGATAAGCGCCCCAGAATTTTCTCCAGGCGAGGATGTTTCGCGGCCACGATCTGACGGTCTGTTTGAAAGAGCGGAATATATGGCTGCATGTCAGCCGCAGCTTTCGCATCATAGAAGCCTCGGGACAGCGACATGCATCGAGAAGGCGGCGGTTTCGACCATCGCGCCGCCCGGAAACACCGGATCACCAGCGATCACGTTTCGCAAGCTGTAGCCTTTGTCTGAAAGAAACTCTTGGATTTCCCCGGGGCGGTTGCCCATGTCGAATGTCGTCTGCCCGAACTCAAAGACGCAACAGCGAATCCGTTTCTGTTCCAATGCTTTGGCCGCCCCTTGCAATACTTGGTATTCTGCGCCCTCCACGTCAATTTTCAATAAATCGATCTTTTCTATTTTCCGCTCTTCGCAGTACCGGTCGATTGTAATGGCCCTCACTTTTTCGATATAGGCCCCTGTGGCTTCGATGCCGTAATTCCGCAAGGGCCGGAGCGCCAGTGAACTCCAACTCATTCGCGTCTCACCATAGACGTGCAAGTCCAATTCCCCGTCCTTATCCGACACGGCAAGGTGATTGAGCGTTACGTTCCCCGCGTTGGACAATTCGCATATTTTGCGCACTCGCTCAAAGGTCTTGCTGTTGGCCTCGAACCCATGGACATGTCCATTCTCGCGGACAAAATGCGAGAAGAGAACAGTCAACTCCCCCAAGTAAGTTCCCAAGTCAAATACTACCATTCCTTCCCGCAGGTACGAGATATAAAACGCCCATTCGGCCGCCTCCACCTCGAATTGCGATGCGGGACGCCGAAAACGACCGAATTTGAGCATTCTCCGGCGAAATTGTTCAACCATCCTCATTCATTACTTCTTAATTTTCGATGGAAGAGAAATGTTACTGCGCACCTTCCCGCACCTTTGGCCACTGAGGCAGGACGCCGCGGTTCCTATGCGCCAACGAGCGCCAAGTCGTGGGGAAATTCCACGGCGGTGCCAGTGTTCATTGACTCGTCCAACGCTCACGATCTTATTGTGCGGGCGATGCCCACCCGTGTCAATAGGGCGAGAGGGCCGCGGCACTGTCATGCCGCCGGCGTTGCGCGGCGGCGCGGACGGACGCCGAAAAACTCCAGCTTGTGTGTCACGGCGGAGTAACCGTGGCGGGGTGCGAGCTCCCGCTCGAGTCTGGCCGGAAAAAACCCTTCGATCTCCATCACTTCCGCCATCCTCGACGAGATCACTGGCAGGCGTTAACCCGGCAAATCGTGCCGTCTGACCAGTATCCACCGTCCGAATGAGAACAGTCGATTGCGGCGGCGCTGGGCGGAGACGGACGGACCCGCCGTGTCAAAGATATGTTCAAAGCGATCCAGGAGCCGTTGCCGGTCAAACCATTGGGTGGGTTTATTGTCCGGCAAATAAGGGTGCGAAAAATACTCCAGATAGCGGGAATCATCCTGGTCCAATTCGATGACTTTTTCCACCAGCGCGTCCAAATCCGGGAAATCGCCGGCGTTGACAAAACTCCGGGGGTTGAAATCCTCCCCCACGCGGGGGCTTCCCCAGTAGATGGCCAGCGTGCGCGCCATCATGGCCTGCGGCAGTTTTTCCGTGGTATAACCGGGCAGGCAGGCGTTTTCAAAGGCGATGTGGAATTTATAGTGAGACATGAAATCGATCTTGCCTTTATATCCTCCCGGCACAGGCCCCCCGATGTTATTCAGGAAGCGGCCGCCGGAATCGACGGTCTTGTACTTGCACAGCTTTTCAAAAATCTCCAAGCGGTTTCTGTTTTTCCGGTGGCTATGACCACTGACGACATAGGAGCAGAACTTGGTTTTTCGTTCCAGGATTTGCCGGGGTGATGGAAAATCCTCCTTCCGGATAAGCGCCTCGGGCGAGGGGTACAACACGGCGTAGAAAGGCAGGCGCGTATGGCGGGGATTATCGATGTAAAACGAAGTGAAAGCGTAGTCGCACTGCCGGAAATCCGGCTCAATCGGTTCGTGGGTATAATATATCTTGACGCAGTTATAGAGGCGATGCACGTGGCCGTTGTTGGCGTAAATAAGAAAATCCGGCCGTTCGCAAACTTGAACGTCAAAGCGCTCGCTCAGCAGGTTGTAAAAGAAATTGTCATGCTTGTCCATGTAGCGCCAGAAATCGCAAAAATCGATCCGCACCTTCGGCTTCATGGCGATGTAGTCCGTGATGCTACGGTCGCTGAGCGGCAGCGCGGGCAGAGGCCGAAAAACTCCAGCTTGTGGGTCACGGCGGAGTAGCCGTGGCGGCGGGCGATCTGCCGTTCCAGTTTGCCCGGAAAACAGTCCTCAATCTCCACCACCTCGGCGCACTGCACGCAGATAAGATGATGGTGATGGCCGCTGTTGTTGGCGCCCACCAGTTCGTAGCGGGCGACGCCGTCGCCAAAATCAAAACGCTTGACCATGCCAACGCTTTCCAGCAAGTGCAAGGAGCGGTAAATGGTGGCCAGGTCGCAGTCGCGACGGCCCAGGCAGGCGAAGACCTCCTTGGTGGTCATGGGGTGCGGGTGGCGGCGCAAGACGTCCAGGACGGCCTGCCGCTGGCCGGTGATCTTGCGCGCTTTGTCGCGGAGGCGGCCGGCCAGTTCCGGCAGGCGAGGCCGCCCAGCATGTGTGTGGCGCTTCATCTTGAGTCATCGGCGAAAGACCCGATGCCGGAGGAAACCGAGGCGGGCCGGCGGCCCGGCCTACTTCATCAGGAGCATCTGGCGCGCGCGTTTGACCGAGCGGTTGAGCTGGCGCTGGTAGTGGGCCGGCAAGCCGGTGTATTTGCGCGGCAGGATGCGGCCCTGGTCGGTCACGAACTGCTTGAGCAGCGCCACGTTTTTGTAGTCCAGGGCGTCAAAGGTAAAGTCGATTTTCGGCTTGGGGCGCGGGGTGCGAATTTCCGCCGTCCCCCCCTTGCCGCGGGCGGCGCGGCCGGCGGGTTTTTCGGGATGGGTTTTTCGTGGCATAAGGGCGAATGATAATGGCTATTTGACTTCCCGATGCACCGTGCGGCGGCGCAGGGCGGGGTTGTATTTCTTGATCTCCAATTTCTCGGTCTTGGTCTTTTTGTTGCGGGTGGTGGTGTAGCGGGAGGGCGACTTGCCCAGCTTGCGCGCCTCGGTGCATTCGATGGTGATGATTTCGCGGGGCATGTTAATCCTTTTCTTTGACTGGCTTTTCCTCCGCTTCCTCCTCTTCGTCCACCTCGACTCCGCTGGCGGTATCGACGGTGCCCAATTGGCCCAGGCGGCGCTGGCGCAGGGCGCCATCGCGTTCGAGCTGGTTTTGGGCTTCGACGGTGAAGCGGGTCCAGGGGATGGCCTCCAGGCGGGTGAGGGGGATGGACTTGCCGGTCAATTCGCAAATTCCGTAGGTGTTGCGTTCAATGCGTTTGAGGGCTTCCTCGATCTCGTAAATTGCGTCCTGGTCCGAGGAAAGGAGGCTCAAGGCGAAGTCGCGGTCAAAATTGTCGGTGCCGCAGTCGGCCATGTGGAGGCTGTAACTGGACATTTCCTCGGCGGATTCCTTGGCCAGGCCGCTCATCTGGTGGAGGAGGCGTTCGCGCAAGTCCAAAAGGATGCGGTAGAATTTGGCCCACTGGGCCTTGATCTTGGGCCTGCCATTGGCATTGGCCGGAGCGGAGGCATTGCCGAGGATGGAGGCGGCCGTGGCGGGGCCGGCTTTTTTGGGGCGGGCCTGCGAAGCGGCATGTTTTTTCATCTTTTCGTTACTCTTGGTCACAAATTCACTCTGCAATTGCCATTGACATTGAATGGCTTACACACCCCGGTTTTTCGGGGTGTTGGACTGTAGCAAACAAACGGGATTGCACAAGATATTTCTTATTTTTTTAATAAAGTTCATTTCGTGCCCTCATCCCTTTTCGATCAAGGCGTAGGCATTGTGGCTGTGAATGCTCTCAAAATTCTCGGCCTCGACCCGGTACCATTCGACGTCGGGATGGGCGTTAAGCTTCAAGGCGACATTGCGCACGAGGTCTTCGACAAAAACGGGGTTTTCGTAAGCCCGCTCGGTGACGGCCTTTTCGTCCTGGCGTTTGAGCAGCGAATACAATTGTGAACTGGCCGAGCCTTCGACCAGGGCGATGAGGTCTTCGATCCAGATGGCCTTACGGGAGCGCACGCGGACGGTGACCAAGCCGCGCTGGTTGTGGGCGCCGAAGCGGCTGATGGCCTTGGAACAAGGGCAAAGGGTGGTGACCCCGACCTTGACGGTGAGGACAAAATCGATCTCCTTGCCGATGGCCGCGGCATCAAAACGGGCGGTGTAATCCATGACGCTTTCCATACCGGAAACGGGGGCCTTTTTGACCAAAAAGAAGGGGAACTCCATCTCCAGGTGGGCGGCGGCGGACTTCAACTTGGCCTGCATGGCGTGGAGGATGTCGGTAATGTTCTCGACATGGACGACATTGCCGTGGGAATTGAGGACCTCGATAAAGCGGCTCATGTGGGTGCCTTTGAATTCGTGAGGCAGATCGACGAACATGCCGATGGTGGCGATGGTATTTTGGAGCGTGCGCTCCTTGTCGCGGATTTGGATGGGAAACCGGAGGCCGCGGACGCCGACTTTATCGATGCGCAACTTGCGGTAATCGCGTTCGCTTTGTTTATCGTGCATCGTTTCGGGCCTGGCGGCGCTATCGGGCGGATGGATATTCATGGCGACAAATCAGTTTCGTTAAGCCATCGAAGATAGCAGGGATTGGAGCATTTGCCAACCCCGCGAAAGGCGTGGGCGGGACACGGATTTGATGCAGGGTGAATTCTGGGTCTCGGGATTTCCGTGCGCCTCTGTAAGGGCGAAAGCGGTGTCGCCGCTGCGCTCTGCCACCGCAGTCCATAAAAGAGGCGGCCAAAAAAGCAGCGAATATTGGGGGTGGCATGGTGGTTCATGGGT
>JBEKSF010000122.1:0-19066 GCA_049517295.1 Verrucomicrobiota bacterium
TCCGCCCGCTTCCGCTCCGTGATGTCCTTCTGAATCCAAAGCCGCCCGCGTCCCTTATCCCGCAACCGTATGGGAATATAATCGCGCAGAAAGGTCCGTCCGCCGCGCATGAAAACTTCTTCATCCTGCACCAGCAGCCCCCGTTCGACTATCCCCTCGATGTGGGCCAGGTCCTCGTCCGGATTCAAATAGGCGGGCTTGATCCTTTCGAGCATTTGACGCGAGGTAAGCGTCTGCAATTCCGCCGGACTTTCCTTCAATTGGTACATGTCGCAGAAGGCCTGGTTCACAAATTCGATCCGGTCTTCATCATCCACCAGGATGGCTGCAAAAGTCATGTTTGACAGAGCCAGATAAAAACGATCCAGGGCCGCTTGCGTCGCCTCCCCCGCCTGCTTGCGCTCCGTGATGTCCCAGCAAACGCCTGTCATCAGAACGGGCCGGCCGCTGGTGTCAAAATGAACCTTCCCTCGGGCGGCAATGGCGTGAATGCTGCCGTCCGGCCAGATCGCGCGGTATTCCGTCTCATACACTCCATTGGTTTGTACGGCCCTGGCCAGGGCCGCTTGTACGACGCTCCGATCTTCCAAAGGCAATATCCGGAAGAACTCGTCGGCTTCTCCAGTGAAGGTCTCCGGCTTGGTCCCCAACAGGCTGTGAACGCCCTCGCTCCAGATGCGTTTATTGTTGACTATGTCCCAGTCAAACGTGGCCATTCTCGCGGAGACCAAAGCAAGGTCGAGCCGTTCCCGGCTTTCCCGCAGCGCCTCCTCCACCCGCTTGCGCTCGGTGATGTCACTCACCACGCCATCCCACAGGATTGCGCCGTTCTCCAGCCGGCGCGGTGTGGCGCGGCAATGGACCCATTTGACCTCCCCCGCAACCGTTCTCTGACGAAATTCACACTCGAAGGTCGTCATCTCGCGGGCCGACTTGGCCTCCGCCGCCGCGCAGCGCGGGAGATCCTCCTCGACGATGAGTCGCCGAAATGCCCCCGCGTCGGCCATCACTTGCTCGGCGGTCATGCCGGCGAGCTTCTCTATGCCTGCGCTCATGTATGCGTAACACCCACTCCCATCGGGCTGTTGCAGGTGCTGGTAGATCGCTCCCCCTGGTAGGTTGTCGCCAAGGCTCCGCAGCCGCTGTTCGCTCTCCCGCAAGGCATCCTCGGCGCGCCGCTTTCGGCCGACATCATGGAACACCAGCACAACTCCGTGCATGGCGCCGCTGTCGTCCTTGATCGGCGCCGCGCTGTCCTCAATCGGAATCTCCCGGCCGTCCCGGCCGACAAGGGCGGAATGATTGGCCAGCGCGACGACCCGCCCTTCGCGTAAGACGCGGGCGACGATGTCCTCGCCCGGCGCCCGCGTTTGCTCGTTAATAATGTGGAACACACTTTGCACCGGCTCCCCAAGGACCTCCTTCTCCCGCCTGCCCGTGAGCGACTCGGCCATTGGGTTGAGAAAGGTGACCCGCCCCTCAGTATCGGTCGCGAGCACGGCGTCGCCAATGCTGGTGAGGGTAACGCGCAGCCACTCCCGCTGCTCGCGCAGGGCATCCTTGGCCTGCTGATGCTCGTCGATTTCCTGCTTGAGATTCTCGTTGGCGCGCGCAATTTCCTCCGTCCGCGCCGCCACTATCTCTTGCAAGTGGTCGCGATGATGACGCACGTCCGCTTCGGCTTTCGCGGCCCGAACGTTTTCCTGCCTGAGGAAGACAAAAAGTGTGACCAGCAGAAGGAAAGCCAGCACGCCACCAGCCAGCAGAGCCTGAAGAGTTTTGCCCGCATCGGTGTTCTTAATATCGGCCCGCTGTTGCAACAGCAGTTCCTCCGCACCCCGGCCATCGGTCACTGCCTTGCGGATTTGGTCCATGATGTCTTTCCCCTTGTCCGTCATCACGACCCCAAGGGCGGCTGGCAATCCTTGGGAACGTCGCAATGCGATGGATTCTTTCAATTCCGCTTCCTTCGCCACGATGAGGGCTTCGATGAGGGCTAGGCGTTGCCGCTGCGCGGTGTTGTCCTGGGTAAGCTGCTTAAGGCCGGCCAGGTTGCTTTGCACTAGCCCAACGGCCGTCTGATAAGGCTCCAAATACTTGTCCTCTCCCGTGAGCAGATAGCCGCGCTGGCCGGTCTCTTCGTCCTTCAACATCGAAACCAAGCTGTCCAGCGCCTGAATCACAGCACGCGTATGCGTCACCCCTTGATCCGCCGCCGCCACAGCTCGCAGGCTCCGAACCGCCTGCCATCCCGCCGTTGCCAGAATGCCCAGAGCGACCGCCAATCCAGCATTGAGCAGCACTCCCTGCCTCGTCCAGCGGGCCGGCGGTTCTGTCTGTTCGGGCGAAACGGCCTCCGTCTCATACGCCGCCGCCTTTTGTTGGGCACGGCGGTAAAGCTCCGCCACCACGCTCATGAAGACGCCCATGCCTGTGAAGAACGCCAGCCCAACGGCGTCCGACAAGCTCGCTATGCCAAATGAGCCAATCGGCGGTAAAACGAAGTAATCCGTCCCCAACGCGGCCGCCGCCGTGGCGAGGAGACCCGGTCCAACGCCGCCGATCACTGCCGAAAGCATGACCGCCGGGTAAAACGTAATGTAAGTTGGCAAACTGCCGCCCGTCAGGCGTATCAACCCCTCGCGGAGGACAGAGGCGGCAACGACCGCCGTCAGCGCAAACGCATAGCGGGCAAACCAATGGTTTTTGAAGTTCATTTTGGGGGGCAGGTTCGGTTTCGACTTACACCATCCCGTAATTGGGCGCGGCCGCTCCCGACACCAGCCGGCACCAGGTCTGAAATATCAACAGCAGCTTCTGCCCCCGCCCCAGCCGCGTCGGATGCGGCCCGAAGACATTGAATCGTTGCCGCTCCAGTTTGCCGAGCAGCCGCCAATAGACCGACCCCATCAGTTCGGCCGCCACCATCGAACGGCGGTCCTCCGCCGGCAACGTTTGTCGCGCCAGCGCGTAGAACTCCCGCGCGCGCCCCGCAACGCTCCGCGCCAGTTGCTCGAATCGCGCAGAGTATTCAAAGCGCAGGATTTCCTCCGGCGTAACTTTGTGCCGTTCCAATTCGGCCACCGGCAAATAAATCCGGCCCCGCTCGGCGTCGCTGCGCACGTCCCGCAGGATATTGGTCAATTGCAGCGCCTTGCCCAGATAGACGGCGTAATCCCGGCACGCCGCGTTCTGGTAGCCGAAAATCTCGATGCTCAGAAGGCCCACCACCGAGGCGACCCGGTAACAATACCGTTCCAGTTCCTCCCACGTGGCATAAGTCTTGATGTCCAGGTCCATTTCCACGCCGCGAATCAATTCCTCAAAGCAACCGTAGGCCAGCCCGTACTGCGCGATGATCGGTTGCAGTTCGCGGTTGACGCCGAACTCGGGTGCGCCGCCGTCGCACGCGCGCCGGATGTCCTCGCGCCAGGCCGCCAGGCGCGCGCGCCGCTTTTCCACAGGCGCCGCTTCCTCATCCGCCGCGTCATCGACCTCCCGGCAAAACGCATAGAGGGCGGACATCGCGTCGCGTTTGGCCTTGGGCAGCAAGACGAACGCCAGCGCCAGGTTGGAGGCGCTCTTGCGCGTGATCGTTCGGCTTTCAGGCGTCATAATCAATCGCTTGCCCCGGCCCGCCGCCGGATTCAGCCCTCCTTTGCTTCCGCCGGCCCGCCTTCCTCCTCGGGGCCAAGGGAGAGGTTGAGCCGTTGCATCCGGTATCGCAACGCATGGCGGCTGATCTTGAGCTGCTCGGAGGTTTTGGATATGTTATAGCGGTTCTGCTCCAGCGTCGTGTTGATCAACTGCCGCTCGAAATTGGCCATCGCCTCGTCCAGCGAGTCATGCCCCGTCATCGTGACCCCCTCGGATTTGCGCAATCTCCCTTCCAAATGGAAGTCCGGCAGGCTGCCGGGCTGCACCTCCGGCGAGCTTTCAAGGATGACCGCCCGCTCGATCACGTTGCGCAACTCCCGCACGTTGCCCGGCCAATGATGGCTCCTCAATTTGTTGAGCGACGGCGCCGCGAACCCGTGGATGTGCTTGTTCATCGTCGCGTTGTAATGCTTCAAAAAATTCTCCGCCAGCAGCAGCACGTCGTCCCCGCGCTCGCGCAAGGGCGGCGGACGGAATTGGACCACGTTCAATCGGTGAAAGAGGTCCTCCCGAAAATTGTGCTCCGCAATGGCTTCGATGATGTCCCGGTTGGTGGCCGCGATCAGGCGCACGTCCACTCGCAATTCATCGTTGCCCCCCACTCGCGTAAAGGTCCCATCCTCCAGAAACCTCAGCAGCTTGGCCTGCAACGGCCGGCTCATGTCGCCGATTTCATCCAGGAAGATCGTGCCCCCGTGGGCCTCCTCCACCCGCCCCAGCTTCTGGCGCATGGCGCCCGTAAAGGAGCCTTTCTCGTGCCCGAATAGCTCGCTCTCCAAAAGACTCTCCGGGATGGCCGCGCAGTTGATCCGAACGTAATTGTTGGAGCGCCGCTGGCTCATGCTGTGCAATGCCCCGGCCACCAATTCCTTTCCCGTCCCGCTTTCACCAAGGATCAGGACCGTCGCGTCGGTCGGCGCCACGCTGCGGATCAATTGCCGCAATTCATGCATCTTCGGCGATTCGCCGATGATCTGGTCCAGTTGATAGAGTTCGGTCGTGCTGGCCCGCAACGCCGCGTTGTCCTGCAACAAACGATGCCGCTCGGCGCATCGCGCCACGGCGTGCAGCAGTTCCTCGGGCGCGAATGGCTTGGCCAGGTAATCAATGGCCCCCGCCTTGATGGCCTCCACCGCCAGTTTGGGCGTGGCGTACGCCGTGATCATCAACACCGGCGTATTGGGCCACCGTTTGCACGCCGTGGCCAAAAACTGGTAACCGCTCATCCCGCTGCCCAGCCGCGCGTCCGTGATCACCATTAAAAACTCCTCCTTCTCCATCGCCGCCAGCGCCTCCTCGGCTGATTCCACCAGGCGCATCTCGTAGCCTTCGCCGGAAAGGATGGACTTGAGCGACAGACGCATGTTCTTCTCGTCATCGACAACCAATACAGGGGGCAGGGGCCAGTTCATTTGGATAACCTCATCAGGATTCTCGCCGGGAAGTTTAACACGAATCGCGTTCCTTTTCCAAGCTCCGATTGCACGTTCACCGTGCCGCCGTACATTTCCGTGTTGTGTTTGACGATCGCCAGGCCAAGGCCCGTTCCCTTCTCGCGCGTGGTGAAATAGGCCTCGAAGATTTTGTCCAGCTTGTCCGCAGGTATGCCGGGGCCGGTGTCGGCGATGATGATGCGGATCGAATCATTGTCGCCATATTGCGCCGTAACCTCCACCGCCCCGTGCCCATGCATCGCTTCGCGCGCGTTTTGCAGAATGTTCACCAGCACCCCGGACAAATGCCGCTTCTGCATCAACAACGCCGGCAGCGCCGGGGCGTAGTCCTTGTGTATTCTGATCGCATACTTGGCCGCGGGCGGAAACACCTCCTGTATGGCCATGTCCAGTTCCTCCTCCACGTCCAATCGCTCCACCTTGCCCTCCGCCAACTGCGCGTAGCCCATCAGCTCGGTGATGATCTGATCGGCTCGCTCCACTTCCTCCCGGATGATTTGGATTTGCTCATCCACAGCCAGCTCCCCGTCCCGCACCGCCCGCTCCAGGCAAAAAGCGGCGTTGGTGATGATGCCCAGCGGGTTCTTGATTTGATGCGCTATTTCGGCGGCCAGCCGCCCGGCCGTGCGCAACCGTTCCTGCCGAACCGCGAATTCCGTCGCTTCCGCCTCCGCGCGCTTTTGCCTCTCGAAGAGCACCTGGATGCCGTAGCAGCACAGCGCCCAGACCACCAGCACCAGAGTGCGCTCGTATGGATTCTCGTTGCGGTCCAGGTCCTGGATGATCTTCCGGTCCAGAATCCCGCCCGCCACAAACGCCATGACCACAAGGAAGTTAAGCACCAACTGCGGAAGGGCCACCGGTATCGCCATCGCGTTATGCACTATCAGCGCCGAAAACACCCAATAGAGCCGGCTGTCGAATCCGTTGCTTAGGAACGTCAAGGTTCCCATCATCACCCCGTCCAGCACCCCGGCGGCAAAAACAATCCACTGTATCCTGCCCAGCGTCAGATGCCGGCCCCAAATCAGCGTCGCCCCCACTCCCATGTTCAGCAATGCGTAGGCGACAAACGAAACCCTCAGTGTCACCGCATTGTGCAAACTCCACTCCGACGCGCTGGCCGCTCCCGGAATGTCGAACCAGCCGGAAAAGAAAAAATAATAACCGAGTATGGCGATGATCAGACCCCGCAACGGCAGAACGATGTCCTTTTCCACCGCTTGAATGCGCGCCGCCCGCTGGCTCGGTTCCACTATCGGCGCTGCCAGCAGCCGCGTGAGCTTCTGCACCGTGGCGCCGCCGATGAAATCCGTATTGGCCTCTTCGTTCATCGCACTAGGGCCGCCGCGGCCTGGGCGATTTGTTCCACCGGCCATAGACGCCCGATCCCCTCGTATCCGCAGGAAAGCAGGCCCTTCTCCGGCCCGATGAACCGCGCCCCGCGCTGTTTCAGAAGCGCCGCGTTGGCTTGCGTCGCCGGGTGCAGCCACATCTTCCCGTTCATGGCCGGAGCGATCAGCACTTTCGCCTCCCGGTTCAGCGCCAGCGCGATGCAACTCAGCGCGTCATCCGCCAATCCCTGTGCCAGCTTGGCCAGCGTGTGCGCCGTGGCCGGCGCGATCAGCAGCAAATCGGCCCGGTCCGCCAGTTCGATGTGCGCCGGTTTCCACCCTTCCTCCACGTCGTACAAATCCGTCACCACCGGATGGCGCGACAGCGTCTTGAAGGGCAGCGCGGTGACAAATCTTTGCGCCTCCGCCGTCATCACCACGTGGACCGCCGCCCCGGCCTTGACCAGCAAGCTGGCCAAATCAACGGCCCGGTGCGCCGCAATCGACCCTGTGACTCCCAAAACCACCGTCTTGCCTTTCATCGCTCTTAACCAACATTACCCCCAATTGCGGGTTGCAGACAAGCAATCGCTTCGCCCAACCATCACGATTCAAAAACCTTGCGTATGCTGTCTCATCGGCGCTATAGACGAATTTCACGTTGTCTCCGATTTTGAATGGCGCACCAACAACGTCGTGATAAATTACGTGCTTTGCTCCCATGACTTTCAAAAAGCTGTCCATGCCTGACGAAGCGCGGCAACTTCGCTTTCTTTGGAATGCATCGCCGAAACCAGCTCGAAACTGCTGAACCGGGTTCTGGACGCAATCGAAACAAACGATGGGTGAGTGATCTTTGAGGCAAACTCCTGCTTGCGCAGCGCGGGGGATACGATGCGAAATATAGAATGAAAAGCGTCGAGAATTACGAATTTCAGCAAGGCGCTGTGCATATCAGTCGTATTCTCGACCTCAATGAACTCCGTCGGCATTTTCCGGTCGTTGAACCATATTACGTCCACAGTTGCCGCGCGGCGAACCACCTCTTCGTATGTGAACGGGTAGATGTCGTCCATCGTCACCATGTCCCCAAGGCATTTTCCGAGGAATAATCTCCCACGGTCTTGCTTCGGCACAAAAGTCTTCTGCTCCTTCAAATTGCCAAGCTCAACAAGCAAACCTTGATAATAACTGTGATCGCTTTCAGGCTTTGGCTTCGATTTCAGGTCAGCAGGCAGCTTTTCCTTGGCCTTCAGCAAAGCCCACAAGCCGGGACGAATCTTGTAGAACAGTTTCGGGTCTTGAACGATGCGATTGATCGACTTGAACGGCGTTTTTGTCTTCCACTCCACTCCGGGAATCTTCAGCGCCTCTTTGTAGAGATGGCCAAGCGTCGCGTAACCGCCATTGGCGTTCATTGCTTCGACGACTGCTTCACGTTGGTTCACGCCAGATAACTTGCCCGATTTTCAATTAGTCGTCACGCTAAATACGAATCTCAGTGCATCCCCACAACTGTGGCAATCTGTGTTGACCTGTGGCTGAAATAAATCTTAAAAAAAATGCGTTTTTCCCCCCACTTCGCTTGCCCCCTCTCTGTGGCTGGCATTACAGTGGGTCCATGGCTCACGCCGATTTTGTTCATCTGCATCTGCACACCGAGTACTCCCTCCTCGATGGCGCTTGCGCTTTGGACCGCCTCATGGATAAGGCCCACGCCCTCCAGTTCCCGGCCCTGGCCATCACCGATCACGGCGTTCTCTACGGCGCCATTGATTTCTACAAAGCCGCCCGCGAAAAGGGCATCAAACCCATCATCGGCTGCGAAGTCTATGTCGCCCCGGGCAGCCGCCTGGAGAAAAAAGCCGGCGCCGGCGGCCGCGACGCCTACCATCACCTCGGCCTTCTGGCCAAAGACGAGACCGGCTACAAGAATCTCGTCCGCCTCGTCACCGCCGCCCACTTGGACGGCTTCTATTACAAGCCGCGCATCGACAAGGACCTCCTGGCCGCGCACAAGGACGGCCTGATCGCCCTGTCCGGTTGCCTGGCCAGCGAAATTCCCGAACTCATTCTCATGGATCAGGTGGACAAGGCGCGCGACACCATTGACTGGTTCAAACAAACCCTCGGACCGGACAATTTTTACCTCGAATTGCAAAATCACGGCATTGCCGAGCAGGTTAAGGTCAACCGCCTCCTCATCGCCTGGGCCGCCGAGTTCGGCCTCAACCTCGTCGCCACCAACGATGTCCATTACGTCGAAAAATCCCATTCCCACGCCCATGACTGCCTTATATGCATCGGCACCCAATCCTTGTTGAGCGACACCAAGCGGATGCGCTACGTCCCCGAACAGTTCTATCTGCGTTCGGCCGACGAGATGAAGGCTCTCTTCGCCGAAACGCCCGAGGCGGTGCGCAACACCCTGGAAGTCGCCGAGAAATGCAATCTGGAAATCCAGTTCGGCACCCTCCATTACCCGCTCTTTCACCCGCCGGACAACCAGTCGCGCGAGGCCTATCTGCGCCGGCTTTTGGTCGAGGGCCTGGCCAAACGCTACACCATTCACGCCAGCTCCAAGGGCGCCGTATTTAGTGTTGACCACATCGACGATCCCCGCCGCCTCCCCAATGTCGCCCAGGGCGCCGCCGCGCCGGACGCCGCCGCCGCCCAGGCCGGCGTCAAAGCCGTCATGGACCGCCTGGAAATCGAACTCAAGGTCATCGAGAAAACCGGCTTTATCAGCTACTTTCTCATCGTGGGCGACTTCGTCCGCTACGGGCGCGCCAAAGGTGTCTCCTGCGTGGCCCGCGGCTCCGCCGCCGGCTCCATTGTCACTTACCTGCTGGAGATTTCCAACGTGGACCCCATCCGTTACGGATTGCTCTTCGAGCGCTTCCTCAATCCCGAACGCGTCAATCCCCCGGACATCGACATCGATTTCGCCGACGACCGCCGCGGTGACGTCATCGATTACGTCCGCGAAAAATACGGGCGCGATTCCGTCGCCCAGATCGTCACCTTCGGCACCATGGGCGCCAAATCCGTCGTGCGCGACGTCGGCCGCGTCATGGGCCTGAGCTACTCCGATTGCGACCGCCTGGCCAAGATGATTCCCAACGAGCTGAAAATGACGCTCAAAAAGGCCCTCGAACAATCCCCTGAATTCAAGCAGGCCTACGATCAGGAGGAATCCACGCGCCAATTGCTTGACACTGCCTTCATCCTGGAGGACCTGACCCGCAATGCCTCCGTCCACGCCGCAGGCGTCGTCATCGGCGACCAGCCCCTGGTCAACCTCCTCCCGCTCAAAAAGGACGACGACGGCGCCATCGTCACCCAGTACGCCATGAACCCGGTCGGCGACCTCGGCCTCCTCAAAATGGATTTCCTGGGCCTCAAGACCCTTACCGTCATCCGCCACACCTGCGAACTGGCTCAGCAAGGCCGTGGGATTGTTATTCCTGTTGACGATCTGCCGCTCGACGACGCCAAGACCTACGACCTCCTCAACAAGGCCAACACCATTGGCATTTTCCAGTTGGAATCCGCCGGCATGCGCGATCTGTGCCGCAAGTTCCAGATCAGTTCCCTCGAACACATCACCGCCCTGGTCGCTCTCTATCGCCCCGGCCCCATGGACCTGATCCCTGATTTCATCCGCCGCCGCCACGGCGAGGTCAAAATCCAATACGAGCACCCGCTGCTCGAGCCCTTGACCCGCGAAACCTACGGCGTCCTCATTTACCAGGAACAAGTCATGCAGGCCGCCCAGGTCCTGGCCGGCTACACCCTCGGCGCCGCCGACCTCCTGCGCCGCGCCATGGGCAAAAAGAAACCCGAGGAAATGGCCAAACAGCGCCACAATTTCGTCCAGGGCTGCGCCAAGCTCAATGCTATCCCCGCCGCCAAAGCCAACCAGATCTTCGATCTCCTCGAAAAGTTCGCCGGCTACGGCTTCAACAAATCCCACGCCGCCGCCTACGCCGTCGTCGCCTATCAAACCGCCTATCTCAAGGCCAATTATCCCGTCGAATTCTTCAGCGCGATGATGACCAACGACATGGATGACACCGCCAAGTTGACGGTGCTCATCGGCGAGGCCCGCGCCTTCGGCATCGACGTCCTTCCGCCCGATGTCAATGAAAGCGGCGTTTTTTTCACCCCCAGCCGCAGGGCCGGCGCCGCCGACACCTGGGCCATCCGTTTCGGTCTGGCCGCCATCAAAGGCGTCGGCCAGATCGCCGTCGAAAGCCTGCTGGCCGCGCGCCAAAGCGGCCATTTCCAATCACTGGCCGATCTTTGCGAGCGCGTCGATGGCCGTACCGTCAACCGCAAAGTGCTCGAAGCCCTCATCAAATCCGGCGCCTGCGACTGTTTCGGTGAAACCCGCTCCACACTCTTCGCCAAAATCGATCGCTCCCTTGCCCGGGCCGCGGGCATCATCCACGACCGCCAGCGCGGCCAGGACACCCTCTTCGGCATGTTGGAGGAACGCGCCGCCGCCGCTCCAGAACCGGAAAAGCAATTGCCCGAATGGCCCCAGCATCAATTGCTCGCGCATGAAAAGGAATTGCTCGGCTTTTACGTCACGGGCCATCCCCTCACCCCCTTCGCGCCCATCCTCGAAAAATATGCCACCCACGACACCGGCCAGTTGCCCACTCTGCCCAACCGCGCCATGACCCGCTTTGGCGGTTTGGTGACCGAGGTGCAAAAAGGGATCTCCAAAAAGAGCAACAAACCCTACGCCATGGTCACCCTGGAGGATTTGCAAGGCTCGGTGCAAGTCCTCTGTCTGAACGATAACCACGACAGATTTATCAATCTGCTGGTTCCAGGAAATGCCTTGCTCGTCACAGGCGAAGTCAATCTTTCCGACGACAAGCCCAAGGTTTTTCCCCAAGAGATCATCCCGCTTCAGGACGCCCCTCATGTCTATACCCGGCAAGTCCACTTGCGCCTCCAAATGGCTCATCTCACTCCCAAAGATTTGGAGGATGCGCGTGACCTCGCCGCCGCCCACCCCGGCAAATGCCCCTTATTCCTCTGCTTGAAGTGGCCCGGCGGCGAAGTCATTTTCATCCACACCCACGACAATTTCTCCGTCAAACCTTCCCCGGCCCTCCAGCAATCCGTGGATGGCCGCTTTGGCGAAGACACCTACTACGCTAAAGTCGATGCCTCCCTCCCCCAGCGCGCCCCACGCCAGTGGGAGAAAAGAGGCGCCGGCGGTAATGGGGAGCATTAGACGCGAAAAAGCCGGCGCTTTGTGCCGCCGGCTCGCCCATTTTATCCGTTCTCCCTCAACTCCCTTTTTCCATCTTCTCGCCCGCCTGCTTCCAGCCGGCTATGCCCGCCGTCAGATGCTTGATATTTTTGTAGCCCAGCTTCTTGGCCGCTTCCGCCGCCGCGCGATACGCCGGGCATTGCGGGTTGCCGCAATAGGCCACGACCAGGACATCCTTGTCCCCCGGCAGAACGCTGGCCAGGCTGTCCTTCTTCGCGCTGAAATCTATCGCCCCGGGAATATGCCCTGACTGCCATGACTCCGTACCGTTGGCGTCCAACAACACGATCTTTTGCGACGTCATGGCCGACTTCAGATCACCAATGGTGATGGTGGGAAACTCGGCCGCCCAAAGGCTGGCCGCGAATACAAGCGATACCGCAGATATAATAATCTTTTTCATAATGTTTAATGATAGCTACCACGCGAATTTACCACAATACCGATCTTCCGCAAGCCCCCCTTCCGGTCCAGGCCTCTCAACAAACATGCCTCGGTCAGACTTGCGCCAACCCGCCGGATTAGGCATCTTGCCTCGATGTACAAAATAATTGGAGCCGACCAAAAAGAGTACGGGCCGGTCACCGCGGACCAACTCCGCCAATGGATCGCCGAAGGCCGCGTCAACTCCCAAACCAAAGTGCAGGCCGCGGGCGCCGTCGAATGGAAATCGGTGGCCGACCTTCCCGAATTCGCGGCGGCCCTGCCCCGCCTGGCCCCCCCCCTGCCGGGCCACGCTCCGGCCGTTGTGCCCGCCGCCAAGCGCACTAGCCCGATGGCCCTCTGGGCGCTGATCACCGGCATCATTTCCCTTTTTTGCTGCCTGTCCTTTTTGGCGCCCCTGCCCATTGTGCTGGGTGCGGTGGCCCTGTCTCAACTCAAGCATCATCCGGAACAAAACGGCGCGGGACTGGCCATCGCGGGCATCATCCTGGGCTGCCTGGCGCTGATCGTCGGAATCACTGGGGCGATCATCTTCATCACCACTCCGCAGTTGCTGCAAAACCTCCAAAATGCAATGCCCCAATAGCGAGATGAAGCAACCCTCCGCCATTTCCCTGCTCCTTGCGGCCGCCGCGCTTGGCCTGGCGGCGGTTTCAGCCGCCGTGTTGTATTGCTTCGATCCGGCCACCTGCGCCTTCTATCCCGTTTGCCTGTTCCATCAAATGACCGGCCTGCAATGTCCGGGCTGCGGTTCCCTCCGCGCCTTGCACCAGTTGACTCACGGCCACGTCGCCGCCGCATGGCATTTCAATCCGCTGCTGGTTTCCCTTCTCCCAGTCGGATTCTGGCTCGCATTGCGTGAAATCGCGCGTCTGGCTGCGGGCTGGCGCTGGCCCGGCATCGTGACACGGCCGCTCTTCGGCTGGCTGCTGCTGGCCGCGACCGTGGTCTTTGCCGTCGCGCGCAATCTGCCCCTCCACTCGCCTCCCTGAGCCGCAATCTCTATTATGTACAAAGTCATCGGCAGTGATCAGCAAATTTATGGCCCGGTGACCGCCGGCCAGCTTCGCCAATGGCTGGCCGAAGGCCGCGTCAATGCCGCCACTCTCGCGCAGACGGAAGGGGCCGCCGATTGGAAGCCGCTGTCCTCGTTCCCGGAGTTCGCCATCCCGCCCGTCGTCAGCATGCCTCCCGCCCCGCAAGTCCGCGATACCGAAAGCGCTCACAGCCTGGCGGTGACGGCGCTGGTTTGCGGCATCCTGGCCAATTTCTGGTGCTGTGGGCCTCTTTTCGGCGTTCTCGGCATCGTCTTTTCCACCGTCGCACTCGCGCGTCTCCAGCGCCAGTCGGACGCGGGCGACCGCGCCTTCGCGATGGCTGGCCTGCTTCTCTCCATCATCGGTTTAATCTGGCAGGTTCTCCTGCCTCTCTTCGGCATTGGGGGCGGATGGCGATTCTACCGCCGTCACTGGCGGCTGCGCTAAGCTTTTGGGGCCTTATGAAATACACGCTGAAACTTCGCGCCCCTCGTCTGCTCGACCGCAAAGAGGCCTGGGCCTGCTTGACCGCCAACCTCGCCCTGCCCGGCGCGGGCTCCCTGGCCGCGGGCCGGAAAATCGGCTATCCCCAGTTGGCCCTCGCCTTTCTGGCCACGGCCCTCACCGTGGTCAGCACCATCCGCATGATCATCTGGGCCTTGCCCAACTGGACCCGCATCACGCAGCCTTCGGACGCCGACCCCCTTGACACCTTCCTCGATGTGTTGCGGCACGCCGGCTGGCCTCTGGCGGGCATTCTCCTGTTTTTCATCGCCGTCCTATGGGCCGGCGTCACCAGCCTGAAAATCCTGGCCGCCGCCCCAAAGCAAGCCGCCCCCCCGCGCATCGTTTAATTACAATTGACAAATTCTCAATGCCCATTTCTCAATCGAGACGTCCGAAATTTGAAAGCACTTCTTCGCCAACAGGACTCACCTAAAAAAGGAACTGCCCTGCTGGTTCTTACCGAATCTCCGGTTGTCCCTCCGCCTGCGGCCTCGCCTCGCCTCAACGCGGCAGCTTCAGCCGCCCCTCCACCAATTCCGGCAGATACTTGACAGGCACCGAGCCGCAGGAAATGACCGCTTCATGGTATCGGCCCAGGCTGAATTGATCGCCCAGCTCCCGCTCCAGCCGCTGTCTCAGTCGGTAGTGCGCCATCCGGCCCACAAAATACGTGCTCAACTGCGTCGAACTTTGCTTCGCCCGGATGATCTTCAGCCGCGCCTCCCCTTCGGATTGGAAGGCCTCATCAACCAGCAGCTTCATCGCCTCCTCGTCCGTCATCCCGTCGCAGTGCATTTTGTGATCGAGTATGGCGTTGCACACCGCCCGCAAATAAAACTTCTGTTGCATCAGCCGCAGCCTCGGATCCCCTCCCCCGTATCCCTGGTCCAGCATCGTTTGCTCCCCATACACCGCCCAGCCCTCCACGTACGGGCCGGATTGATATACCTTGCGGATCAACGACGGCACTCGCGTCGCATATTCCAACTGGACGTAATGCCCCGGATACGCCTCGTGTATCGTCAGAATTTGCAACATGTGGCGATTGTACTCCTCCAGAAAGCTTTTCACCCGGGCCGCTTCCCAATCCGCCGGCGGCGGGCTGACGGCATAATAACTCGATGCTTGGGGGTCCAGCGGCGGCGCGTTATCCAGATACGCCAGTGAATTGCCACGCCGAAATTCCGGCATCTCAATCACCTGGCATCGATCCGGCTCCGGCAGCCTCAGTATGTCATGTTCCCTAATGAACTTCTTTATCCTCTCGACCGTCGCCCGCGCATCGCCGATCAATTCCGCCGGCTCTCCGTGCTCCTGGTCCACCGCGTCAATCACCTTGGTGATCGTCTCCCGCCGCCCCGCCGCGTCGTCCGGCGGCAGCGCCGCCATCGCAAAGTATTGGCTCCAAAGCTGCCGCGCGATCACGTACATATCGCGCCGCACCCGCTCGAACTCCGTCGTCGCGTCCGCAAGCACCTGATCGGCGCTGACCCCCGCGTCCAAAACCAGGTCCAACTTCCGGTCGAATCTCTCCTTGCCCAATCGCCAGTCTCCCGTCGCCCGCGCCATCAACTCGCCCTCCAGGAACCCTTGGTATTCCTTCAACCCGGCCGCAACCGGCGCGGCGGCCGCTTTGAGTTTGTCCAGTTGCGCGGTGTCTCCGGCCAATTGAAATAACTCCGTCTCAAAAAACGAGATCGCCCCCCGATTCTGCCGGATCGCCGTCTCCAGTATGGCTTTGGGCGGGTGCGTCAATGTTTGCCGCGCCGCGGCGATGATCCGCGGTATTTGCGCCATCCGCTCCCGGCAATTCGCTATGTTGGTTTCCCGCGGCAGCGTCGATTGCGTCAACAATGAATACACGCCGTCATCGATGTAGCCCCCGTACGTCCGCGGGTCTTCCTCGAATGGATGCGTGTTCTCCGTCAGCCAGATGTCGCTCTGCAACTCATGCTGGAATATCTCGAAATCGATCTGTCCGTCCCGCGACAGCTTCGCGTAATCGACTTCCCGCGCCAGCCCCTCCAGGGTTTTGCGGTCCAAGTCCACCCACCGCTGGCGCCCCGCCGCCGATATGTCATCCATCTGGGCGTCAAATCGGTGGTCCCCCAGCCGCGTTGCTTCCAGCGGTTGCTGCTGAAAATGCTCCTCCAAATACTGTTTGAAAAATGCCGCCAGCTTCGCGTCCTCATCCGCTCCAAACGCCGGCGCGGCCCACGCCATCAGAACGCCCGCCAGGGCGCCTATCATCATCAATAGGGGTGTCTTCATATCAGCAGCAGGATTAACTTTACCGACCGAATCCGCCAGCCAAAAACATGATACGCACGTCGCGCCCTCACACCTGTGCCGCCTGCCCGAATTCGGGGATACCGCCTCGCGGCGGAAACAATTACTATTTGCTGATGTCCTCGGCTCCAGGGCCATGCCCGCAAAGCATCTCCGCCAGGAAACCGGCGGCGGAATCGCCACGCCATTCCACCGCCATCGAACGGAAATACTCTTGCCCCGCCCGTCCATCATCCGCCATACTCAGCGCGCAAACTCAATCATAACAATGAACTCCTCCTTCTCCCGTCGTGACTTCCTGAAACGCGCCGCCATCGCCGGCGCCGCCCCGTTCATCCTCCCCTCCCGCCTTTGGGCTGCGCCCACACCCCCCAACAGCCTGATTACCATCGGCTGCATCGGCATGGGCAATCAAGGCCGCAGCCTGCTGGGCAATTGTCTCGGACGCGACGACGTCCGCGTCGTGGCCGTCTGCGATGTCGATACCACCCGCCGCAATTCGGCCAAGGACAAGGTCGAGAGCCATTATGCCGACGCCTTGGGCAAAGGCGCCTACAACGGCTGTGCCACCTTCAACGACTTCCGCCAACTCCTCGGCCGCAAAGACATTGACGCCGTCGTCATCGCCACGCCCGACCACTGGCACGCCCTCACCAGCATCGCCGCAGCCAAGGCGGGAAAGGACATTTATTGCGAAAAACCGATGAGCCACACCGTTCGCGAAGGCCGGGCCATGGTCAAAGCCACTCGCCGCCACAACCGCGTCTTCCAGGTCGGCAGCATGCAGCGCTCCTCCACTGAATTCCGCGCCACCTGCGAACTCATTCGCAATGGCGTCATCGGCGCCATCAGCACCGTGGACGTTGCCGTCGGCGGCCCCCCCAAACCTTGCGATCTCTCCGCCGAACCGGACGAGCCGGGTCTGGATTGGAACTTCTGGCTCGGTCCCGCCCCCGTGCGCCCTTACAACTCGATCCTCAGTCCCCGTGGCGCCCGCTACACTTTCTTTCCCGATTGGCGCAACTACTGCGAATACGGTTCCGGCGGCGTCGGCGATTGGGGCGCCCACCATTTTGACATCGTCCAATGGGCCTTGGGCTTCGACTCTTCCGGCCCCGTCGAATTCATTCCCCCCGACGACCCCAAGGCCGGCCACGGCGCCCGTTTCCGTTATGCCACGGGCGTGGAAGTCATCCACCGCTCCGGCAACGACATCACCTTCCACGGCAGCAAGGGCAAAATCCACGTCAACCGCGGCAAGTTCGAGCTTTGGATTGGCGATCAGCGCAAGGCCGACGACGTCAAGGAAGCCTCGCAAATGTTGAAACAATACCTGCCTCCCGATGCCATCCGCCTCTACAACAGCAGCAACCACGTCTCCGACTGGCTTTCCTCCATCCGCTCGCGCAAACCGCCGATCTGCGATGTCGAGACTGGCCATCGCACCGCCACCATCTGTGAACTCGTCAATCTGACCTACTGGCATCATCAGACCCTCAAATGGAACCCCGCCAAAGAGCATTTTGTAGGTGGCACCGGCGACCCCAAGTGGCTGGGCCAGCTCTACCGCAAGCCCTGGCGTCTGTCCTGATCCTCAAGAATCGCTCAAACTGTTCAGTCTCCATGGGGCGCGGCGTTCTTTTGTAACGTTTAGGGGGTACCTCATTTAAAACTAGGGCACTGCCCAGTTTCACTGCCTCTTGCAGTCTCCACCCAGACGGAGTACTTTGTTGCCATGGAACTGCCCTTGCCCGCGCCTCTGGCTCAACGCCTATCAACTCAGGACGCCGCCTTGCATCTGGCCATTGGCTTGTTTGTGACCGAGGAAGCAACGCTCGGACAGGCGGCCCAAGTCGCCGGACTTTCCCAATCCGATTTCCTCCGGGAATTAGGGCGGCGGCGAATCCCCATTCACTATGGACCCGACGAGTGGGCTGCGGATTTGCAGGCGGTTGAATCGCTCGCCGCAAGATGATTGTCGTGTCCGACACGTCTCCGCTTACCGCTCTGCTGACCGTCGGAGAAGCGGCTATCCTCCCCAAACTCTTTGGGGCGGTGATTATCCCGGAAGCAGTGCATAACGAACTTCTCCGCGCCCATCCGGTCCTTCCTGCTTGGATTCGTATGGAGATGGTGAAAAACATCGCTCAGGCGGCGCGGTTTGCTTTGACCGTGGACAACGGCGAAGCAGAGGCCATCGTATTGGCTAAGGAACTCCACGCCGATCGCCTGCTCATGGACGAACGCAAGGGCCGGCGGTTGGCCGTGCAGGAGGGTCTTCCGGTTATTGGCCTGCTCGGTGTCGTGATTCTGGCCAAACGCCGCCACCTTATTCCCTCCGCGCGAACCCTGGTCCAACGTCTTGAACAGGAATCCGGCGTGTATCTTTCAGAGGACCTCAGGAATCAAGCGCTACGTGCCGTGGGCGAATAATTGCAACGAACCCCGAAGGCGGTTCCCCGAAAGCATCAAGCGATGGTGTCAAAGTTTTCGACGAATTGTTCGGCCGTCTTCATCCGCGTCGTGCCGTTGTGACGGACCGGAGCTTGCAATCACGGCAGCCACTTTGCAAGCGTTCCCCCTTCAATTACAACCCCACCGTGCATCTTTCCGACTTCACCGGACACCACGATGCCGCAGCCCTTGCGGATGTCATTTCCCCCCCTCCTTTTTAAGTCTCCCTCTGCGCGCTCGGCGACTACGCGAGTCAAATCTGTCAACTCAGCCTGGGCGTACCAGCTCGTCCGTCTTAAGCCGATTGGAAAAGGTACCAGGGGACACGTTCCTGTCCTCAGAAACGCCGCGCGCCGCCGCTTCCATCCATAAATCGGCATTTCGGATAAAATAAATAGCACGCTCCGTGCCATTATTGTTGGAACACGTCCTGCTAGATTCAGTCACCAAGGAAAGATAGTAAATGTCCTTCCTTTCTGAAGTATATGAAACTGAATCATTTAGGAAAGCGAAACTCCCATGACACACACCTTTGTCCCATCTAATAGCGTCTCACTTATAAATGACGCTGTCCTAAAATCACACGATAATTCCCGC
>JBEKSF010000123.1:0-18957 GCA_049517295.1 Verrucomicrobiota bacterium
ATCGTCCATGTATCTCGCGGTCGGCAGAAAGGCTTGCGTATCCGTGTCTTAGACCAGCAACCGCAGCTTTTTTCCACCACGCCATGAACAGGAGTGTAGTATGAAGCCCCATCCAAGTATTTCGACAGGTCAGCATCCACCACTTCCAGCCGTCCACTGCGCAGCGCCTTGACGATTTCGTCCACGGCCTGATGGGCGTTGCGTCCGGGCCGAAACCCATACGAGCACGGATGGAAGTCCGCCTCGAAGATGGGCCCCAGCACCAGCAGCGCCGCCATTTGCACCACCCGGTCTTTGATCGTCGGTATCCCCAGCGGTCGCTGGCCTCCGTTGCTCTTGGGGATGAACACCCGCCGCACCGGCGCGGGCCGATACGTCTTGGCTTTCAATTCCTCCTCTAGCTCGGTGAGCCAATGCGAGCGCGTTTCCGGTGTCGCCGTGATCTGGCCGAGCGTTTGCCCGTCCACTCCCGGCGCACCGCCGTTGCGCACGACCAGCCGGAGCGCGTGCTCCAACAGATCGCGCCGTGTCAGTTCCCCATAGAGGCTCCAAAACCGGTAGTCCGGTTCGGCCTTGGCCTTGCGATAGAGCGTGTCTTGGAGATGCCGGAGCTTTTCCGGGGTTGTTATCTCTTGCGAGCCATCACCCGCTCCTTCTCTCCGCGACGACGCGTGCGAACAAGCAGCGTCCCTTCGCGCCGAACGCAAGTAGGCCCGCGTCTCCGGGTTGAGCGCCCAGAGATCCAGCCAGCTTATGTCCTCGCTACTACGAACGCCTCCGACTGCGGAGCCGACACTCGCCGCCTGGCCGGACGAACCGGCTTGCACGACGGATTGAGCGGGTGGTTTGGACTCGCTCATCGGCTCCGCTCTCCCCGCTTTATGTGTGGTTGACCTTCCCGACGTGCCTGCCACGCCGACCCCGCCGGAGATGACAGCGGCTGACGATTATTCGCGCTGCCAGCATCGGCCTTCGTCCATGCACCAGGGACTCGGCGACTCCGGTTGTGAAGTGTAACGAGGCTCATTAGCTGTGGTTCATCTTCATTCAGGCCCATCGGTTCTATGCCCGGACTGCTTACTCCCCTCGCCGCCTTGCGGGGCGACAGGCACCGGGCTGTTTCGTCGTGAACCGTCTAACTCGACGAATGGGACTTTCACCCACGAGCGCAACCACCTTCACGGGCTGCTGCAGTGCATTTCACATTTTTGGGCGCCTCTTTTGTGGAGTGCGGTGGCAAAGCGTAGCGGCGACATCGCTTTCGACTTTACAGAGGCGCTCGGAACTCCCGAGGCGGCGAAAATCGCCTCGCACCAAAGCGGCGTCGCGCCTTCCCTCTTGCCGCCGCAGTCCATATCAAACCGCCCCTGGCGGCGGCAGGTCGAAGAAATGAAATGCTCCTGATTTCCCGGGGGACTGCAACTGCCCTTGACGCTCCGGGCGCCTGTTTCTACGCTGGTCCCATTATTGCCAACCGCATAGCCGGCCTTTTCAAGCCCGATCCGCCGCGCCCGGTCACCGTCACCGACCCGGTCGAAATCCGGGCGCTATTCCGCCGCTGGCAAAAGCGCGTTCTCCTTTCCACCATCGTGGGCTACGCCCTCTTCTATTTCGTCCGCAAAAATCTCAGCGTCGCCATGCCTGCCATGTCCCGCGCGCTGAACCTGAACAAGGAGCAGCTTGGATTATTCTTGACGTTGCATGGGTTGCTCTACGGCGTCTCCAAATTCGCCAACGGCTTTGTCGGCGACCGTGCCAACGCGCGCCTGCTCATGGTGACGGGCCTGGCCGGGTCGGCGGCGCTGAATGTGTTTTTCGGGTTCAGTTCAACGGTCGTCGCGTTCGGAGTCATCTGGATGCTCAACGGCTGGTTTCAGGGCATGGGCTTCCCGCCTTGCGCGCGGCTGACGACGCACTGGTTTTCTCCCAAGGAATTGGCCACCAAGTTCTCCATCTGGAACATGTCCCATTCCATCGGCGCCGGCTTGATTGTCATCCTTTGCGGATACCTCGTCACGCTGGGTTGGCGCTATTGTTTTTTTGTCCCGGCCGCCATCGCCCTGTTCGGCGCATGGCAGCTTTGGCGCTTCCTGCCCGACACCCCGCCCTCGGTCGGTCTGCCGGAAGTCGAGGGGACAAGCAGCGCGAGCGCGGGGCTGACGGTCGCGCAATTCCGCGCGCTGGTTCTCAAGCGCGTTTTCCAGAACCCTTATGTCTGGCTGGCGTCCATCGCGAATTTTTTCGTCTATACGATACGTTACGCCGTGTTTGACTGGGGGCCGACTCTGCTGACGGAAACCAAACACTACCAGATCACGCACTCGGGGTGGATGCTGGCCGGATTCGAAGGCGCCGGGATCATCGGGGCGTTGCTCGGCGGCTGGATGACCGACCGGTTTTTCTCCGGGCGCGCCATGAGGGTGGGGCTGGTGTATATGACGCTGGCGGGCGTTTCGCTGTTCCTGTTTTGGAAGTGGCCCGGTCAGACCGAATGGGGAAGCACCCTTCTGCTCTGCTCGACCGGGTTTTTCATCTATGGCCCGCAATGCCTGCTGGCAATTTCGGCGGCCAACCTCGCTACCAAACAGGCCGCCGCCACGGCCATCGGTTTGACCAGCATTTTCGGATACGCCAGCACGCTCCTCTCGGGCTGGGGTCTGGGCAGGCTGGTGGATCACAGCGGATGGGACGCGGGCTTTGCGGGGTTGATGATCATCGCGGGGATGGGCGTCCTGGTGTTTGCCGCCGCCTGGCCTGGCAACGCTCACAGCTACGGCGAACCGCATTGTTGAAATCATCCCTCATTCAGAGTATTTACCACTGCTGCCAATTGTCAGCCGATGAGCAAGTCCAGCCCACCCACTAACGCCAAGCCCGGCAAGCCAAGACGCTTGCTGGGCGCAATGTTCATTTTGACAGCCGGCCTGCTCGCGGCCTGGTGGGCCGGGTTGTTCGACCTGTCGCCGCGCTATCACGGCCTGCCCGCCACCTATTGGCTGGAGTGCGACAACTTTGACAAGAGCGCGGCCGCCTTCCAAGCCATGGGAGCGCCCGGCGCCCTCTTCCTGGCCAACGCTTTCCGCCCAACTTATGGCGAATCAGTGGCCCATAAATGGGACCACTCTCCGCTCGCGGTTTTTTTGCCCGACTGGCTGGACCAGGCAATGATCCCGGCCGACGAGAAACGGGAACATGCCGCCGATTTGTTGCGTTCTCTGGGGACTGGCGCGGAACCGGCCTTGCCTGTCCTATGGCAGGTCTTGCGCCAACCCGGCCGGGAAGCCTCGGAAAGCGCCTTCTTCATCATGGAAACCTTCGATTCAAAGCTCGAGCCAATTGTCCCGGAGTTAATCCAGACCTTGGGCGACACCAATTCGCGCGTCCGCCCCCAATGTATCGCCCTTCTTCTGGCCGCCGGACCGAAAGCCAAGCCGGCCATACCCTGCCTGCTCAAAATTGGAGGCGAAGGCGGCAATCTCTCCCTCGCCGCCGCCAACGCTCTCTGGCAAATTGGCCGGGAAACCAACGCGGTTGTTCAAATCCTCACCCAAGCGCTGCAAACCTGCCGCCCGGCCGGCAAATTGCACGCCTTGCGCGCCTTGGGCGCAATGCCGCCCCTCGCCCGTCTGTCGGCTGTCCCCGCCCTGCGGCGCGCCATGTTCGATTCCGACTGGGAAGTCTGCGCCTCTGCCGCCACACTGTTGCGGGAGGTCGATCCAGGCAGTTGGACGGAGATTGCGCGGCAGTGCAATCGCGACCCGTCACTGGCTCTTCCGCCGTTGATCCAGACCGCGCGGAGTGCCACTCAGGAACAGCGCCTCCTGGCGCTAAAAAAAATCGGGCTGATCGGTCCCCAGGCAAAAGAGGCCGTTCTACCGTTGATCGCCATACTCCGCTCTCCTGTCCCAAGACTGCTTTCTAATAGAGACCACCGCGAGTTGCTCGCTGGCGCTGCCGACACCTTGGGCCGGATCGGGCCGGCCGCGGGCGCGGCCACGGGGCGCTTGGTGGACTTGCTGGAGCGCTCCAGTTGGAACAGCCACGCCTACTGCCGCGCCCTGGGGGAAATCGGGCCGGCCGCCGCCGCCGCCGTTCCCACCTTGGAAGGGCTGTTGGAGGAGCGAGGCCGGTTCATCCGCCTGGACGCCGCCAGCGCCCTTTGCCGCATCGCTCCGCAACAGGCCTCCAACTATGTGGCGGTATTGCGGGCACTGCAAAACGCGGAGTTTCCCGTCGTCCGCTGCGGCGCTTCTGTGGCCCTCTGGCGCCTGGGGCTGGAAACCCGGCTGCCGCTGGACGAATTGACTGCCGCCGCGGCCGCCGGAGACGCCCGGGCGATGGAGACATTGGGTGACATCGGACCTCTCGCGCGCCCCGTGTTGCCGATGTTGGCGGTGCAACTGAACGGCGCCGGCGATCTCCGCTACGCCGCCGCCGCGACCCTTGGAAAGATTGCCCCGGACGAAGCCGCCCGCCTAGATCTGCCAGGCATACTGCTGTTGTCCGGCTTCAAGCCGGCGAATACGAAAGACTCGCGCTTCTGAGTTGCCCTTCAGAACCCGCGATGGTCGGCGTCATGCCGGTCGTCGTGGCCGGCGGGACCCCGGCCACGTTGGACTTCCATGGAACGGTTGTGCTGGATGTCGCGTTCGCGCGCGATGCGGGCATCGCGGAATTCCAGCCGGGCCACGGGGACCTCGCGATGGGTCAGCAGGCCGATGCGCTCCCGGCCAATCCCCTCCATCACGAAATGACCTGAGGCGAAACGAAAACTGTTGGCCAAAACACTGCGGTGAAAGAGCGCCGCCGCCCGCCAACCCGGCACCGCGAATGCCCGGTAATCGTGCTCCCAAAAGCGGTCGAACGGAACGAAAACGAATAGATCAGCGCCCAAGCCAAAGTCGGCATCCACCGCCACGCGGCCGTTCCACAGCAGGCCCACCCCGACTTCAAAGCGGGCGCCCGGCGGCAAGGGCGCCCAGCCGCAAAACCCTTCGGCGCCGGCGTTGCGCCAGCAAACCCAGGCCGGACCCCAATGATAGCCTGGCACCCAGACCCAGCCGTAGCGCAAGTCCCGCGCCCAGCGTCCATAATGAAAGACATAGTCGCCCCACGGATACTCCGATCTCCAGTACCAGCCGTCGTCGGTGTAATCCCAATGTCCGTCGTTAAAATAAGGACGCCAATCAGGCACAGTAGCTTCGACGGACGGTTTCCAGCAAAGGCCGTAGCCCGGAACGTCGATCCAGGAGCCGTAGGGAGCCAGTTGGGTTTGGAAATAGGGAAGCGTCACTTCCGAGCCGGCCAGCGGTCCGGCGGAACCTTCCAGCACCGGCGGGGGCGCGGTCACGGGCACAGGCGCTGGCGCTTGCGGCGCAACGGGTGGCGGCGCCTGCGGCGGCACGGGCTGCGGCGAGATTTGCGGCGGCGCGGCAGCGGTCGGGACCGGGGCGGGCGCGGGAGTGGATTGGAGCAGCGCGGAAATCACCGGTTGCGAGACGCCCTGGCCATTGAGGTAAAGAACATCATCGGCGCTCAATTTGTAGGAAAGGCCGGAGTTTTTGATGTACGCAAGAATCACATCGTCGGTCATGTGGGCCTTGGTAAGTCTGACGATTTCCTGCAAGCCGGGTTGCGAGCCGGCCGGGGCCGATTGCGCGTGGCTGAGGGCGGCGCCTTTGAAGCAGAGCCAGCCAATAAGCACAAAAGCCAGCACGATCAGCACTTTGAGTTTGCGGTCTGACAATTCGTAATTGCTCATAACCTTTGTCCTTTTGAGATGACCTGTCGCTTTCCTGTTCAAAATCCGTCTCGGCCCCCGCTTCAGGGCCAAACCTTTCCAACAGCCTATACGGCCCGCTCCGCTTGATCTTGCGCTCCGTTTCCGGACAGGGCGCATCCGTAACAGCGCTCCCGCACGCAGACCTTTTACGGTTCTTCGCTGTTTTCGGTGAAACGGACACCGCCATCTTCTGATGCCTTGCGGAAATCTGTTCTTCAATCCCAACGGGATTGGATCATTCAGCCCAGTGGTTGGCCCGATTCTGTGAGGGCCTACCCTGGGTCGCAACAATTATTACCACAAAACCCTGAAGGGGTTTAATATCAAATACTTATGAAAATGATGAAATCTTTGCCGGATATTGATTTCTCCCTCAGGGAACCTTAACCGAACCCAAACCTGCATTCCGCATTCTCCGATGCCTCTTTTATGGAGCGCGGTGGCAGAGCGCAGCGGCGACACCGCTTTCGACCTTGCCGAAGCGCTTGGAAATCCGGTCGTCAACAGAATTCAACCATTTTACTGCCTGTTTTTGTGGGCAAAAGTATGGGTGATCCCGTGAACCAATTCTTAGGACCCCGCACCGCCTGTTTTGACTCAACTTCCCGCCGCCGTTGACAGCCAACAGCAAAACCAACGATTCAAACAACAACATCCGAATCTAAAGGTGCCAACGCGCCCTGCGCTCGGCGGTTAGCTAAACGCCGTTCACGCTTGCGCCATCTCTCGTCTACCGCAGCTTGCTCGCGCGTGAGCCATTTCTCTCTCGCTTCAGGGTCGTTTTCGATCTCGCGGCATTCCTGCCACTCTGCCGCCCGCCCCGCCTCTGTCTCCCTCCAAGACAGCTTGTCGGTGAAATCCTTCTCTTGCGCGAGTTTTTCGACAGTTCGGCGAACATCTTTGAGGGCAACGCGGAAAAACTCTTTCCCAAAATTCTTTTTGTTCCACCTCTGGGCAAGAAAGTGCTTGTGCAGAATATACTCAAGCTCAGGCGCATTCTCTGCTGTAATCACGCCATGAATCTCAAACTCAAATGGCACGCTTGCATTGTAGAGTTCACCAACGCGAACTTCAGGATCGCGGCGTGTGAACCCAATTTTGTAAACGTCAGGGCCGAACGATCCCTCGTTGGAAATGATGTAGATGTTGCCCGCTCTTGTCTGCGATTGGATGCCAATTTTCTTTTGCATGGCCTCCTCAAGCTCTTGGTTCTTTTGGGCTATTTGCTGGGAGTGTTTGGCATTCAGTTGCGCGATCTCATCGGCGTGTCGCTTTAACGCTTCATCCACCGCGGCAATTCCAATCTGGCCAGCCTCAGTCAGTTGCTTTTCATGCTCGGCTTTCAATTCGGCGATTTCGTCAGAGTACCGCCTCTCTGCTGCTTCCAGTGCTGTTCGCTTGAGTTCCTCTTCTCTCGCGGCTGCGCGCAGTTTCTCCTGTCGTTCCTGCTCAGCCTTCTGCTCGTCGCGAATCCGCTCTCTTTCGGCCCGCTGTTCGTCTCGGACTTTCTGGACGAACTCCCGCATCCGCGTCGCACTGTCAAGTTCCGCAAGCCTTGCGTCGAGGAACGCCGGGAGAATACGCGCATTTCTAAAAGCGCTACCATCCCTGTTCACTGTGCTGAAAGCGTCGCGGATTTTCTGAGCCAGCGTTCCAGAATTATCGCTCATCACCTTGCTCAAAATCGAATCCACTTCACCGTTGAACGCGTGAACCACAAACTGAATTGCGGTTTTTCGCCGATTCGCCTCCGCATAGTCGCATGTTGCAGCCTCACCTTGCTCAACCATACGCGCAGACAGTGCTCGTGCAGACTTGAGAGCTTGGCCGGCAGCATCGTAGCCAAATTTGTCGGCAAGGTCGTCAAGCACGCTGTGAGCCGGAACGAGGTAACGGTCGCCATAACCTTCAATCTTGTTGCGCATGGCCTCGGCGGCTTGCTCCAGTGTATCCTTCTCACGCAAGGCGCGGTAGGCGTCGCCGCCAATTTGCTCCGCCCGTTCTTCCGCCTGTGCCATGATGCGGCCGGCATCACGAATGGCTTGATTAAGACAAGCATCGGCCTGGTCGTGAATATCTTTGACTTTCTCTTCTGCGGCCAAGCGCTCGTCGGCTGAGGCAATTTTGGCCTGCTCCATTAAACTCTGCGCCTCCGCCCGGAGGTTGGTCGCCTCCTTCAGCGCATCGGCAAGCTGGCGTTGCGCCTCGACTTCGGCGTCCCGGAGTTTTTCAAATTTCCGTAGCGGTTCGAACTCCTTGATCGTTTTGGCAACCAGGGCGTCGGCGGCTTCCTGTGCTTTGCGGGTTTCGGTCTCGTAATGCTGCCGAATTCTCTCCGACTCTTGTTTCAGTTCGCCGAACTGCTGGTCAATCTGCTTCTGAGCATCCGCGACGGCGACCTGTGCCTCACGATAAACACGCTGGGTTTCTGAGTCATAGTATTGCCGGAGGCGTTCGGATTCCTGATTTGCAGCCGCGGCCTGTCCCTCGAGTTTCTTGTTGATAAACATCACCGCAATGAGCAGGCCGATGCAAACTAGGGCTATGATGGCAAAAACGACTGTCATAACGTCGAATTGGTTTCTGTAGTCGGTGCGGTCAAAGCCGGAGTCAATTCGGCAATTTTGGATTTCAACTCGTCACGCATCTTTTGAACGCTGACGAGGAGGTTTTGAATGCTCAATTCCTGACCGGACATTTGCGCGATGTCTGCCGGTGTGAGTGGCGTGATGGGGTGGAACGCCCCCGACTTGCGGGAAGCCTTGAAATCGCCGCGACATTGGAAAATATCCATCGCGTCAGATGGAACAAGCCGGTCAAAATTGAGCGACGTGACATCCACCCTTGAAATCACCACTGACAAAACCGGCTGCTCCACCGTGTGTCCCGTTCGCGGATCCAGCGAGTCCGCCGCCGCTGTCACCAACACCGTGTCCACCGGCAACAGCGCAAAGACCTCCCGCGCCACCCGAAGCACGCAACCGCACAGGTAGTCCAGATAGATTTCGTGAAAAAGTCCTTTGGGCATCGGCTTGACGGAAACCTTTTCACTCGCCGTTAGCGTCTTGACCTCGGCAGGAATAATCTGTTTGCCGCTCACTTTCAGCACACCCTCGACCAGTTTGGCATTGTGAACTGTAAAATTGATGGATGAGCCAAGATCAGAAATATCAGCGAACGGATTAAACTCAACCAAAGCCTCGGTGTACGCCTTGTATTCCCCGGCGAGAATCCGCCGAGCCATGTTTTTGAGCTTTTCCCACTCCGCCATTTGTTCGGAATAGGATTGCATCGCCGTTTGAAAGTCCTGCTCGTCCTGCAACCGGGCTTTTTCAAGCATGATTTGCGCGGCTTCTTTTTTTTCTGGTTGAACGACTGCGAATCGCTGATTTGCTTTTTGTTCGTGGAACGAGCTTTTTTGCGGACGAAGTGGAGGCAACGAAGCATCGACCGCTGGCCAGTCCCAAACTTCACCCTGCTCCTTGTGAACTGACCGAAGTAATTCGACCCGTTTTTCATAGGTCTCAACCTCCAAGTGCGCCTGTTCGATTGCCGAGAGTTTGGCTTGTTCTTTGGCCTGACGCTCCAGTTCGCGCAGCCGCTTCTGCGCCTCCCGCTCGCGGCGGCGCTCGGCTGCCAGGATTGCTCGCAGTGTTGCCATAGGACTGCGCCGAGATTACTTCGATCTTTGTTGCAAAGCAATTGGTTCGCTAAGTTCAATTGGCGGCACGCCGAGAGAGCCAGGGGTCAGGCCAGGGTGTCGGTGTCTGCTGGTGTCCTCACTTTTTGCACTTTATTCTCCTCTGTTTTTTCAGTTTGCTCCTATTCAAATTCTTTCCTGCCGGCTTGCCGCTCTGCCCCCTGTGTAGTGCAATTCCCAAGAACTCTGCATTTTTGGCAAAACTTTTCCCAGCCTTCGTTTGCTTCGTTTCTGTAAAATCTTTTGGTTGCGGCCCCACTGCGCTGTGTTCTTTGCGGCCAGTTTTGCCGCATCCGCCTCCCCACCGACGCCTTCCCTCTTGATCAAATGACCAATCACCAATTCTCAATCAAACCGTCCCCATTTTCCTGCCTCGATTTTTCTGCCATCAGAATCCGGCCATTTCGCTGACATCCTTCAAACAACCTTCTGTCCAGCCAAACCCCGTTCATCCTGTTCATCTTCTCAATCCTGTCAAAACCTCCTCTCTCTCAACGGCTTCCATCTTGATCAAATGACCAATAACAAATTCTCAATCACCAATTCTCAATCAAACCGTCCCCATTTTTGCCTCCATGTTTCTTATCACATCCCCCTGCCAGCCATTCCCTTGACGTCCTTGAAAAACCTTCAAAAAGAACTTGCAAGTCCCATAATAATATGGGACATTAAGCAGTGTCGGATTGCTCTTTGACATAACGGCAAGCGCCAGTCGTCCGCCCATCGCGCGAGCGACCCAAAGGCATTCAAGCATTCAACCCGATCCACGTTAACGTTAAAGTCAGTCAAGCCAAGTCAAGGTTGGGGGAAGGCGAGTCAAGGTATCGCTGATTGTGCTGCATCTTCCTCATAATCAGAATCTTAATCCTAATCGTAATCCTTATCTCTTCCTTCCAAGTCAAGGTCAGTCAAGGTCAGTCAAGGTGTGTCAAGGTGACCTCGTTCCAAGTCAAGGCTTGCCCTCCTCTGCGCCCTCGGCGTTCTCTGCGCGAGCCTGCCTTTTGAATTCCCCCAGACCCAAAAATCCTCAAAAACCCCAGCAATTGCTGATAATTGCGATCCTTTGCCGCCTCTTGCGCGGGGTGCATTCCACCCCTCTTCAAATCCTTCCCTTGCCTGCCTTCGCGAAGTCGCCCTGGTTTGGGGACAGAGGGCGGAAAAGTGTTTTGCCGCGGGACGGTTTTCGATTATATATTGGCCGATAAGATGACGACCCTTAGCAAATGGAGGTTCCTGGCCGTTGTGCTGCTTCTGCCGCTGCCGCCCACCGCCACGCGCGGCAATGTCTATGTCACTGATGTCAAATTGAACGGGGCGCCGGTGCTGGTCACGGGTGGAGCGCCCGGCGCGGTCACCATCAATTACCGCCTGAATGAACCGGCCACTCTCGGTGTGACGGTCAATATCAGTTCCAGCACGAACATCCGGACCCTGACGGCGACCAACGACGTGCCTGGTGCAGTCAATACTATTATATGGGACGGCAACGACAGCAATGGGATCGCCGCGCCTGCCGCCAATTACCTGGTTTCCATCACCGCCGCGGCCGCCGGGTACACCAACTGGACGCAAATCAACTCGGACACCAACGGGGCCAATTACGTTTTTGATCCGCTGGGGGTTGCAGTCAACTGTAATTCAAACAGCCCCTTCTATGGGCGCGTGTTCATGGACAACGCGACGACCGGGCCGAATCCGCAGTCCGCGCCCGGAGACAACGTCACGCTCCTGAAACTCAACGCCGACGACACCTACCCCATCGATGGGCCGGACGGCACGGGCGGATATTACGGCATTGAAGAGACGGGGCTGCCCGCCCAACCGGCAACGCAGAAACTAAGGGTGGGCGCCGATGACCGGCTCTACATGAACGATTTGTACGATCCGGACACGGGTTTTGAGGAGGTCGTGGCCTTTGACATGCTGCTCAGTCAATACCAGGTTGTGCTCAATTACGGCAACTATCAGGCAAACCCGTTCGCGGGGAATCTGGAGGCGGGAGTTGGCTGGTTTTCGATGGATGTGACTGGGGCCGGCACGACCAATGGGCTGATCTGGCTGGGCGAATGGGACGCCGGCGGAGCCGGAATATGGAACTGGCATTTGATCAACGGCGTGGCCGATCCGAATGACAGCACCGGCAATCCCGCCGTCCTGGCCGGCGGCAGCCTGAGCGAGGCGGCATCGGGCGGGCTGATGGTGGATACGAATCTGGACATATTTGTCGGTCAGAATTTGACGAACAGCCGGGATGCAAGAGCCGACTGCATGGTGTTCACCAATTGGAATCACGGGCTGGCGTTCAACGGCAAAGCGGTGACCAACGGAACGGGCTGGACGGCGGGGGGCGGGAGCAAGAGCTTCCTGGGTGTGTTTGACACGACCATCGATTCGCGCCAACAGCCTAAGTATGTCGCCTGCGCCCTGAACGGAGGGACGGCGAGCAACGGCATTGTGATACTTGCCAACGCGGCCACTAACGCGACGGTGGCGGCGACATTGGACCCCGGCAACCGGTATTCGGCCACGGGCTGGGACAACGCGGGCAATCTCTACGCGGTGTCGCCTTCGGCGCATCTGCTGCGTATTTTCTCGCCGCCCTCGGGGAGCAACCAGGCCACGACGACCGCGGGGGTGTGGCTCGCCCCCAACATCATCAGCGTGACCGCGGCGCAAGGCGCCGTGACGGTTACGTTCACGGCCGCCCGATCAGACGCGGCCAGCCAGTTCGCGTTGCAAAGCGCGGACGCTGTGAACGGGCCGTTCGTGACGGTGCCGGGAGCGACGGTGACACAAGTCAGCCCCGGGACGTTCAGCGTGTCTGCCGCCGCCGCGGGGCCGGAGCAATTCTATCAGATTGCCATGGCCGTTCCCGAGTAGGGATTTCAGGTCTTGGAGGCCATTTCGCGCTCGCGCTCTTCCATCGCGGCTTTGCGGGAGAGGCGGACGCGGCCCTTCTCATCGACTCCCAGGCACTTGACCCAGATTTCGTCGCCCATCTTGACGATGTCTTCTGTTTGTTTGACACGGAAGTTGGCCAGTTCGCTGATATGGACCAGGCCGTCCTTGCCGGGCAGGAATTCGACAAACGCGCCGAACTCCTTGATGGTGACCACCTTGCCGCGGTAGAGCTTGCCGACCTCCGCCTCCGCCGTCATGCCTTCGATGGCGTCGCGCGCAATCTTCATGCCCTCGGCGGAAACCGAATAGATATTGACGGTGCCGTCGTCGTCGATGTTGATTTCGCAGCCGGATTCCTCGACCAGGCGCTTGATGTTCTTGCCGCCGGGGCCGATGAGGGCGCCAATTTTTTCGGGATTGATCTTGACCTGGACGATACGCGGGGCGTATTTGCTGATCTCCGTGCGCGGGGCGGGCAGGGTCGCGGCCATGCTCTGAAGGATGGACAGGCGGGCGACGCGGGCTTTTTCCAGGGCCTCGGCCATTATGTGGTGGGGCAGGCCGCGCAACTTGAGGTCGAGTTGAAAGCCGGTGATTCCCTTTTCAGTGCCCGCGATCTTGCAATCCATGTCGCAAAAGGCGTCCTCCCAGCCGATGATATCTGTCAACAATTTGTAGGCGCTGATCTTGTCCACGGCGTCATGCTCGGTGCAGAGGCCGATGCTGATGCCGGCGACCGGCCGGGTGAGTGGGACGCCCGCGTCCATCAGCGCGAGGGTGCCGCCGCAAACCGTGGCCATCGAGGTCGAGCCATTGGACTCCATGATCTCGCTGGTCACGCGCACGGCGTAAGGGTAGGTGGCCAGCGGGAGCATCGGTTCGATGGACCGCTCGGCCAGGGCGCCGTGGCCGATTTCGCGGCGGCCCGGCCCGGATATGCGGCCGGTTTCGCCGACGGAATAGTTGGGGAAATTGTAGTGGAGGATGAATTTCTTCTCGGTTTCGCCGCCGGTGTAGGAATCAAATTCCTGGGCGTCCTCGGTGGTGCCGAGGGTGACCAGGGCCAGGGCCTGGGTTTCGCCGCGGCTGAACAAGGCCGAGCCGTGGGCGCGCGGAAGCAGGCCGACCTCGCACGAGATGGGGCGGATCTGGTCAAAGCCGCGGCCATCGAGGCGTTTGTCGTGCTGCATGATCAGGCTGCGGACGGTTTCTTTCTGGATATAATAGAACGCCTCCTTGAGAACGTTTTCGGTCACCTTTTCGGCGCCGAATTTTTCCACCAGCTTGGCGCCCACTTCGTCGGTCAAGGTCTTGACGGCGACTTCGCGCTCGAGTTTCTTGTGAGTCAACAGCGCCGGGATCATCCGCTCGCCCGCCAGTTGTTTGGCCTCGGCGAGGATGTCGTCAGGAACGACGCTGACGGTGATGTCGCGTTTTTTCCGGCCAGCGCGGGCGGCCAGATCCATTTGGGCCTGGATGAGGGGCTGGCAACATTCGTGGCCAAATTTGAGGGCGGCGGTAAAGTCGGTCTCGGAGATTTCCTTGGCCGATCCTTCGAACATGACCATATCGACGGTATTGCCAACGTAAATGATGTCCATGTCACTGTCCTGCATCTGGCTGTGAGTGGGGTTGGCGATGAACTGGCCTTTAATGCGGCCGATGCGCAAGGCGCCCAAAGGGCCGTCCCAGGGGATGTCACTGACGCAGAGGGCGGCGGAGGCGCCGATAATGGTGAGAATGTCGGAATCATTTTCGCCATCGGCGCTGAGGAGGACGCTTTGGACCTGGACTTCATTGAACCAGCCCTTGGGGAAGAGGGGACGGATGGGGCGGTCGGTCAAGCGGCTGGTGAGGATTTCCTTTTCTGTGGGGCGGCCTTCGCGTTTGAAATAGCCGCCGGGGAACCTGCCCGCGGCGGCGGCCTTTTCGCGGTAATCGACGGTGAGTGGGAAGAAGTCCTGGCCGGGTTTGGCCTTGCTGGCCGCCACCGTGGCCACCAAGACAATGGTTTCGCCCAGTTGGACTGTGACGGCGCCATCGGCCTGATTGGCCAGTTTGCCGGTTTCGATGATGATTTGATTGCCCCCGACAAGGGCTGTAACACGTTCTGACATAATACAATAACCTCTATCTGATTGGACTCCGCCTGCAAAGGGGAACTTCAACCAGAACTCCCTCCCGCGAGCGGGAGCGGGTGCTGGTTGAAATTACCCAAATCAGCGGAACTCATTCCGCGAAATGATTGCCTCGCATCGGACCGTTCGCGTTTCCGGGTCGATGGCATTGATCGGACCATGTCCATGGTCAGGTATGGAACGTTCCCCCGACAAGAAAGTTGTCAGTGGCGGAGTTTGAGCTTCTTGGTGACCGTTTGGTAGCGCGGCAAGTCGGTGTTGTGGAGGTAATCCAGCAAGCGACGGCGCTGGCCGACCATTTTGAGCAGGCCACGGCGGGAACTGTGGTCCTTGATATTCTTCTGCAAATGTTCGGTCAGGTGGTTTATACGCTCGGTCAAAAGAGCAACCTGCACGTCGGCGGACCCTGTGTCGCGCTCGTGCAGTCGGAACCCTGCGATGGTCTTTCCTTTTTCCATGTTTTATTCTAATCGATCAATGTTCAATAACCGGTAAATTAAAGTTGAAACCCGCCGGTGTAAAGTCTTTTTCAACGGCCTTTTTTCAGACGATGCGATTTTGGAATTCCGGGTAAAACGGGTTGTGTTTTTTTTGCTCGCCGACGGATGTCAGGGGGCCGTGGCCGGGACAGATCACGGTGTCGTCGGGCAGGCTGAAGATCGCGTTACGGTTGGTGCGCAGGGCATCCTCATAAGACACGATGCCGCCGCCCATCGAGGCGGCAAACAAGGCGTCGCCCACGACCGCCAGGCGGCGGGCCAGGCCGGCAATGACATAGGTGATCCCGCCGCGGGCGTGACCGCTGGTTTGCCGGGTTTCGATTTTGAGATTGCCGAGGGGGAAGACTTTTCCCGGCGCCAGGGGTTGGGCGGCGTGAAAGCGCTCGCCCTGGCCCGCGTAAACCGGCGCGGCGGCCGCCCGCTCCAGCCGCGATAAATCGGCCACGTGGTCGGGATGGGAGTGTGTCAAAAATATAAACTCGATTTTTAACGGACCTTGGCGGGCAAAATCCAACATGCCGGCCACGGACGATCCGGTGTCAAAGGCGGCGGCTTGTTTTGTATTGGGGTCAAAGACCAGGTAGGAGTTGACGGTCATGTCGCCATAGGCGGTGTTGAACATCGCCAGGCCGGGCACGTCCACCGGGGCGGGGTACCACGAGCATTGCCCCAGTTCAATCAGCGCCGCGGGTCCGAGGTTCAGTGGGACGGCAACTTTGCGGGCGATTTCAACGTCGAACGCGCCGTCTTTGAAATGGCCCAGTTGGGCGGAGGAAAGGCCGGCGCGCCGGGCCAGTTCGGCGTCGCTCAAACTCAAGCCGCGCTGGGCTTTGCCAATCACGTCGGTGTAATTGTCTTCCAGTGGGATGGCGGGCATGGGGGCCTCAGAGCAGAATGGTTTGATGCCGCGCGGGGCCGACGGAAACGATTTTCAGGCGGGCATCGGTCAAATCGGCGAGGGCGCGCAAGTAAGAGCGGGCGCGGGGTGGCAGTTGGCTCCACTTGGCGCAATGGCTGGTGGCCGTTTTCCAACCGGGGAAATCGGCATAGACCGGTTCGCATTTGGCCAGCAATTCGATGTCCGCGGGCACGTAATCCAGTTGGGCCGAGCCGCTGCGGTAAGCGATGCAAACTTTTATGGTGTCCAGGCTATCCAGACCATCCAGGTTGGTGACGGCCAGTTCGTCAATGCCATTGATGATGGCGGCGTAGCGGGTGGCGACGGCGTCGAACCAGCCGCATCGGCGGGGTCGTCCGGTCGTGGCGCCGAATTCGCGGCCCATGTCGTGGAGCATGTCGGCGACCTCGGCATTTTCGGTGGGAAGCGGGCCTTCACCGACGCGAGTGATGTAGGCTTTCATCACGCCGACGACGCGGTCCATGCGGTGAGGTGCGACCCCCGAGCCGGTGCAGGCGCCGCCGGCGGTGGTGTTGGAGGAGGTGACAAAGGGATAGGTGCCATGGTCAATATCCAGGAAGGTGCCTTGGGCGCCTTCAAAGAGGATATTGTCGCCGCGGCGGGCGGCGTCATTGAGCAAAACGACGGTGTTGGTGACAAAGGGACGCAGTTGATCGGCCGCGGCGCGATAGGCGGCGTGGACCTTGGGGAAGGAGAGGGGCCTGGCGCCGAAGGCTTTGAGGATTTCGTTGTTTTCTTTGATTTTGAAGCGGAGGAGGGCCTCGAAGCGGTCGGGGTTGATTAAATCGATCATGCGCAGGCCGGTGCGGGCGGCCTTGTCGCCGTAGGCGGGACCGATGCCGCGTTTGGTGGTGCCGATTTTGTTTTTGCCCTTGAGCAACTCGCGCTGTTCGTCCAGTTCACGGTGGTAGGGGAGGACCAGGTGCGCGGATTCGCTGAGGCAGAGGTTTTTGACGCGGACGCCGAGGCGTTTGAGCTGATCCATTTCGGCGACGAGGCTGACGGGATCGATGACGACGCCGTTGCCGATGACGCAGAGCTTGCGGGGACGGAGTATGCCTGAGGGGATGAGGTGGAAGACGAATCGTTTCCTGCCGATGAAAACGGTGTGGCCGGCGTTGTTGCCGCCCTGGGTGCGCACGACGATATCGGCCTTGTCTGTCAAGACGTCGATGATTTTGCCTTTGCCCTCATCGCCCCATTGGGCGCCGACTAAGATGGTATTGGCCATAAAAGTGTCACAGCTTCAAATTGGCGGCGCGGCCCTGCAATAAAAATCCCGAGAGGTAAATTCCGGGGCCGAGGCGCAAGTATTTACATATAGAGCGTAAGTAGGGCGGCCAACGGTGTCAAGCGCGGCGCGTGTAGGGCAGCTTCCACCGCTGGCGGTAGGGGACGCCGACCAATTGGTCGCCCGGGGGGGCTTTCACGTCGCAGATGACAGAGCACTCGACTTCCGGGTTCAGGAGGAAGCATTGCAGATCGCCCTGGCCCATGCCGCCGCAGCCGATGAGGCCGAGGCGGATTTTGTCATTAGGACCCGGTTCGCCAGCGCGAAGGGAACGGACAATGGGGGCGCTTAAGGCGGCGGCGGCGAGAGCGGTTTTTCCTGGGAATCTGCGGCGGCTTAGCTTTTGCATAGGATATTAAAATGACAGGAGGACACGCTGCCCGTTTTGTTGCGATGAGGACAAGGAAAATGGCGAGCGGGGCAGAACAGGCGAACCACGGATTGGGGCCGATTGAGGCGGGGAACTTTTGCGGGCGAGGCAAACGGCGGCAAACGGTCGCAAATGGCAGCAATTACCGGGGTTTTTGAGGATTTTGGGCATGGCGGATACGGAGTCGCGCGGAGGGAAGGCGAAGGGCGCGGAGGCGGAACTGTCCGGCAGCGCAAGGGCAGGAGACGGGGGCTTGTCGTTCATAAAAACGCGGAAAAATTCAAAATAGTGTTAATAGTTGAAAAGTTTTGCTAATGGCGGCGCCTTCATTCTGGTTGTATATGGCCCTGTCGCAACGAGTTGGGTGTTATGGGGCAGGTGCCGATCATCGCAAAATAGAGTTGAAAAAGTTGAAAATAGCGCGAATTGTTGAAAGTCGGTGATGAGGTGAGCGGCGGTGGTTGGGCGCCGGGTTGGACGCAGGGTTTGCGGGATGTCTCGATGTTCATGGATGCTCCGGCAAGTGGCAGCAAGTAGTCGCAAATAGCAGCAATTGCTGGTGTTTTTGAGGGTTTTTGGATTTGCATGCGGGTCAAAATGGCACGCAGGCAAGAGTTGAACCGCGACGCGGAAGAGACATTTTGGCCCTCGAAGCTTCAAGGTAAAGGTGAAAACGCCAAGGTGCCAGGTAGCAAAGGCGCAACGCGAGGAGCCACAACCAAAGACGCTGAACAGGAGCACACTGAGGGAACGGAGAAGGAAATCCTGTGTCCAAAATGTGCAAGTTCTGTCGATGGCACAGAGACATGGGGAATCGGGAATTGAAGATTTGTCAACTGTAATTGTCTTGGCGTCTTTGGGCCTTTGCCGCTTTGCGTTAAAGTCCGTTGGAGGCTCTTGGGAACGCCGGGTGAGGATTGCGACGACAGTCGGGCTTGCCGCGGCGCGGCGGGCGCGGCGGCAGTTGCGGTCCGGCGAAGGGCGCCGGGCGATGGACATATTCCATGCCTTCACGCGCAGGAGTTGATCACATTTTCACGAGGGAGAAAAACCGACTGGGGGAAAAAGCGCGTTTTTTTTGAAGATTTATTTCAGCCACAGATTGACGCAGATTGACACAGATGAAAAAAGGCGGAAGAGGTTGATGGAAAGGAGGTTTTGACAAGATTAACAAGATGAACTGGATTTCCTTGAACAAGATTTCAGGGGCCGATGACTTGGGCGGGGTTCCAGTTGAGGTGCCAGTAGAAGGTCCAGAGTTGGGGGAGTTTGACCAGTTGGGCGTGGCCATCGGCGAAACTCATGTTGATCGCGCCGGGCAAGGGCTGGCCGCTGGTGTAGGGAACGGAATTGTTG
>JBEKSF010000124.1:0-18907 GCA_049517295.1 Verrucomicrobiota bacterium
CCTGCTAACTCCACGGCCTTATAGTCATGCACCAGGAAACACGGGCAACCGCTCATTCCTGGAAACTGTTCTGGTGGCGTTTTCACGGTAAGGCTCGCGATATCGCACAGCAGCTTCCTGTCGGTCACACTCCCGGCCTTCATCCAAAATAAAGAACGTCCAAATTCAATGCATTGCGCGCTTTCATGGCGCAAATACGCGGGATACCCAATAAAGAGAATTACATCGCGTTCAGCAATCGTGGGAGCTGTGTTCTGATTCCAAGGGCAAAACTTACATCTGGAACTTCCTCCCAATAGTGGGTCAATGTCGAAAGTCGCAATGTCTAGAGACTTATCTTCTCCGACGGGTTCGCCTGGCGTGAAGCAGAATGGCCGGTCCAAGCAGAGGCACATTTGCAAATTAGGTTCCTTGCTGCGCTCCTCCTGAAACCGCCTCCAAACGTGATGGCAGGTCACAAGGAGCTTCCTCTTCCCCGTATCCACCAGCCCAAAACTGCCGTTGTTGGTGACGTTGCCGAGGGGCGTTTGACTGGATTTTGAGAAAAATATAGGGCCAGAGTATGGTTCAACTTGGTGCTGAAACTCCGTTAATGCTTCGAATGTTGTCGTCGGCATTTGATCACCGAGAAGTTGGAATACATATCCACCTGTCGGCCCCGAGAATCAAACCCTATTTTTATTATTTTTGCGTCCCTCTTTTTCGCTACCTACACCTCAATCCAACTCGCCGCCGCAACCCAAAAAGCGCTGCACTGCTTTCGTCGATGCGTTCAACTGCGAGGCCCGTGACTGTATGCGCCGCCTCGATGTTTACAGACAGCCGCTCACTGGAATTGCGGATGTTGCAGGAGCCTTTCCCAGGTTTCGGGGCAAAGGCGGGACTGGCGGTAGATTGGTTCCCACACCCGCTCGGCGCTTTTGGATTGATATTACATGTTGGCGGCGACATCCTCGGTGGTAAATGAAACAGGAACCCATTGTGCCGAATTAAGGGTCGATTGCGGGCTGGTTTGCCCAATGATGGTCTGGTGGGGCAAAAAAAGAGGGCAACCCTTTCGGATCACCCAATCGCAATTGCGAGAAGTTGCAATACATATCCGCCTGTCGGCCTCGAAAATCAAGCCCTATTTTAATGATTGTTGCGCCCCCCTTTTTCGCATCCTATGTCTGAATCCAACCCTCCGCCGCAACCCAAAAAGCGCTGCACCGTTTACGTGGATGCGTTCAACTGGTATTTTGGTGTTTTCCAGCACCACCCAGCGTGGAAATGGCTTAACGTCCAATCGTTTTTTGAGGGGTTGCGACCAGACGAGGAAATTATCGCCGTCAAATTCTTCACGGCGCTAGTCGAGCCACTGAAACACGTCAGCACGCGGCGTGACCGCCAGAAGCGATATCTGAAGGCGCTCGGCACATTGCCCAAGGTCAAAATCATCCTGGGCAAATATCAGGAGCGCACGGTCACCTGTCAGGCCCGTGATTGTATGCGCCGCCTCGAATACCAAGTGCCGGAGGAAAAAAAGACAGACGTGAACATTGCGGTCAATCTACTGGAAGACGCTGTTCGGGGGCTGACCGACTCGATGGTGATTGTGTCCGGCGACTCCGACCTTGAACCCGCTGTCGAATGGGTGGGCCGGAATTATCGGCACATAAAAATTACTGTGTACATTCCCGTTTTGGAGGACGAGCGCCAACAGCGACGCAATGACAATTACCACCGAATGGGAGTGACCTGCAAACCGCTCCCGCTGACAGACATTCCACGCCATGTATTCCCGGCCACGGTTCGGGTGAACGAAAACGAAACGATCGCTCGTCCCGCTGAATGGATTTGAATTGGTTGCTTACGCATCCGCTCTGAACCCCGTTTGTGCCGGGGTAAATGGATAGTGCGACCATATTGGCTCGCTTGGGCGAATCGAAGGTCGGTAAATATTGGCTTATGACAAATCCCTGATTGTCCGCAGAGAGGCGCTCACTGGAATTGCGGATGTTGCAGGAGCCTTTCCCAGGTTTCGGGGCAAAGGCGGGATTGGCGGTAGATCGGGTCCCACATCGGCTCGGCGCTTTTGGATAGGCGGGCGCGGCGCAGCCAGGAGCGTGGCAGCGGCTGGTCCAGCAACTCCAGCGTGTTGGCCGCCAGGGTGGTTTCCTCTTTCTCCCCGGTCGCGTGTCCAACGCCCACAAAGAATCCCGCCAGCAAGAGCGTGACCCGCAGCATGGTGCTGCGGGAATAGGTGGGCATGGCGCATGGCCGAAGCGGGTCGAGGCGGCGGAAGAGATCGGAAAAAAGCGGCGCGGTCCACATCGCGGGGTTTTTGGCGGGGGAAAACGGGTCAAACAGAATGGCGTGCGGCGGGGGGAGAGGAAGGGCGCAGTGGCGGATCAATTCTGGAAAATCTCCTTGACATAGCTCCCATTGGGCGCGCGCCACCGAAGCCCGTCCGGTTGCCAGGAAGTCGGTGACGAGCTTTTCATAGCCGGCGAAGTAGCCCAGCTTTTCCGCGTGCCGGAAAGCAAAGCGGAGCGGCTCGATGGTGCGGTCGAAGCTGATGACGCGCAGCGAGCAAGGCAAATCCGCGGCCGCACGAAAGACCGACAGAACATTGGCGGCGGCGCCCAGGCCGACGTCCCATACTACAAATTCGCCGGAATGGGATTGCAAGCGATGGCGCAGCTTGAGCTGGTCGATGTAGAGCGTCTGGGCCTCGGCAGCCGGGCCGATGACCGGATGAAACGTTTCGTCCTCGGCCAGCGAGCGGATGCTGAAGGCGCCGTTGGCCAGGCGGACGAGTTGGTAATTCTTTTGTGCTTCCAAGTTTGACGGGCCAGCGTCTATCGGCCAGACTTCGGCCCAGAGAAGACTCTATGACGGCGCAACCGACCTGAAAAGGATTTCGTCACCATTATGCCCTACACAATTAACGGCATTGGAACCCGCTATTTCGGAAAGCAGAACCCGCAGCAGCGGGTTGGTGTGTGCCGGAGTTGCGGACGAAACGTCACCCTGGCTTCCTACGACACCCGCCTTTGGTTTGTCGTGGTGTTTATCCCTGTCATCCCCCTTGGCCGCAAACATATCATCGACGAATGCCCGGGCTGCCGGCGCCACTTTGTCGCGGCGATGGACAAGTGGGAAATGGCCCGGCAATTGGAGACCTCGGGCGCACTGGAAAGATTCCGCTCCGACCCCACGGCGGAGAATGCGATTCAAGCGCACCAACAATTGACCGGCTTTCACCAACTTGCCGAGGCGGCGGAGTTGCAGCGCACCATGCAGGAGAAATTCGGCGACAACGCCAAGGTGCAAACTTACCTGGCCGGCGCCCTGGTTCAGTTGGGCAAAGCGGAGGAAGCCGCCACGCTGTATCAACGCGCCCTGGAACTGCGGCCCGACCTTCCCGAAGCCCGCATCGGCCTCGCGGAATTGCATATCCGCGCCGGGCGCTTGGATGAGGCCGGGGCGCTGCTGGACTTTCTGGAGAAACCGGGCGCGGCCCAACTCTACAGTCTGGCTCCTTTGGAACATCTGGCCATCGGCTGTCAGAAAGCGGGCCGTCATGCCGAGGCGCTCGAGCACTTTGGCAAAATTCTCCAAGGTTTGCCGCAGGTGGGGCAGAACCCCGTCTTTCGCGGCCTGGTCAAAACGTCCGAAAAAGCCCTTGGGCGCACGACGACGATTCTTCCCAAGGCCAAGTTCAGTTTGCGCCGTTTTCTTTCGCAGTCGCGGCGTCCGGGCGGCATCGGGCCGGTGGCGGCGTCCCCCAAACGGATGGCCATTGCGATCGGGGTCATTGCCGGGATCGGTCTGGCATGTATGGTCGTCGCCAATGGTTACATACGCGAGCATCGCGTGCTGTACATCGCCAACGGCACCGGGGCAATGCTGCAAGGCGAGATTTCCGGAATAGGCAGGATCAAGATCCCTCGGGGAGTGACGCCTATCACGCTGCACGAAGGACATTATTTGGCGACATTCGATCCGCCGTTTTCGGATGAAGTGGCCTTTGATATTCGAAGCAAATACTTTGAGCGGTGGACGCACAAACCGGTCTGGGTATTGAATCCCGGGGGCGCGGCCATCATTCTCTGCCAACGGGTGGTCTATGCCAAAACTCCGCAGCCGGGTTCCTTTAAGTGGGAATTCGGCAGGAAGCTCGCTTTTTTTCCCGATGTTGAATTTCCGTTCACGCCGCCTCCGCCGAAAATGCAGGTTTCATCCGGCGAGCAGCAGCGCGTTGTGAGCGTCCTGCAGCTTTTCCAGGGCGCGCCCGTGGAAGCGTTCAACGCGCTGGCCGGCGCGCGGCGCCCGGGCGAAGCTTACCAGTTGGCCGAATGGCGTCTTACCCGGAATCCAGACGACCAGCGGATGCTCGAGGCGTACGTCATCACCGGCGCCGCCGGCGGTGATACGACCCGCATCGCCGAGTTCCTTCGCGGCGGAATGGGGAGGCGTCCCGTGCGAATCGAGTGGCACCGGGCTTACCAGAATCTCCTGCTGGGCGGCAACCGGCATCGTTTGGTCGGCGAATATGATTCGATGCTGGCGGCCGAACCCGGCGATTCGGCTTTGCTCTACCTGCGTGGCCGTCTGAGCGCCGATTACGCCGAAGGCCAGGATTATTTCAATCGTTCGCTCCGCGCGGACCCGGCGAACCCGTATCCCGCCTTTGCGCTTGCATTTGACGCCGCGTCAACGGCGGACTGGGCGTCGGCGAAACGTCTGTTGGATCCAGCCATCGCGCAAGAGCCGGGGAACCGAAGTTTTCTGACGTTATGGTCGCTGGCTTGCCTGGGCTTGAACGAAACGGGGGTGGTTGAGGAGGCCTGGCGGCAGAAGCTCCACGACGACCCGGCCGATCTTCAGGCCGAGGTCAACCTGTGCCAGGCCCTGGTCGTCGGTCACAAAGAAGCCGAGGCCCAGGCGGCCGTTGCGGAGTACGGGCGCGCCGCCGGAGTTCGCTATGGGACAGCCGGCGAAACGCTGGCCGCCGCCGCGAAGGATAAGCTCCTTTATATGTTGGGTGACTTTGGCGGGCTGGAGAAAATGTCTCGTGGCGACACCTCACCTGGTGGCCGCAATCGATTGTTCATCGCGATGATCGAAGAGAATCGGCCAGAAGAAGCCGCACGAATACATCCGTTGACAGATGCCTCGTTGAAAGACCCCTTTGAATTGCTGATTATGAGCCTGGCCTGGCGCGCGGCTGGAAATTCCGCTGAAGCCACAAAATGGCAGGACCGGGCTGTCGCGCTCTTTCGCGCCTCGGGCGACCCGGAGGATGTCGCCGGATTGCTGGGCGGAGGAGTTGAGCCGACCGCACAAGCCCTGAACACGATGGCGATGGCGGCGTCGTCAAAAGCAGTCTTGCTGGCCAACCTTGCTTATTGCCGGCCGGAGCAGCGGAAGGAACTGGCCGCAATGGCGCGGCGATTAAACGTGCAGCGGGAGTTTCCGTATTACCTGATTGAGCGGGCCACCGAAGAGCCGCGCCAATGAGCCCTTGGCAATGACACACCAGGACTTTGACAAGCTGGTTAGCGAGATCGAACGCGGCATCGGCAAGGACCATCAACGTCTGCGGCGGCGCGTCAAAGGGCTGGCGGTGGTTGGATATTTGGGACTTCTATCGGGCTTTGCCCTGATTGTGGCCGTCGCGGCCGGTTTTATTGTCCCCGGCATTGTTTGGTTTAAGGACGGGTGGGGCGCGCTCCTTGTGGGGATCTTTCTTCTTAGCGTGGGCTGTTGGGGATTCTACCGGGCACTGGGAGTTCGGCTGCCGAAGGCGGAAGGATTTGCCGTGACCCGCGCCCAGGCGCCGGCGCTCCACGCGATGCTGGATGAGCTTCGCGGCTTGTTGCATTCCGGCCGGTTCCATCATGTTCTGGTGGTTCCCGACTGTAATGCGGCGGTGCTGCAACGGCCCCGGCTGGGGGTTTTTGGGTGGTTTGAGAACTACCTGTTGCTGGGTCTGCCCTTGCTGGAGAATTTCCCCGCCGACGAACTGCGGGCCGTCCTGATCCATGAATGCGCGCATCTGGCCCGGTCGCACGGCAAGTCCAGCCAGTGGATTTACCGGCTGCGGCGATCCTGGGCGGAGATCTTCCCGAACCTCTCCCGGCCAAGGGTGCGAGGGGAAGTGTCCTTGCGCCCGCTGATCACCAAGTTTATCCAGTGGTACTGGCCGCGCTTTAACGCTCACGCTTTTGTTTTGTCGCGCGTCCACGAATATGAGGCCGACTCCGCCGCGGTGCGGCTGGCCGGGGCGAAGGTGACCGCCACCGCCCTGGTGAGAGTGGCCTTGTATGGGCGGCTGTTGGAGGAAGGATTTTGGCCCGATTTATGGCGGCTGGCCAGCCGCGAGGCGGAGCCACCCGCCAATGTTCTGGAGCGAGCCAACGGTTTTCTGGCCGGCTGCCAATGGGAAGTGACGCCCTGGCTGGAGAAAGCGTTTCTGGCCACCACGACAAACGCCGATACCCATCCTTGCCTGTCCGACCGCTTGCGCGCCATGGGAGTTGAACCCGACGCAAGCCAGGACTTTTCCGTGCGCGCCACCGTGCCCCCCGCCACCAGCGCGGCGGCGGCGTTGCTGGGCCCCGCGATCGGGGCGGTGCGGACAGGCGCCCAGGAGGCATGGCGCAAGCGCTGCGACGCCCAGTGGCGTCAACTCCACAGCAAGGCCGGCGCGCTGCAGGATCGTCTGGGCGGAATTGAAGAAGCGACGTCAACAAAGGCGGCGGACGCCGATGCGCTGTGGGACAAGGCCCAAGTGGTCGGCCAATTGCAAGGGAACCAAGCCGCAACTGGTTTGCTGCGGCAAATCATTGCCGCGCATCCGCGCCACGCTCCCGCCAATTTCGCGCTGGGCCGGATTCTCCTCGAATCCGGCGAGGCGGAAGGGGAGGAGCTCCTGGAGAGGGCGATGGAGGAAGAGGAACAATTGCTGCCACAGGCGGCGCGAATTCTCCATACCTACTTCCAGCGCCAGGGGCGGGCGGATCGCATTCGAGAGTTGTATGCGCGCCTGGATCAATTCGAGAAGACGGTTCAGGCCTCCCAGGCGGAACGGCGAAATGTTTGCGCCACGGACGTGTTCCTGCCGCACGAATTAGGTCCGGAGCATTTGGTCCCCTTATGTGAGTTGCTGGCGTCGGAGGGAGAAATTGCTTCCGCCGCCCTGGCCCGTAAGCAGTTGCAATACTTCGCCAAACAGCGGCTTTATGTGCTCTGCATCCAACTGCGCCCCGCGTGGCATCGGCTGCCCAACCGGCAACGCGAACAGGCCGTCGTCGCGAAACTGTTCAAGGCCGCGCGATTGCCGGGCCGTGTGCTGGTTTTTGCGCCTCGCGGTCCTTTTCGGGCGATTGCCCGCAAAGTCCGGCGTTTGCCGGGCGCGATCATCTACCCGCAATAGTCACCGTCAAACGGCTACTGGCCCGGGGCGGCGGCAGGGGTGACATCGCTGAACAAGGGCAGCAGATAGTCCGGGATGTAGTTGCCCAGCGCCGCGGGATCGTCGCCATTGAGACCCATCGACGAATTGCCGTATTGGCCCCGGTCGATGTTGACGCTGAAACCGCCCTTGGGGTGATGCACGACCGAAATGGTTTCCGGCGCCGTCCCAAAATGGTGAAATTGGTCGCCGAGCCAATCCTGGGCGCTTTGATTGACAAGCGCGGCCCGCTGCTGCCCAAGAGTTTGTTGCAGAACGTTCGTGAACTGCCGCTCGCATTCGGCGCCAACATCCGGCATGGCGTTGAGTTGCACCGTCACGGCGGGGCCGTCGGAATTCATCCCCGCGGGCGGCGCGTCCAGGCGCACGGCGTTGGAGACTTCCAGCGCGTGATAGTTGGAGAGCAACTGCCCGACTTGGCTGTCCAAAGCGCGGCGCGATTGTTCATCAACACCCAGGATGGCGGCGGCATCGTCTCGCAATTGGCCGTTGCGCTTGAAGATGGGCATGCGCAGATGGGCCGCCAACTCCTTGGGCAGCCACACATAGGGGGAATCGCGATTCCACTCCGGCAAAGCGGCGGGTGGCAAGGCCCACCGGCTTTCGGGATCGATCTTGGCGAGTTCCCGCTCGGCTTTGGCGGCGGACGCGGAAGCCCGGTCGCGCGCCAGGATTTGCGCCGATTTCCGCTGCCGCGCCTGATTCAACTCCGCCTGGCCGGCGGCGATGCGGTCGCGCAAGTCCGCCAACCGCGCCCTGGCGGCGTCCATCTCGCCTCGGGCACGGAGCAAGTTGAGTTGAGCGGGAAGCCAAAAGGCCAGGGCCGCCAGCAAAATGCAGAGCGGCACAAAGAGTTTTCGCGCGGTGTTGTTCATGGGTCGCCGGCGGGCGGGGATTGAAGCAGCGCGGTCCAGTCTTGCAGATAGGGCTGGAAAAGGTCCGGCACGTCCTGCGCTCCGATGTCCGTTGTCATGCTGGACGGCAGGGAAGTACGCACGCCGAACCGGATGGATTTATCTCCCGGCTTGGGCTGATAAAAGTGCGCGCGGAAGTCGGCGTTAAAAACGGTGGAATCGGAACTGATCCCGCGAAAGTCTTCGGTGACCGGCATCCAGAATTGCAGGGCGTTGGTAAACAACTCGCTCCGCTGGTCGCCGAGGATGGAAGCGATGTCGCCGAAGAAATCCTGCCGGATCTGACTCATTTGATTGGAACCGATGTAGGGGACGTCAAACACGCGGGTCTGATCGGCGGTGTGGCCTTCCAATTCGTCGTCTGTGGGCGGGACCTGGCGCATGTCGCGCGATTCGAGGGCGTTGTAAGTGGAAAGAAAATGGTTGACGGCGGCTTGCGTTTGGTCCGCTTCGGCGCCGGTCATTTGCAGGACCTCTTTGATCTCGTCCGTCAATCGTCCGTGACGATTGGCGGCGGCTTCCAACTGCAATTGCCGGACAGAGTCCTTGGGCAGGCGCATGTATGGCGAATTGTCATCCCAATGATACACCTGGCGGTCGGCGCGATTGGCAAATTGCGCGCGCACCGCGTCAAGATGAAGTTGGGCGTTGACGGCGTCCGCCTCCGCGCGGCCGGCGGCCTGGCGGGCGCCAGCCAGTTCGGCGTCCAGTTCGCCCGCCTGGCGCGCGGCGGCGGCCAGTTGGGTCGTGAGGTCCGCCTGGGCGCGGGCGGCCACGGCCTGGGCGCGGTGTTGGAGCAGGAGCGGCACGGCGGCGGCGAGGGCGCAGATCACGGCGGTTTGTGTTTTCGTCAGTGTCATAAGATGAAAGAGCGTGAAATGGAATCCGCCGCCCGCGCCGGAGGCCAGGGCCGCGTTTCCGGCGGAAACCGCGACCGCCGGCGGAGCGGCCTGGGCGGCGGAGGAAAGCAACGCCGCGCCGCTCGTTGCGGCGGCAACGGCGAAGCCGCGTTTGCGGAAAAACTCGCTCACCCGTTCCAGCGCGCGGGAAACCCGTTTGCGCGCGGCGTCCTCATCCACTCCGAGCACGGCGCCGACCTCGCGCAAGCTGCGCTCCTCCAGAAAGCGCAGCACCAGTGCCAGACGATCGCTTTCGCGCAAGTTGAGCAGCGCTTCATCCAGCAGCGGCAGCAGGGCGGCGAAGGGAGAAGCGCCCTCGTGCTCCAGCGTGATGACCTCGGAGGCGGTTTGCTCGCGCTGGCGGCGGCGCAGCTCGGAGCGGATGCGGGCCTTGGTTTCCAGCACGGCGGCGCGATAGAGCCAGCCCGCGAGGGTTTCAAGCCCGGCGAGGCGCGGCGCTTTTCGGGCCAGCGAGATGAAGACGTTCTGCGTGATCTCCTCCGCCAGCGTGGCGTCTCCGGCCTGGCGCAGCGCGGTGGCATAGACCAGATGCACGTGGCGCTGCACCAGCGCGCGGAAGGCCGATTCAGAGCCTCGCGCCGCGTAGTCGCTTACCAATTCGCGGTCGGGTGACACAACGGTCATTCGAATTAAAGCTGCCGCCGCAGTTGAAAACCGGACAAGAGTTTGGAGTGCTCTCGGGCAATGCTCTCTTATCCGGATGCGTCGTCAGATTATCGTCTGGTTGGCCAAAGCGGTGCCCGACCATTTCTCAATAATGTAATGCAGTGTGGTCAACGCGTGTGGCGGCAATACGGCAGCGAACTCACCCAGGCGGGCACGATGCAAGACTTCTTCCGACGCCCGATAATGGGGCTGCCGGTTTTGGGCGACGTCGAGCAAGACGTTCAAGTCCACCGTTATTTTCATCGGTGTTTCTCAATGACATGCTGGCGGTAGGACTCCCGGACATTTTCGGACGCCGGGACTGAGCCGGTGAATTTGAGATTGTCTGGATGCGGCGCCGATCGCAGGGTTCTTTGCAATCGCCGGGCGTAACGGGTGAGGACGTCCGCGACTGTCGTCCCGTGTTCGGTCGCGTAAGCCTGAAGGAATTCCGCCTCTTGCGCCGGCAGATTTACGGCCAATTCGTTCGCCTTCATGGCGTTGAAGATATTCCAAGAACGGTTAAGCGGCAATTGTTCTTTTGTCACGGACGCGATGTGGTAAGAATAGGGGGATGGACCCGTTACTGAAACTGTTGCAGGAGAACGCGGCGCTCAAGCCGGGGCAGTTGGCCAAAATGCTCAACCTGACCGAGAGCGAGATCGCCGCCAGGATCAAAACTTTCGAGCAGGACAAGGTGATCCTCGGCTATCGCGCCGTCTTGAACGAGGATAAGACCGGCGTCGATCTGGTGCGGGCGGTGATCGAGGTCAAGATCACGCCCGAGCGCGGCGGCGGTTTTGACCGTCTGGCCGAGCGCATCGCCAAGTACACCGAAGTACGCTCGTGTTACCTGATGTCGGGCGGCTACGATTTGCTGGTGGTGGTCGAGGGCGGCAACCTGCGCGAGGTGGCCACGTTTGTCTCCGAGAAACTAGCGACCATCCAGGGAGTGGTTTCGACGGCGACGCATTTCATGCTCAAGGTTTACAAAGAGCAAGGGATGATGATCAGCCAGGAGAAGAATGAGGAGCGGCTGGCGATTTCGCCGTGAGGATTCAAGTTCGCTCACCTTTTGTCTCGTTTTTGGAGCAATCGTTTTTGGAACAGCTTCTCACCGCGCATGACTCCAAGAATGTACAACTTCCTGGTTTTCCTTTCGTAACGATAAAATATCCGGCAGGGAGGTTCAATCAAGTGCCGGTAACGGGATGCTGGGAGGAGTTCCGGCACCCGCGGGCCAAGTTCGGGATGTTTCGCCAGCAACTCAACGCGGGCGAAGATTTTCTTCACCAGGCTGGCTGCCGCGTCCGGATTGTCCAAGGCTATGAATTCTGCCAGTCCCTCAACGTCACTGAGGGCCGGCTCGGTCCAAATCACTTGAGCCATCGAGACAACCGTATCTTTGCATCGCTGTGGGAGACGAAGCGGCCTTCTTCTGCCGCGCGCTCCCCGCGGCCGATGGTTTCCAGAATGTCCAGACGGCGGCACAAGCCTTCGAAGGTTTCGACATCCACCAGATACGCCGCAGCACGCCCACGTTGGGTAATCAAAACGGGGTCCCTGCTCTTTTCGACTGCCGAAATGAGAGCCGTCGCCTTGCGTTTTAGCGTTGTGACCAATTCCACTTTCACATGTGATACTCTAGTGACACTTGCCTTCGCTGGCAAGATGTCTTTATAGTTGTTTCATCGCCGAATCCAGGGCGGCGTAGAGCTGGTTCATCGTCGCCTCGGTTTCGTCGCCCATGTTGGAGATGCGGAAGGTCGCGCCCTTGATCTTGCCGTATCCGCCGTCAATCAAAAATCCCTGGTCCTTGACGAGCTTTTGGAGCTTGGGCACATCGACGACCCGCCCGCCGGGCCTGGCGCCGTTGCTGATGCAGGTCAGGGTGACGGACTCGAAGCCCGGCTCCGGGAAGAGGTTGAAACCGTTCCGGGCGGCCCAGGCGCGGGTCATTTCTGCCAACTTTTTGTGCCGGGCGAAACGGGCGTCCAGCCCTTCGGCAAAGATGTCCTCCAGTTTGGAGGCCAGGGCGTAAACGTGGCCGATGCTGGGCGTGCTGGGCGTCATGCTTTGCTCGGCGTTCTTCTGGAATTCCACCAGGTCGAAATAATAGCCGCGGTCGGGCGCGGCGGCGGCCCTGGCCAGCGCGGCGGGCGAACAGACAAACACCGCCATCCCCGGCGGCAAGGCAAAGGCCTTTTGCGTGCCGGCCAGCAAAACGTCCACCCCCAGCGCGTCGAATTCCAGTTTGACCGCCGTCATCGAACTGACGGCATCGACGATGAACATGACGTCGGGGAATTTTTTCTTGAGGGCGGCGATTTCGTAAATGGGGCTCATGACGCCGGTGGAGGTTTCGTTGTGAATGACCGTCAGAGCGTCGAATTGGCCGGTGGCCAGTTTGGCCTCGACCTGCGCCGGGCGGATGGGGGAGCCCCAGGGCACTTGCAGCGGTTCGGCGTCCTTGCCGCAGCGTTTTGAAACGTCCAGCCACTTGTCGGAGAAAGCGCCGCACATGCAATTGAGGACGCGTTTACGGACCAGGTTGCGCACGGCGCCCTCCATCACGCCCCAGGCGGAGGAGGTGCTCAGAAAGACCCACTGTTTGGTGTAGAGCAGTTGTTGCAACTGCGGTTGGATTTTGGCGTAAAGGTCTTTGAACCCTTGGCCGCGATGGCCGATCATCGGCGAACAAAACGCCTTGAATGTTTTGGCGCTGACTTCCACCGGCCCCGGAATGTGCAATTTGACGTGCGTCATAAAACGAGTCTTATACGGTCGCTGAATCCGCTCCGTGAAGTTGTTCACAAGCGGGGAGGATTGGCAAGAAGAGTTTTTGGGCGGTTATTCGCGCTATAAAAAACTCTTTGACGAGGGCGGGGGTTTTGGATAAATACGGTTTCATGTTGTCGAAATCATTTATTCGCGGATTGGTTTGCGGTTGTTCACTGGCGGCGTTTTGCGCCCTGGGCGATGAGAAGGAGAAGGTGGCGATCGATCCCAAATTGCTGCCGCCCCCTTCCACCAAACAAGGGGTGACTTACGCGGCGGATATTCAGCCCATCTTCGCCAAGTCCTGCTACCCGTGCCACGGGCCCAAAACGCCGAAACCAAAAGGGAAATTGCGGCTGGACACCTTGGAAGGAGTCCTTAAGGGCGGGGAGGACGGCGCGGTGGTCATACCGGGCGACAGCGCGAAAAGCCCGGCGGTGATCCAGTTGGCACACCTGGGCGACCCGGACGATTACATGCCGCCGCCAAAAAACAAAAACAATATCCAGCCGTTGACCAAGGAGCAAATCGGCTTGATCCGCGCCTGGATCGACCAGGGGGCAAAGTAAGGAGCCGTCAATGGCGCCGGAGGATGAGGCGGTGGTCGATGCGGCGGGTTTGGTGGTATTCCAGCGGGGGAAGGCTGGTGAGGGTGGGGGATTCGGTTTCGTTGAGGATATCTCGCGCCAGGTTTTGTAATTGACGCCATCGGGGCCAGTCCATGTCGGGCGCGTGGGCGATCTGGCGGAGGGTGCTGCGCCACTCAATGATGACGCGGTCAATGTCGCCCGGCCCCAGCAAGTCGGTCACCCAGCGGTGCTTGCTCAGGGGGTCTTTATGGATGGCGGCCACGACTTGTTCGGCTCCGGCGCCGTATTTTGGCGGGATACCGCTTTCCAGGTAGCCGGGGACGGTGTGAAGGCCGTAGGTTTTCTGGCAGGCCATCGCCAGGCGGCCGGCCCAGCGGTTTTCCTCGCCGCAGAAACGGAAGCTGGCGTCGAGATTGGCCAGATCGTAAATCAACTCGGTGACCGGGTAAGAATCCTCCTCCAGCGCGGCCGCGACCGCCAGGCCGTCGCCCTGGGAAAAGAAGCTGGCGACCTTGCCGCGGCGGGTGGGCACGCCGGCGGCATCGATCAACCCCAACCGGCGCCAGAGCAACGCCACGCCGGTGGCGGGCGGGAGCGCGTCGCAAACGGGAACGAGCGGACAGGAGGCGCAATCGGGGGGCAGCACCTCGCGCTGGAAGGGTTTCCACAACGCCACGCCGTGCGCATCGACGGGCACGCGCAGGAGGGCGTCGGCCAGACTCAGGTGGGCCACAATGCGCTGTTGTTCGTGAATCAACCGGACGACGGGCGTCTTTTGTTGCGCCAGCTTTTTTCCGAGCAACGGAACAATTTTCTGGTCCCAGGCGGCGCGGGGAACCTGGCGGCCATTCCAGTCGATGAGGCGGCGGGCCCATTTCTGCAAGACAACGCGCTCGTCGTTGAGCACGTCGGCGATGGTCATGGCGCGGCCGTGGATTTTCCCGTTTTCATCCTCCTGCAAAACGCACAGGTGGCCGGCGCCGGGTTTTTCCATGGCGGCCGGGTCGGAGAGGGCGGAATGGGTTTTGAGGGTTTCGGGGCTTTCCATGACCCAGACCTCGCGGGCGGGGCGATCGCTTGCGGCGGGGTAATTCTCCCATTGGCCGCGGCTGTTGAGCATCTGGCGGACCCGGCGCCGCACGTGGCGCGCGCGCTCGGCGTCGGTTTTCAATCCGCACGGAGCGCCGGGATGCCCGATGGAGGCCTCGATGCCGAGGGCGATGGGCTTGGTGGTGAAGAGGCGTTCTTGGACGCGCACGGCTTGCACGAAGGGGTCGAGGCCCTGTTCGGCGGCGGCGTCCATGACACCCAGGAGAGTGTTCCAATCGACCAAACCGCCGCGGGACAATTGGCAGGGGCGGGCGTCGAGCATGCGCAGTCCGTTGGCGGTGATGACAATGAAACCGGTTTCGTCAAGACCGCGGCGGCCGGCGCGGCCGAACATTTGCAGGATTTCGTCGGCCCGCAGCAGTTGTTCCTGGTTGTCGCGCCGGTAGGACTCCGCGGCGAGGGCGACGCTGCGGAGGGAGAAATTGATGCCGGCGGCCAGGCCCATGGTGGCGACGACGACGCGCAATTGGCCGGCCTTGGCCAGAGGCTCGACCACGCCCGCGCGGGCGGCGTAACTGAGGCCGCTGTGATGATAGGCGACGCGGGACTTGAGCATTTTGGCCAGGTGCTCGCCGGCGAGGATTTTTTGGGCGGCGCTCAGAGCAAGGGGATTAGGGTTGGGCAATTCGCGCGCCAATTCGGCGGCCATGGATTCGGCGCCCTGGCGGCGCGGGGCGAAAATGAGGACCGGCCCCAAATCTTCCGCCAGCGCTTTGGCGACCAGGCGCGGCCAGTAGCCGCGAATGTCCGCGGGAACGTGATAGTCGAGATTGTTGGCGTGAACTTCCTCCAGCGGCACGGGGCGCAGATCGTGGCGGACCAGGACGGCCTTGCGGCCCAGGCGGCGGAGCCATTGGACGACGTTCTGCGGATTGGCCACGCTGCCACTGAGCAGGAGCAATTGGGTGCCCAAGGGGGCCAGCGCCAGCGCCAGTTCGTAATTGAGGCCGCGGTCCAAGTCGCCCAGCATTTGGTATTCGTCCACCACCAACAGGGCCGGGCCCTGGCCCTTGACGAGGCGGCTTTTCTGAGTTTCCAAGGTGGCGACCAAAACGGGGGCGGACAGATTGTCCGACAAATCGCCAGTGGCGATGCCGACGTCCCAGCCACGGGCGCGCCATTCGGCCAGCTTGTCGTTGGCCAGGGCGCGAGTGGGGACGGTGTAAATGGCCTGGCCGCGATTGCGGCCCTGGTTGGACCAGAGTTCGAAGATGAGGGTTTTACCCGCGCCGGTCGGGGCCTGCACGACGACGTCGTCGCCCTGGCGCAAGGCGGCGACGGCCTGTTGCTGCCAGAGATCGGGGATGGCGACGCGATTGAGGGAGGGAAGGTCCTGTTGGGCAATCGACGTCACAGCCCAAAGATAATCGAAAAATGAGAAGAGCCAAGCGAAGTGATTGGCGGATTATTTCATTTTTTCCGGCGCATCTCTGCCTTGGAAGGAGTTTTGACGACCAGCGACCTGATTGTCTGTTGACACGCTGCCCTTTTGCCGTACTTTAAGCGCGTTGTGCAGCCTGGCGTGGACGGAGAGAATCACCCCGCTGGCGACCGAGACATCCGAGGAAAATTCATTGAAGTGTGACAATCGCCTCAAAACTCATCGGCTTTGACGCGCGCTGGCGCGACAAGGTGTGGGTCGGCTATGCGATGGCCGTGGTCGCCACGACGCTCGCGGCATGGCTGCGGTGGGGTATCGACGAGATCGTGGGGAGCGCCATTCCGCCCTACATGCTCTTCTACCCCGGCATCATTTTCAGCGCGCTTCTGGGCGGCGGCGGCGCCGGCGCCGTGGCGACGATCTTATCGGCGGGGGTGGTGGACTTTTTTTTTCTGCAACCGACCGGCTCGCTGGCCGTCCGAAGACCGGTGGACTTGTATGCTCTGATCCTCTTCGTCGTCGTCGGCCTCATGATTAGCTGGGTTGGCGGGGCCTTTCGCGCCGGGCGCCGGCGGAGCGAAGAGCAGGCGCGGGAGATGAGCGACCACTTGCGGCGGCTAACCGAAGCCAGTGAGTTGAAACGGCTGAGCGAGGAGCGTTACCGCAAGCTTTTCGAGAACATGGTGCGAGGCTTCGCCCATTGCCAGATGCTGTTCGACAATCAGCGGCGGCCGGTGGATTTCATTTACCTGGACGTCAACAGCTCGTATCACACGCTGACGGGCCTGCAGGAGACGGAGGGCAAGCGAGCCAGCGAACTTGATCCGCAATTTCGGGAATTGTATCCCGAGTTGTTCGAAATATACGGCCAGGTGGCGCTGACCGGCCAGCCGGCCCGGACTGAAATCGAGTTCAAGCCGCTGGGAAAGTGGTTCTCGATTTTCGTCTATAGCCCGGAACCTGAGCATTTCACGGCCATGTTCGAGGACATCACCGAGCGCAGGCACACCGAGCAACAACTGCGCTTGCAGTCCGCGGCGATGGAGTCGGCCGCCGATGCGATTATCATAACCGACCGCGAGGGCACCATCCAGTGGGTCAACCAGGCCTTCACCCACTTGACCGGCTACAGCGCCAGCGAGGCGCTGGGCAAAACCCCCCGGATACTGAAATCGGGGGGGATGCCGTCCGAGTTTTATGCCAAACTCTGGGAGACCATCGTTGCCGGCCAGGTCTGGCATGGCCAACTGATCAACAAACGCAAGGATGGCCAACTCTATGCCGAGGAGATGACCATTGCGCCGGTCCGCGATGGAGGGGGCCAAATTGTCAATTTCGTGGCGGTCAAAAATGACATCAGCGCCCGGCAGCGCGCAGAAGAGGAGGCCCGCGAAGCGCGGGAGGCATTGGCCCGCGTCAATGCCCAGTTGGAGCGGCGGGTGGCGGAACGCACCGTTGCGTTGCGAAAGAACATCGACGATCTGGAACACTTTTCCCACGCCCTGGTCCACGACATGCGGGCGCCCTTGCGCGCCATGCGCAGCTTTTCGGGCCTGCTGCTCAAGCAGAGCAAGGGGCGCCTGGAGGAGAGCGACCGCAGCACCCTGCAACTCATCGTCACGGCGGCGCAGCGGATGGACCAGCTCATTGTTGACGCCCTGGATTACAGCAAGGCGATGCGCGAGACGCTGCCGCTCTCGACGGTGGACGCGGACGCGCTGTTGCGTGGGATGCTCGAATCGTATCCAAATTTTCACCCCTCGCTTGCCAATATCCAAATCGAAGGGCGGCTGGGCCTGGTGCGCGCCAACCAGGCGGGCCTGACGCAGTGTTTCTCCAACCTGCTGAGCAACGCGGTGAAATTTGTCCCGCCGGGCTGCATGCCGCAGGTGCGGGTGTACAGCCAGGCGCGCGGCCAGCTTGTGCGCCTGTGGTTTGAAGACAACGGAATCGGCATCCTGCCCGAACTGCACGACCGGATCTTTGAGATATTCCAGCGGGTGAGCGCGGACTACGAAGGCAACGGCATCGGCTTGGCGCTGGTGCGGAAAGTCGTTGAGCGCATGGGCGGCAGCGTGGGAGTGGAGTCCGAGGCGGGCAAGGGAAGCCGATTCTGGCTGGATTTGCCGCCGGCCGGCGCGGAAGAAGAGGCAGGCTGCGTGATCACCAAACCGATTCTATATGTTGAAGATGATCCGCACGACGTGCTTTTCGTGCGCCTGGGCATGGCGGAGGCGGGCCTGAGCGTTCCCTTGCAGGTGGTCGTCAACGGCCAGGAAGCAGTGGATTACCTGGCCGGCAACCCCCCCTTCACCGATCGCGACAGTTTTCCTCTTCCGAGCCTGGTGCTGCTGGACTTGAATCTGCCGCTGGTGTCGGGTCTGGAAGTGCTGCAATGGATTCGAGAGCAGCCGCAGTTTGAATCGTTGCCCGTGGTGATATTCAGCGCCTCAGCGCTGGAGTCCGACCAGCAGAAGGCCCGCCAACTTGGAGCCAACGACTACATCTTAAAGCCCTCCGACATGCTGGACCTGGCCGGCTTTCTGCGAGGCGTCATTCATCCCCTGGTCAAAAACCCCGCCTAACGCCAGGGGCCGCGACGCGGAGTCAGAGCGTGTATTGGAAAGCACCCGGTCTGGGGACCGGGCCATAAGCATCAACATGGGCGCGAGAAGCTGCTTGCGGCCGGCGAAGAGAGTTCTTTCTTTTTTATATTTCTGCCTCCATGTTTCTGCCTAAAAATCATGCCTGTAAGAGTTCCAATCCCATTGCGTTGCATTGAGCAGCAAGCGTTTAGCGATCTTGACTTCACTGTCATGCAAAACGTTTTCAAATCTCACAACCGATTGGGCCGGCTTTGCGATGAGGCCATTTATCAAAACGACCTGGTTGCGCGCCTTGGTGCGGAGGGCTTTCCCGTTGAGAAAGAGGTGCCCGTCACGGTGTCGCATCGAGATTTTGCAAAGCAGTTCCGGCTGGACATGGTAGTGGCCAACGCGGCGATCTATGAACTAAAGACGACGAGTGCTTTGACAAGTGAACACGATGCTCAACTGCTCCACTATCTGTTTCTGTGCGGCTCCCATCACGGCAAGCTCGTTAATCTT
>JBEKSF010000125.1:0-18715 GCA_049517295.1 Verrucomicrobiota bacterium
CGGCCGGTTACGCCTTCGGCCCGATATTGGAGCGCGCCGCCGCCGCCAGGAGGAAGTGGATCATTGGCCTGGGAGTGTCGTGTGTGGCGCTGTTTGTGGCGCTGCGCTTCTTTAACCTGTACGGCGATCCCAAGCCGTGGACTGCGCAAAAGGACGCGCTGTTTACCATTCTGAGCTTTGTGAATTGTCAAAAATACCCCCCCTCGCTCTCTTTTCTGTTGATGACCCTCGGCCCGGCGCTGCTGTTGCTGGCGGCGTTTGACTGGAAAACGCCGCGATGCCTCCGGCCGCTGCTGGTTTTTGGGCGGGTGCCGCTGTTTTATTTTATGGTTCACCTGCCGTTGATTCGCGGACTGGCGGTGGTGGTGAATCTGTTTCGTTTTGGGCGGGCGGACTGGCTGATGGGGCCGCAGCCGCAACCGGGACGCGCGCCTCTGCCGGTGCCGGCCGACGCCGGGTTTGGCTTGGTGGGCATTTATCTGATCTGGATCGGCATCGTGCTGGCCCTTTATCCGGCATGCCGCTGGTTTGGCCGCTTGAAGCAGAAGCATCGGTCCGTCTGGCTGTCCTATCTGTAAAAGCGGGATTTTTTTCTGGATGCCAGGAGATGTTGAGAGGAAATTAATGTGACCCCAATTTACGATGAGAAGGGGAAAAAAGCCACTTGGCGGGGTCACGGAAATGAGCTAGGATTACCCAATGAGCGCAACAGAACTCATCAAACAGGTGGCCGCGCTTCCTCAGAAGGAAAGAACTCTGTTTGAGCAGCTTTATCACTCGATGAACAATGGCAGCCGTGCTCCTGGCCCGGTGAGCCGCTCGAATTGGCCCGACTTTGGCGAACGCTTGCGCGGTATTTATGGCGACAAGATCGCGCCTGACACCCAGAGTATCATTGATGAAGGACGCGGTGATCGCTGATGGACGCCTATTTTGACTCCGCCATCATCGTCAAGTTGTACGTCAGAGAAGCGACCAGCCCGGATGCTATTCGGCTGGTTGGCGCTTACGTTGCGCCATACTGGTTAACGCAGTGGCAGGCGCTGGAGGTCAAGAACGCCATTCGCTTGAAGGCCTTTCGCAAAGAGATTACTATGGCGCAAATGAGCCAATCCATCGCTGCTTTTGAGCAGGATATCGCCACGGGCCGCTGGCAACGTCCGGTTTATTCCGCTACCGCCGTTGAACAAAAGGCCGATGAACTTTCCGCCAGTCATTCTGCCATACTCGGCTGCCGCATGCTCGACATCATTCACGTTGCCGCCGCGGTCGTCATCGGGGCCAAGGAGTTTGTCACGTTCGATGGGCGACAGGGAGCGATGGCGAAACAAGCCGGGCTCACCGTTAAGCCGTAACCGATGATTGACCTGAGTTGTTACCACCCGTTGCGCGTCTGGCCGCCCCTGGAAAAGGACAAGAAGGGCCTGGTAAAACACGCCTCCCACCAAGCCGGCCGCTAAACACGCGCCGAAAAGTGTCAATAACGAGAACACGTGGCCCCTGCCAATCATGGGGCCGCAGCCGCGGCCGCTGCCGGTGCCTGCCGACGCCGGTTTTGGCCTGGTGGGCATTTATCTGATCTGGATCGGCATCGTGCTGGCCCTTTATCCGGCATGCCGTTGGTTTGGCCGCTTGAAGCAGAAGCATCGGTCCGTCTGGCTGTCCTATCTGTAGTTGATTCTGCTGAAAAACCCCCACTTCTCACGGGATAAAAACAATTGCCCAAATGCAATGTCAGGCTTATCATGTCAGACATGAAAACGTTGACAATGCGCGATTTGAACCGCAAGACCGCGAGGGTCCTTGATGCCGTCGAACGCGGAGAAGCTTTTGAGCTGCGCCGCAACGGCAGAGCGGTCGGCTACATCACGCCAAGGCCCCCAATTTCCCAACGAATGCCCGACTGGAAAGCTCACTTCGACCGGCTCAGGAAACAGACGGCACAAGCCGACGCCAGGACCCTCAGCGAGTTTGAAGAAGAGCGCCGGCGGCAAGCCCTTCGCGAACAAGAACTGGCGAACCTCAAATGAAATTCGTCGCCGATTCGAGCTTGCTGGTCCGGCTCTACTTGCACGATGGCAACAGTGAATCCATCGAGCGATTTTTGGCGGACGGTGCCAAGGTCGTCAGTCTCTCGGCCTTGGCCCGTGTAGAAGTCCTCAACGTGCTGCTGCGCCAGGAAGATCGAGCCGGCCAATTCCTCGCCGACTTGGATGAGGGCCTGCGCCTTCGCTTGGAGCCGGTTGACTGGCTCGCAGCCTTTCAGCAGGCGGAGAGCCTGGCCCGGCGCTTTTCCCGGACCCTCCGCCCTGGCGGACACGATCTCGTCCTCGTGGCGGCCGCCGTCGCGATGGGCGGTACATGGTTCCTCTCGTTCGACCGGCATTCGCGCCAACGCCCGCTGGCCGCCGCTTCCGGCTTGCGCGTCTGGCCGCCCTTGGAAAAGGACGAGAAGGGCCTGGTAAAGCACGCCTCCCACCAAGCCAGCCGCTAAACACGGGCCCAAAAGTGTCAATAACGAGAACACGTGGCCCCTGCGAATCATGGGGCCGCAGCCGCAGCCGCTGCCGGTGCCTGCCGACGCCGGTTTTGGCCTGGCGGGCATTTATCTGATCTGGCTCGGCATCGTGCTGGCCCTTTATCCGGCATGCCGTTGGTTTGGCCGCTTGAAGCAGAAGCATCGGACCGTCTGGCTGTCCTGTCTGTAAGAGCCTGTTTTAAGAATCTCCCGGTCAGGGGACCGGGCCTACAAAAGGCCGGATTCCGGTCGTTTCCTGTAGCCGCGTGCCCCCACGCGGCGTCTCCAACGATTTTTAAAATACGCTCTCAAAGCGGGATTTTCTGCTGGATGCCAGGAGACGTTGAGAGGGAATTGATGTGACCCCAATTTACGAATTCTTTGCACGAATGCAATGGAAATGTTAAATGTTAAGGGGCGGTACTATTGGCCTTCGATAGCCGGCAACAGCAAAGCGGCGAGAATGGCGATGATGGCAATCACGACTAACAGCTCGACCAGTGTGAATCCTTCCGCGGCTTTGAAGTTGTTTTTCATGTCAGTTGGACAGTGTAAAGAGCGGTGTGTCACGCCGCCTATTGAAAGCCGACATCAAAGTAAAACAAGCAGAACCGAAAAGCGAGCCATTTAGCTCGCCGGTTCTGCGGTCGAAGATTCGTTGGGCTTGGATTTGGTCTCTTTGTTTTTGTCCTCTTTTCCGGCGGTGGGGGCGTGGTCTTTCCGGGGGGGCACCCCTCGGAATCAAGTAAAGCGCCTGCATCGTGGCTGTTGTTGGGCGAAATACGTGATTCCGAGGACTGATCCCGAACGCTCGTTGAGGGAAAACTATGTTCACGGCTGCCAGAGAGCGCGGTAAAATTGTTGCTGCAAATCGGTTGCAATAGGGATGGTGATGGTCGAGTTGCTTCCCTCCAGGGTGTGGGTGGAGACGGAGGTCCACGCGGTCGTCAAATTCGGAGCGCTTTGAATGACATAAGGCGTGCCGGGCTGGCCTTGAAGCAAAAGCTCCATCTGTCCGGGCTGCGCGCCCAGCACCGAGAGCGTCGAAGGGCCTGGGTTGAAAGTGAAGAGCGTCAAAGACAAGGGCGGAAACGAATAAGTGAAATTCGTGCCGGCATTTGCAATGTTCGTCGTTGTGATGTCTTGCAGTGAGGCATCGGCGTTCTCCTGCGCCGCTTGGTCCTGCGGGATGCCGTAGGATTGAATCGTTGCGTTGGTCCACGGCGCAAAGTGGGTGAGCGTGATCTGCGCGGCGAGGTTCGTGGTCATGTCTTTGTTTATGACAAGCAGCGTGAGCGCGCCGTTGGTGCGGTGAACGGCATAGGCGGAAAGCAAAAGAGAATCGCTGGTGGCATTGAGGACCGAATCAGCGGGCCGCGCAAAATACTGAAGCAGTTTTTCAGCGTAATAGGTGGGATACAGAGTGCTTGGCTCATTCATTATCCCATAATCACCCACCGCCCGCCAGCCATAGATCGTCGGGTCAAAATCGCCGCCTGTTTCCGGTTCGTCATTTTGGGAATCCCACCAGAGGTAGGATCTGAATTCGGTCTTCATGAGCTGGCTGGTGCTGTCGGCGAGGTAAAGCGCGTTGACCAGGCTCGTGGATTGCCGGCCCATGGCCCCGGCATCGCTGTTGTTTTCAGTCACGCACAACTCAATGTTCGTGCCCGCGGATCCAATGTAGTCGGTGATTTGCTGGCGCAAGTTGGCGGCGGCGCTGTTCCAGTCACTCCATACCTCTGGACACGGATTGCCCGCCACCTGCAACAGCAGGGGGTCGCTGTCCGCGGAGCCAGAGTAAGGAGTCCAGCCCCAGGTGGTGTATTGCCAGTAGAAATGATAAATGAGGAAATCGGGCAGGACCCCGAGACTTTTCATCTCGGACAACACGATGGGCGTCCACCCATAGTTCGTGGCGCCGGTGCGCGGATTGATGGCATAATGCGTTGCGTTGTTGGAATAGCTTCCCTCTCCCGGCGTGACGACGACGCCCACTCTAATCGGCACAGCCGGGTAAGCCGCCTTCATCTGCTGAATGTAAGCCACCGCGTTGGTGGCATAAGTGTAAGGATCATGAGGAACGACATTGGAATCGGTTTCCCACGTGCCATAGCATTCATTGCCAATTTCCCAGTATTTGAAACCGCAATTATTGGTTTTGTTGGCCGAGAGCACCCAGGCCGCCGCCTCGCCAGCGGTGCCGGTGCCGTAATTGACGGTGGTGAAAACTTGAGCGCCCAGATTGGTGGCTATGTAACGAAACGTGGAATTATGCGTCGGGTCACTCGCCCAATGATATTCATCCGAGCTTGAGCCGCCCGGCCAGCGCAAGGCCGAGCAGCCACAGGCTTCAAACAATGGCAGTGTTTGGGCATTGCTCAAGCTGTTGTCCCAGTACCCTGTATTGAGTCCAAACTGGCGCGCATCCACCGTTTGCAAGACTTGCTCCGCATCCACTCCCACGTGAACCAGCGCCGGCGCGGCCGCGGCCACCAGTTGAACGTCATCCACGTAAAATGTGGGTTGTGCCGCGCCGCCAGCATTGCCCTGAATGAAAAAGCCGCTGCAATTTGGCTTGTTGGCCACGCCCAGAATGGATAGCGGGAGGGTGATCAACTGCCAGGTGTTTTTCAGCAAAGGGCCTACGGTATGGGACGCCTGATTGGTGCCATCCAGCATTCCCCACACCATAAGTTTCTGAGCGCCACCGCTGCCGCCGTTGATCCAAAAACTGAGACTTTGGTAGGGGCTGGTGTTGAAATCCGGATGTTCAAAAACAACCGTCTGCGAGCCGCCATCACTAACACTCATGGAATAAACGCCCGAATAAACCGGCGAACTGTTTGTCAAATTGACCGTTGCCCAACCCCAATTTTGAAATCCATTGACCAGATTGTCGGTGTAGATCGGGAGATTGTCTTGCGCAACGCCCGGGGCGGTGGCGACCATTTGGCTCAGCGTATTGCCGCTGCCCGGATAGTTGCCGCCGGAATAGATGGCGATGATCAGGTCCGTGCCCGGCGCCAGATTGGTGATTGGAGAGCTGGTGGCGCTGCCGCCAGTAACCGTGTTGGTGCTGAACGGGCCGTTGGTGGAAGAAAAAACCACCTGGCCTGTGGCGTTGCCGGCGGTGACCCCATTGGTCTGCACGGTGGCGGTAAAGGTGACATTGCCGCCATAGGAGGAAGGATTGAACGACGATGTCAGCGCAATCGGATTACCAATATTCACCAGCTTGATATTATCGATTGTCAGCGTGTCGGTGAAGCCGGGGCCGCCCCACTGCCAGGAATTGAGCGGGAAGGCCAATTGCCAGGTTGCCCCGATCGGCATGGCCTCCGTGACGCTGCCCAAGTTTATGCTGAAAGTCTGCCAGGCATTGGCGGCGGTCAACACCTCGTTGACCGACGCGTTTATGACTGGTCCCGTGCCGCCATAGTAATCGTACGGCCAGGTTTGGATGATAAGCTGGATGGTGGCCGCCTGGCTGCCCTTGGCATCGAAGGACAACACATAGTCCGACGGGATCGGATCCGTGTTCCCGGAAACCGTCATCAACGACACCATCCCGGCGTAATAGTCACTCCAGGTTGTTGTCGTCATGGTTTCCTGCCAGGCCCCGTTCGGGTTTCCGCCGCTGGCTATCACAGCATTGTTGGTGGCGGTGGGGCTGCCACCCGAATACGAAGCGGTGCCGAAATAGCCGGTATATCCGCCGTCAAAGTCCTCGTCGAAAATTATCGTCTGGGCAGTGCCGCTCAGGCCGCCGAGCAGGATTCCCAGGGCCGCCATGCAACATCGGGATTTCATAACCTCTATAAACTGGAATTTCCCATTTGATTTCTTGCCCACGATCAGAGTGGATCTTTTTCGTGACTCTCTTCCTTCTCCAGAGATTTGCAAGCTCATTTTCCAGTCCATTTTCCAGTCTCTTGCCCAGCAAGCCAGCCCTGCGGCAAAGCAGGGAGCACTTAATCGGATTCGTCACGCGTCACCTTCGACTGGTAACTTTGTTGCGCTGCCCTCAAAGCTGAGGCCCAGTGCCCGTAAAACAATGACAACAGCGCGGCACCCAACCCCATCCCCACAAAAATTCCTTTGAAGCGATAGAGTGCGGCGGCAAATCGATGTCCGATGTGCGCACGGAAACCTTGATCGGACAGCATCATATCCAGCGTGCCACAAACTATTGCGGCCACCGCCAGGATTCCCAATGTAGGTCTAATAGGTTTGACTATCGGAAGCTTTGTGAAGGTCAACGACAGCATAACCAGCCCAACAATGATCGGAGCGACGGCGCATATTTGGTCATAGCTCATAATAAAACCCATCACTGCGCCAAAGAGCAACGCGTCGCAAAGCAGCCATGCCCGTAAGTGGCTGGGTTTGCCGAATTCGGGAATGCCTGAGTTGTCGTTCATACCCGCAACAATGTATGGACTCTTGACCGTTCAAAAGCAAGCCATTTTTGCAGTATGTCAATACTAACGATTCACGAGAGCCGCAATTGGCAGTGACGTTGGGCCTTATGGACCCTGAGCAAGCCATTCCTTTCTTTCACCGGGTTCTAGCCACGCTGGAATTGAGGCGGCAAGCCGCAACCAAAAGAGTCGAACCACCGATTTCACGGATTTCACGGATAAGATTCTCAGATTCGGAACGCGGCTCCTTTATCCGCAGCCCCGTGAAATACCCGGCTTTCGCTCAGTTGCTCCGCCAGCTCAACCAGCGGCTCATCCGCATGAAAGCCTTGGATGATTTCCGCTTTCAAGGCGAACTCGTGACCGGCATCGACGGCACCGGTTATTTGAGTTTCAGTCATTGCCATTGCCCTCGGTGCCTGACCCAAAAACACGCCTCGGGCGAGGTCGGCCGCACTCCAACCGACTATCAAGAACAAAAACAAGATTGCCAACTCAAGGCCTTTGACCGGCTGGCCCAATGCCTCAAAGCCTCCTTTCCCCAACTGCGGCTTTGCCTGAACTTTGAGGCCCTCTATGCGTGCGGCCGCGCCTTTGCCATCTGTCAAAACAATCACTGGCATTTCGTGGTGACCTTTAAGGAAGGCAGCCTGCCCGCTCTCTGGCAGGAGTTTCAGGCCCTTTTGAAACTTCAGCCGGAACAAAAACTCGCCCTCAAGGGGCCGGACAAAACGCGCCGCCTCTACCGTTGGGTGGAGCATCTGCCCTATACTGACAGCCAAGATCGCCCTTGGACTCTCGGAGCCATCCTCTGTGAGGAAACCTCCCCCACCGGCGAAAAAACGACTTTTGCCTGGTTGACCAATCTGGCGGTCAACCGGCAGTCCGTCATCGCCATTGCCGACCAAGTCGGCCGCCTGCGCGTCAAAATCGAAAACGAAGGCTTCAACGTTCAAAAAAACAGCGGCTTGAACCTGGAGCACGTCTTCAGCCAAGACTGGGACCATGCCAAGGCCTATTATTATCTGTTGCGGATCGGCCATCTGCTCCTGCAACTGTTGCGTCACAACAGTCTGCACCAGGCCCTGGCAAAACAGTATGGCCAGTGTCGCGTCCTGGCCCTCTGGGGCGCACTCAAGAAAATCCCCCAGCGATTACCGGAGGCGCTCCGATACTTCTTGTTGGCCGAAGCGTACTTCGACGTGCAAACCGCGGCTCGTTGCCACATCCGTCTCAACAGTTCCTAAACCCGCCGGCCGAAGGCGGGTTTAGGTTCAAGCCGCTGACAGCGCCCGCTCGATCTCCAACGGATCGAGAATCAGCTTACCTTGCCGAAAATTACCCCTCCGCCCTCCGCGACGCGCCGGAATCTGCCGGTAGGCGATTGCCAGCCGGGTATTTCACGGGGCTGCCGGCGTGGCCAGCAACTTGACAATCCCGGCCGGTCTGCTAAAGTTGAGGCCAACACCTCGCGGATTTTGAAGAATTGACTGTACGGGGACAGGCTGGAAGAGATCGCCAGAATGTTGTGTCCGAAAGTGCCGGTTAGTCAGGTATCAATGAGAAGGAGTGTCATATCGCTGGCAATGGCGTGTGCTTTCTTGTGGAAGGGCACCCATTGTCACGCCGCTTTTTCCATGACCAACTTTTTCAATTTTGAGGATAACCCCGTCCATCCCGTTGCCCTCAGCCTCGATGCGACACGGCTGGCCGTATGTAACTTGCCCGACGACCGATTGGAGATTTTTGACGTCACTTCCGGCGCGCCGGTTTCGGTGGGCAGTGTCACAGTCGGCCTGGAGCCGGTGACGGTCCGCTTCCGCACGGCGACGGAAATGTGGGTGGCCAATTACGTTTCCAGTTCCATCAGTATTGTTGATCTGCCAACGATGCGGGTGAGAGCCACTTTAAATGTGTCCAACGAACCAGCGGACGTGGTCTTTGCCGGGTCCCCGCCGCTGGCGTTCATTGCCTGCGAACGTTTCGGGTTGGTGCAGGTGATCAATCCCTCCAATTTTCTGACGGTGACGAATATTGCGATTGACGGCAAACGCCCCAGGGCGATGGCTGTCAGCCCGGACGGCACGACCGTCTATGCGGCGTTCTTCCAGTCGGGCAACGCTTCGACGATCATCAGCGCGGGCATCGGGCCGCTGGAATCGCTCCCCAGGGCCGAGCCCGGCAAGTTCCCGGACACGCCGTACGGGGGCGTGGACCCACCCCCCAATAGCGGAACGAATTTTGTTCCGGCGCTCAACCCGGCCTTGTCCAATACGCCCGCCCCCGTGACCGGCATGATCGTCAAGAAAAACAGCGCCAGTCGCTGGATGGATGATAACCAGGGGGATTGGACCGACTTCATCAGCGGGGACAACGCCGCCTTGACGGGCCGCGTGCCAGGCTGGGACATGCCCGATCACGACCTGGCGGTCATCAACGCGGCCACATTCTCGGTTAATTACGCCACTGGCCTTATGAACCTTTGTATGGCGCTGGGAGTAAATCCCGCCACGGGGCAAATCGCCGTGGTCGGCACGGATGCCATCAACCAAATCCGATTTCAACCCGTGCTGGACGGGGTTTTTGTGCGAGTGGAGGCGGCCCTGGTTGATCCGGAGGCATTGACCAATCAGGTCATAGACCTGAATCCGCATTTGAATTATGAAACCACGGTGGTTTCGGAATCCCTGCGCGAACTTTCCCTTGGCGATCCGCGCGCAGTGGAGTGGAATTCCGACGGCACGCGGGGATACATCACCGGGATGGGATCGGGCAACCTGATCATCATCGATGCCCAGGGCCATCGCGTCGGGACCAATCCGCCCATCGACTTGGGCGAAGGCCCGACAGGCATGGCGTTGGACGAGGGACGAGATCGGCTTTATGTGTACAACCGGTTCGATGGCAGCATCTCGACGGTCGATATAACGAATGAAGTCGTCAAAGGCACGTTGCCGATGTTTGATCCAACGCCGGCGGTCATCAAGACAGGAAGGCCGTTCCTGTATGATACGCATCTGACCTCCGGGCTGGGACAGGCCTCGTGCGCGTCGTGTCACGTGGATGGCCGCACGGACGGGCTGGCTTGGGATTTGGGCGACCCAACTTCGACCATCCAAGTTATTGATTCGACCTACAACTTTGCCAATCCATTGCCTGGGGTGACCAACAACTACCATCCGATGAAAGGACCAATGACGACGCTGACGTTGCAGGACATCATCGGCCACGAGCCGTTTCACTGGCGGGGGGATCGCCAGGGCATCGAGCAATTCAACATCACCTTCACCAATTTGCAGGCGATGCCTGATGGACTGGACACGGACGAAATGCAGGATTTCAAGAGTTTTTTGGGGACGATTGGCTTTGGCCCCAATCCGTTTCGCCGAGTCGATAATTCCCTTTCGACCAACCTGGCCCTGCCGGGGCAGTTTGCGCTGGGGCGCGGGTTGCTGGCCGCCGGAGAACCACTGCCCAGCGGCAACACCAGCAATGGACTGGCGGTTTTTCGCAGCGAGCTAACCCCCAACGGCTGCGTGTTGTGCCATACGCTGCCCAGTGGCTTGGGAACGGACATGCAGTTCAACGGCATTCGGTGGGTGCAGATTCCCGCCGGCAGCAACTCCGACCATCACCTGGCCATGGTGGCCCTGCCGCGCTCGGACAACCTGCCACTGAAGATTCCCCAATTGCGGAACCTCTTCGACAAAACGGGGATGGACCTGGCCCACACCAATAGCCGGACAGGTTTTGGGTTTTCCCATGACGGCGGGGTCGATTCGGTTGTGCGCTTTGTTCAGGATTCGTTCCAGTTGACAGATGACCAGGAAACGGCGGACCTGGTGGCCTTCCTGTTTTCCTTCGCCGGTTCGGACCTCCCGGCCGGTTCGTTGACCGATGAGAACAACGCCCCCGGGGTAGCAAGCCTGGACACCCCAGCCGCTACAGGGCTTCAGATCACCGTCAGCACTTCCGCGTCTGTGGCCTTGCTCAACACGATGATCGCCCTGGCCGCGAACACAAACAGCCACTTGGACCTTGTAGCCAAGGGGCGGGAGAGCGGCCTGCCACGCGGCTGGTTCTTTGAGCGGGCAGGCGGGTTTTTCCAATCGGACCGATTGGCGGAAACGGAAACACCCGCCCAACTGTTGGCTTTGGCGGCCCCCGGAAGCGAACAGACTTACACTCTGGTGCCCGCGGGTTCAGGCGAACGCATCGGCATCGACCGCGACGCCGACGGATTTTTCGATCAGGACGAATTGGACGCTGGTTCCGACCCAGCTAACCCGGTTTCCATTCCCACACATCCGCCCCCGCAGATTGGGGGCATCAGCGTGACTCCAAGCACCAATGGCGTCGCGCTCAATTGGTATGCCGTGGCAGGGCTGGCTTGCCAGCTTCAGTATAAGAGCAGCCTGGCGGAGCCAGCCTGGACAACTCTTTCGACCACAACCGCCAGCATCGGCGTGCTTTCCGCGTTCGACGCGAGCCGTCCCACCAACGCTGCCAGATTCTATCGCATCATCGCCGCAAGATGAACATTCGCCGCATAATCCTGACGGGAATCGCCGTGCTTCTGGCGGCCACTGCTGAAGCGCAGCGCAATTTCACCATCTCCGCCAACACCAACGGGCCGGGCTCCGTAGTGGTAAGCTGGCCGGTGCAATCGGCCACCCCGGTCGGCGATCTTGTCGTGCTGCCGCAATATCAAGTGCAGCGCAGCGCCGACCTCAAATCTTGGTCCCCATTGGGCGCGGCTCTGTCCGGCGCACTGAACCAAACACTGAGCCTTGCGGATACGAACGTGGACACCGCCTTCTACAAAGTACAGTCCATCATAAGCCAGGAGTACGCACAACTGGACAACGTCACTTTAAGTTCGGGCCAACTCACGGGCGCGGACTTCTTTGGCGCCGAGTTGTTCGGAGCGGCGCTGAATCAGGCGTCACTGGACGGCGCCAACCTCGGCGCGGCCGACTTGCGCAATGCCAGCCTGATCAATGCGGATTTGACCGGCGCCAGCTTGTTCGATGTGGAAGCTTCCGGCGCTGTTTTTGACGGTTCGACCCTGACCGGAGCGGACGCGCGCTTTGGCGACTTCCAGTTGGCCAGTTTGTTCGGCGTTGTCTTGAGCAACGCCGATTTCGGTTCCGCCGATCTGACCGGGGCGGATGTGGATTTCGCGGTGTTCAACGGCATGAAACTGGATGAGAACACCCTGCTGGATCCCAAGCCGGCCTTGATCTGGCAGATCGTCAACCTCGGCGCGGCGGGGACTAATCTGGACGGCGAGGACCTAAGCTCGGCAGCACTCTTTGGCGCGAACCTCAACGGGGCACAAATGATAGAGGCGAACTTGGACAGCAGCGAATTGGTCAACGCGGACATTCGCAACGCCAATCTCAGCGAAGCCAACCTCGAATATGTGGATTTCCAGGGAACGCTGGTCAGCAACACAGTCATGGCGCCGGAGTGGATGATGGTGTGGCAGATTCTCAATGAAGGCGCGCCGGGGGCCAACCTAAAGGGGCAAAACTTGAGTTTCGCCTTTTTGGAGAATGCCAATTTGCACGGCGCCTTGTTGAACAACGCCAACCTGGAAGGGACCGACCTCGCGGGCGCGGACCTGCGGGGCGCCAACTTCACTGGCGCGAATATGAGCTTCATCGAGTTGCCAGGGTCGTTGCTGGACGGCACCACCGTGATCGACTCCAAGTCCTTCCTGGTGTGGGAGATTCTCAATGAAGGCGGCGACGGGGACAACCTGGCAGGGGTCAATCTGAGCGAGGTTTTTCTGGCAAACGCCAGTTTGCGCGGAGCCAATCTTACGAGCGCCGTATGCACTTCCTCCGCCTTTTCAGACGCCGACCTTACGGGAGCCGACCTTCATTCCGCCAGCTTTGCCGGATCCGATCTTGAAGGCGCGACGCTGGTCAACAGCGATCTGACCGGCGCCAACTTCAGCGACGTCAACCTGACTGGCGCCAGCCTCCTCGACGCCACGGCCAACGGCGTCAATTTCAACGGGGCGATCTTCAACAATACCATAATGCCCGACGGCTCAATCAGTAATCCGTGACAGGCTGGCAACGTGCGATGGGAAGGAGGGGAAGATCGAGAGTAAATGCCGCCCCCGTGCCGGGGCCGTCAGAAAAGGCGGTGAGGGAGCCGCCCATCTCGCGGGCGGCCAGCGCGCCGCCGTGCAGCCCGAAGCCGTGCCCATCCTTGCGAGTGGTAAAGCCATGCGCGAAAATACGGGTCAAATTCTCCGGGGCAATGCCCAAACCGTTGTCAATAATAGCAATACGCACGAGCCTCCCGTCGTTCCCGCCGACCCGCAAGGTGAGCCGCTTATCGGGGTGACCACTCTCGATCAGGGAGTGTTTGGCGTTCTGAACGAGATTGACCAGAATTTGCAACACCTTGTGTTTCTCGACCTCGATGGGGGGAAGGGTCTCGTACTCGCGCTGGATCTGAATGTGGTGGCGGGTGAGGTCCTCCAGATCAAGGCGCAAGGCGTCCTCGATCAACTCGGCGAGGGGAAGGGATTCGCGCAGGTTGGAGACTTTGGCGTAGTTCTGCTGCATGGCGACGATCTCTTTAATGTGATCAATGTTTCCGCCCAAGAGGTGCAGCTCACGGAGCATTTCCTTGTGCTCGAGGGCCAGCTCGTCGGCAAGGTGAGAGAAATAGACCGGGAGTTGGCGGCCCTTGGGGTCGTTGGTCAGGAAATCGCCCAAGGTTGAGGCATGGTCGCGCAGAAGGCCCACGGCCAGGTTGAGCCTGGCCAGTTTGGATTGTTTGACGGTCTGGGTGATGATCGAACCGGAAACATTGACGCTGTTGAGAATGTTGCCGACGTTATGGAGGACGCTGGTGGCAACTTCCGCCATGCCCGCGTGGCGGGAAATCTCCATCAGTTCGCGGTGTGTTTTTTTGACCTGTGCTTCCATGCGTTTGCGCTCCTCGATTTCGGCGCGGAGTTGGGCGGTGCGGCGGCGGACTTGTTGGCGCAGAGCGGCGACCCAAGCCAAGGAAAGCAGAAGGACGGCGCCTAATCCGCCAAAAACCAAGAGCGCATGCCGGGCCGTCCACCACGGTGGAACCGAGATAACGAGGGCATCGGCCGGCGAGCGCAACAGGATTTGGAATGATCGGATTTGGCGATTGTCGTCGAGGCGGGCCACAAAGACGCCGGTTAATCGAACGACACTGCCGGGCAAGAAGCGGGGAAGGGGTTGGAGGTCGGATCTTTCCATGATTGCGTCAATGAACCATTGCCCGAACTGGACGGTGACACTTTCCTCCGTCGTGCGTGAGGAATAGGCCACCACGCGGCCCTCCAGGGTGACCACGGTGGCGTTGAGTGCCTTGTCCAAAGGCGAGTCCGGTGACAAGCGGGTGGGAGGAGCGGGCGGCGGCGGGTGCGGCGCGGCGGGACGCACCAAAGCGTCTTGGAGCACGGGCAATTGATCCTTCAACGCCGGAAAGCCGACCACCTCGACCCAGTCCGTGGTTGGGATGGACGCGTCGGAGTGGACCAGGATGCCACCGGAGTCATCCTGCATGAAGAAGGCGCCGCCGCGCTGGCGCAGAATGATCCGGCCCCGGACATGGGCGCGATTCAGGCCGTAGCCGCCGGCATGAAATTCAAACAAACCGTTGACGGGGCGAAGCGGCAGTTGGAACGGAGCGGCCACTTCCTCTTCCTGAACCTGGACTTGGTCCCAGCCTGGCACGCAAAAGCTCATCGCCTGGAAATGCCGATGGTCATCGAAAAGAGTCCGGCAGACGCCGCGCGCCGCGATGGATGCGCCGACGAGATTGGTCGGAGCCGGGCGGGCAACGTCGAGCACGGTTATTTGGATCAGAGCGTCTCCGGTGGAGAGGACCACCAGGGTGCGGTTACTGGTGGTGGCGGCGGAGCGAACGACTCCATTCAACTCCACCCACTGGCTGTCTTCGGCTCCAGTCATCAAGAGTTGGAAGGGAGCGGGCGCGGCGTCGGGATATCTGCCTGGACCAACGACGCGCAGTTCTTCGGCCTCGATGACCGGCGCAAACTCGCCGGGTCCGGTGAAACCAAGAAGCTCGATTCTGGCGCCGGCAGCGGGGAAGACATCGAATCGCTTGACCGCCATACTGACATAGATGCCGGCGGTTCCATCCTGCACGAATTGCAAGCTGAGATCCGGGTCGTTGAAAGTCACGACGCCATCGATCTGAACGGGGAAGCCGCGCGCGGCCTGGGGCGCGGAGAGGTCGCGGATGCGGGCGATTCTGTTGAGGACCGGAAGGGCCGGATTTCCACTCATCGGAACGGAGACATTGGCCCGCGTCATGACCAGGCCGGCGGAGTCGCGAACGGGATAGCCGAGAACGTCAACGGCGGCGTCGCGGGAGAAGGCCGGCTTGTCATTGTAATTGACGCTGACAACGCCGGAAGAATCGCGCACCAGCAGGGAGCCCGGCCGCGCTTCTTCGACCACGGCGCGAATCCGCGCCGGCTGGCCGTCCGCGACCAGTTCGCTAATCGGGATGATGGGAACGGATTTGATTTTGTGGATGGCGTCCATGCCAGTGACAAGAACATCGAATCGCCCGGTATGCCGTTTTTGAGGCGTCAGTTCTAGGCAGAGGACACCCTCGAATTGAATTAAAGATCCACGCAAGGCCTGGACTTCCGGGAAGGAGGCTGATTTGCAGTCCACGTTAAGGAATAAACCGGCCGTGGTGCCCAAGTGCAGTTGAGGCCGCCCTTGCATGTCGCCGATGCTGAAAATCTGGCCGGTCGCCTTGACCCGGAGCCGTTCGTTTTCCACGCTGCAAAGATTGGTGACGGACAGGTCGAGGGGCGAGGGCAGAGGGCCGGTTCCGACGACCCGCAGCGCGGTGGCAAGAACATCGCAATGGATCGCGCCGGGTTTGGTTTTGCCGGTTACCTCGATGATTTGTCCCGGCTGGAGGTTGGTGGCGCTGGCGGCAAGCTCCAGACTACGCTGCACGAAAAACGCTCCGGTTTCGTCCTGAAGGAAGAGGCCATTCCACTCCGGTTTATAGTGAGTAAGGGTTCCGCGGAGCTTGACCGGACGGCCCTTGGCCGCTTCGGCGGCCGAGAGACCATTCAGTTGGCTGGCATTGGTCAAGGACGGTTGCTGACCTTGCAGCGGCAAAGCCAGCAAAAGAGCAAGTTGCCCGACGAGCAGCCATTTCAACTTCGGCAATTGGCACGGCATATTTGACATTTGTCCACATCTGTATCGGCAAGGGGCGAAAGATGCTTAAGTGCTTCAGGGGGATGATCACATCCTTGTCCTGGATCCTGGAACGGTGAAAAATCGCTCCGGCGCAAAAACCGCATTGCCCGCGCGTCCGTGTTCGCCCAACATCCACCCATGCTTGCCCGCGCTTTGTCCACTGCTGTCAACCAGTTGAAAAAGGGAGAACCGGGGCCTGCATCGAAATGTTACCGGAAATGAAACGCGCCATTCCAGCAATCCTGTTGGCCCTGGCCCTCGTGATCCCCTGTTCCCAATCCCCGGCTGGGCCACAACCGGCCGCTAACGCGGAAGGAACCATCGCCGTGAGCGCAACTGATTTCCTCAATTCCATCGGCGTATGTGTCCACGTGCAACATGGCCAGGACGCATCGAAATTGATAGAGCCATTGAAGTATATCGGCCCGCGCAACGTCCGGGATGGGGCGGATGGGAATTACGACGTGTCAGGCTTGATCAAGTTGCATCAGGAAGCCGGTGTCCTCGTCGTTTTCGGCCCCGGCAGCGGCGCGTCCGACAGGTTCGTAAGCCGGCGAAGTGGCCTGACCAACAGCGCCCTTACGGCGACCATCGCCGCGGCCAAGGTGCTGGCCGAAGCGGGCGCGTTGCTGGCCGTGGAAGGCCCCAATGAACCAAATAATTTTGGGGGAGTCACGTATCAGGGCCAGACATCGGGCGTCACCAACGGCACCTGGATGCCTGTCGCGAGGTTCCAAAGGGATTTATACCGCGCCGTTAAAAGTGACGCCACACTGGAAAAGTATCCCGTTTTCGGCGCGAGTGAGATGGGAGCCGAGATCGACAACGTCGGCCTTCAATACTTGACGATCCCGATGGGCGCGAAATGCCTGATGCCCGATGAAACGAGATACGCCGACTTCGCCAATGTTCACAATTACGTTTGCGGGCACATAAAGGGCCTTGCGGACAATCAGGCGTTTCAGGCCGCCAGCAATACGAACGTCCCCGGATTTGACGGACTTTTTGGCAATCATGGCAACACTTGGAGAATGCATTTCGCCGGTTATACTGAGGGGCAGCTTGCGGCGCTGCCCAAGGTGACTACGGAAACGGGCTGGTGGACTGACAACACTATGTCGGGGGATGATATTCAGGGCAAGGTTTTCCTGAACGTCTTTCTGGATCAGTACAAGGCGGGCTGGAAGCACACCTTCATCTATGAGATGATGGATGACCCGGATGGGTCCTGCGGCTTTTACAAGAGTGACTACACGACTGCGAGGAAATCGGCGGATTACCTCCACAATCTCACGACGATTTTGGCGGACGTTGGCTCGCTCTCAAAGCCCGGACGAATCAACTACTCGATCCGGAGCCAGCCGGCTACGGTGCATGACATGCTTTTGCAGAAGAGCAATGGGAACTTTGAACTGGCCATCTGGGGCGAACTGGCCAAGGGGACGAACAGTGTCACGGTGAATCTGGGCGGCCCTTGGGAAACGGTGAGAATCTACGATCCGACGCTTGGCGCATCGCCGGTCCGGGTCATCAGGAACATCGATTTGGTTCCATTGACGTTGAGCGATCATCCTGTGATCATCGAGTTGCAAGGCGAGTGAACTTGGCTCCGAAATCGACGCAAATGTTAAATGTTAAGATGCGGTACTGATGCCCTTCTGTCTTCCTATGCCGGTGCGCTTTATTGCGCTTCATTGCGGGGGGAGTCCGGCTTGGCTCAAGCTCCGCTTAGGGGAGATGTCTGTCATAATTTTGGTGCAACTTTTGTGACCGCATGACGTGCTACGGCGCGGCCCCGCCTGCCCCCTTGTTCTCTGTGTGGTTTGTTAAGCTCTTTGGTGGTGCCTCACCTCGTATGTGGAGCACGCCAAGCCTCAAGCCTAACACTATAGCCGACATAAACAGGACCGCCGCTATTGGCAAGCCGTTTTCCATTAGCTGGAGCGTGCGGACTTCGCGATCAGTGGCAAAGCGGACGAAACCATGATTAACGACCATTCGATAAATGTGCCCGGTGTTCTTGTCCGGAACGCTTGGAAGGTTTGAAGAATACAAAAGGTGTAGTGTGGCAAGGAGGAGACCCCACAGCACCGATAGGGCTAGAAGTAGGCCGATTAGAATTTTACGGAGCATCACTATTCCCAGGTGGCGCTAATTCAAGGAGCCTAATGGTCGGTCCTATAATTGTGACAGTTTTCATTTCTCTGAGGCTATTCTATGTATTCCATCTTTGTCAAATTCCAAAGTGTCATAATTGCCGGCCCTTTTGACTTTTGCAGCATCCGGGCATTAGTGTCGTAGGTGTTGGTGATGAAGGCGCCATTCGGCAGCGCAATCTTCGCGATCAAGGAGGAGGCGGTGCGGAGGGCCTAAGGGTCGGTCCTATAATTGTGACAGGAGGGCCTAAGGGTCGGTCCTATAATTGTGACAGTTTTCATTTCTCTGAGGCTATTCTATGTATCCCATCTTTGTCAAATTCCAAAGTGTCATAATTGCCGGCCCTTTTGACTTTTGCA
>JBEKSF010000126.1:0-18583 GCA_049517295.1 Verrucomicrobiota bacterium
CCCGGCGTCATATTTGTAAATGTTATTTCCTGACGGCTCCTAAGCGCGCGCTAAAACAGTCTCCCCTCGCCATATCCACGAGACGTTACTGAGGAGTCCGCAAGATAGGCGACAGGAGGCAACCCCTCACCCCAACCCTCTCCCCGCTCCTTCGTCGCGGGGCGAGGGAGAAGATCTGGCTGGCGGTGCGCGCCGTGCAGTCCATCCAATGGACTGCTCTGTATGCCCCAGCAAAACAGGGCGGCAAGTTGAATTCGCCGCCCATTCGTCATCTGCCGGAGAACCGGAAATCGTCAAACGCCGTCACGCTGTCGGCTTTGGTCCAGACGCCGACGGCTCCCGCTTCATTGAAGGTCTGGTCATCCCATTCGATTTCCTTTTGGCCATCGAACAGGACGGCGACGTGGGCCGCTTTGAAGTCCACGCGCAACGTGTGCCATTGATTGGGCGAGACCTTGACGGGGACGCGACGGAGTTGCTTGCGCACGCCCTTGACGGTTCGAAAGAGAATGACGTTGTCCTCAAGGGCGTTGCCGCGGGCGACGTAGTAGTCGCCGCCATCCTGCCAGCGCCAGACGACGCCGCCCGCTTGGTCTTCCCGGCCGGCCAGGGGCTTGAACTTGACCTCGACGAAGCCGTCCTTCAGCGCCACGTTCGTCTTGACACACCACGGGTAGCTGCGCGAGGGGACGGCGGCTGACTGTTTGAGGACATTGGGCGGACTGGGGGCTGAGGGGTCCGCGGTGACGGCCCATTGCGCCGTGCCCGCTCCAGTGACGCCGGCGAGCCAGCCGTCGGGCAACGCGCCGGGGGCGGCAGCGTCGAAATTGACCGTTTCAACCGGGGCCAGACCGGGAGTTGAACAGGAGGGGAGCAGGCACAAAGCCAGCGCGGACGAGAGAAGCAAAGAGACGGATTTCATGGTGTTTTACGCGAGGACGATAGACTCGGATTTTACGCCGGGCATAACCACTGAACCTATTCGTGAGACGGGGTGAGGGAGCGCGGGAGCGGCAGCGGCGCCTCCGCCGCTTGGTATGCCATCACCGCCATGGCGGCGGAACAAGCGGCCAACTCGCGCGGGTTGAGCTTGTCGATTGTGTCCGCATCGGTGTGGTGGAACCAGAAGTATTTCGATTCGTCATCGATCAAGGCCATTGTCGGCACGCCGTCTTGTTCCAGTTGGGCGACGTCGGCCTCGCTGCCTTGCTCGAAGATTTTGTCCGCGCCGATTCGGGCCAGGGGGGCGGCCCATTTTTCGGCGGCGCGACGGGCCTCCTTGGTTCCGACAACGGAAAAGCCCTCGGGGCGGAAAGTGCCGCGATCGGATTCGATGGCGAGGACGTGGCGGGGCAATTCGCTTTTATGCCGCCGCTCGTAATCGCGCGCGCCGGCGAAGCCATTTTCCTCGTTGACCCACAGGACCAGGCGCACGGTGCGGCGCGGGCGCAAACCGAGATTGTGCATGAGGCGAAGGGCTTCCCACGCGGCCATCGCGCCGCCGCCGTCGTCCATCGCGCCCTGGCCGACATCCCAGGAATCAATGTGCCCGCTGACAATAACAATTTCATCCGGCTTTTCGCGCCCGGTGATTTCGGCGATGACGTTGCGCGAGGGAGTGTCGGGCAGAGTCTGCGCGTTCATGGTGAGGCGGACGATGATTTTCTGGCGGCGATCCTGCATGCGTTGCATCATCTCGGCGTCTTCGACCGTAATGGCGGCGTGCGGGATTTTTGGGACGGAATTACTGTAAACCATGACGCCGGTGTGTGGCGACTGGATGGATTGCGGGGTCACGGACCGGATCAAACTGGCCACGGCCCCGGCGCGGGCGGCCTCGATCGCGCCCCGCACGCGGATGGCGACGGTTTGGCCGTAGGTGGTAAACGGGACGTTGAAGAGCACGATTTTGCCCGCGGCCTCGGCGGCCCGCTCCTTCAACTCGGCAAAACTTTTCACGACCAGCACCTCGGCCGTGAGGCCTTCCGGCGGCGTGGCGATGCTGCCGCCGAGACCGAGCATCGGCAGCCGGCGCGGGCGCGGCTGGAGCATTTCGGCCGACTCGACCCCGCGCACCCAATGCGGCACCATGACCTCCTCGCCGTGGACATTTTCCAAACCGTCATGTTTCATTTCGGACAGGATCCAGTCGAGCGCCGCCTCGAGGTTGGACGTGCCGCTGAAGCGCGGACCGAAGGTGTCGCAGAGGAAGGCCAGGCGTTGATAGGCGAAATCCGAATTGGTGGCCGCGTCCATGAGGCGGTCGGGCGCGCCGGCGTCCGCGGCCGACACCATGAGGGAGGCGCAACAAACAAAAACAAATCGTTTCATAAACACATCGGCTTGCTGTTTGAACCCGAATATGGGCGAATAGATAGCGCAATGAAAGCATCGCGGAAATGAAAAAGCGACTGGTCCTGGGAATCATGTCGGGCACCAGCATTGATGGCGTCGATTACGCGCTGTGCCGGATTGACGGCCGCAGGATCGAGCTGCGCGCGTTGTGGTCGGCGCGCTTTCCGGCGGCCTTGCGCGAAACCTTGCACGCGGCCGCGCGCGGGCAGTTGCCGAGCCACGCCCTGGCCCAGGCGCATCACGATTTGGGCCGGTTTTACGCGGCGCACGCGATCCGGGCCGGGGGACAGCCGGAGTTGGCGGGGTTGCACGGCCAGACGGTGTTCCATCATCCTTCCCCCGGCAATCCGGCCACGCTGCAACTGGGCGAGCCGGCCTACTTGGTCGAGCGGCTGCGCGCGCCGGTGGTCAGCAATTTTCGCGCGGCCGACATGGCGGCGGGCGGACAAGGCGCGCCGCTGGCGACGATCTTCCATCAATTTGTTTTTGCCCGGCGCGGCGAGCACGTCTGCGTCAACAATCTGGGTGGCATCAGCAATGTCACCTCGCTGGATTGGCGCCATGGGGCGCGGCCGCGCGTGCTGGCATTTGACACCGGGCCGGCCAACGTGCTGATCGACCTGGCGATGCGCTACTTGACAGATGGGAAGCAGACGATGGACAAAAACGGCCGCTGGGCCGCGCGCGGCAACCCGCGCGAGAGCCTGTTGCGCCGCTGGCTGGAACACGATTACTTCCGCCAGCCGCCGCCCAAGAGCACGGGGCGGGAACTGTTCGGCGAGCCGTTTTTCGAGGAGGCCATGCGCCAGATGCGGGGCCTGGGGCCGCATGAGATGGTGGCGACGCTGACGGAGTTGACGGCGCGTTCGCTGGCGTTGAACTACCGGCTGCACCTTCCGGCAACGCCGGGGCGGATCATCTTGACAGGGGGAGGGGCTTTCAACCGGACATTGGCGGCGGGGATTGCGCGGCAATTCGCGGGGGAGACCGTGGAAATTGGGAGCAGCCAACCGTGGGGCTGGCCGCCGCGGGCCATCGAACCGGCGGCCTTTGGGTTGCTGGCGTATTTGCGGATGGAGGGACTGGCGGGCAACCTGCCGGCAACGACGGGGGCCAGGCGGGAGGCGTTGCTGGGACAAGTGAGCGAGTATTTGCCGAAAAGATATTGAAAAGCGCGCCGGTGTCCGCGACAATTCGGGGTGTGAGGGATGCATTGGGTCGGGGCGTAGCGTAGCTTGGTAGCGCGTCTGAATGGGGTTCAGAAGGTCGTGAGTTCAAATCTCACCGCCCCGACCATCTTCTTGCGATGTAAAGTGCGTAACTTCAATGTTTTACAAGTGAGGCAATCAAAACAGCGGATTGGGAGTTGTTGGTGATTTTGGGCCAAAAGTTGGGGCTTGACGGGGCAGAAACAGGCAGTAGGCTTGGCAGAAATTGGCAGTAATCGGAAAAGGCCCATATATGGAAGCAAAAGAAGTTACCCAAAAGGGAGTTAAAAGCTGGATGATCGAACCTCCCCGGTATGAGGGCAAACGCCAACGGCTATTCTTTCCCACGGAAAAGGAGGCAAACGCTGCCATCGATGCCTACGAAAAGGAGGTCAAGCGCGCCGGGGAATTCTGGGCCAGGTTGGGACCAGCGGAGAGAAAAGCGGTTGAGGTGGTTTGCACGCAGGTCAAAGAAGCCGGGCAGACTTTGTCCGGGATATGGGAGGGGTGGAAGGAAGCACAAAAGGAAAAGGCAGCAGTCCCATCCGTCACTGCACCCATGCCTTACGAGGACTGCGTCGTGGAATGGAAGCGCCGCAAATTGAACGCCGGCAAATCCGAGCGGTACGTGTATCACGCCGGGGTTGACCTCATGAAGTTTGGCGCGGGCCAAGAACAGCGCCCGATCCATGAAATCACGGCCAAAGAACTAGAGGCGTGGATTGACGCCCAGAAGATTCAGAAACGGGGAAAGGATTTTGGCAAGCCTTGGGGCCTCTCCACCCGCCGCACCAACATGGCCTTGTTCAGTTCGCTGTGGAGGGTGGCAATTGCCAAGGATTGGGCCACGGTGAACATTGTTGACAAGTTGGAACCCATTGGCAAGATTAGTCGTGTCAAGTTGATTTACGACAACGAGACGACCCTCAACCTCATGGCTGCGACGCTGGAAAACGCAAAAACGAAAACTTACCTGGCGCCGATGGTTTTGGGATTCTTTGGGTGCATGAGGCCCGAAGAGGTCACGTCGGATAAACCAAAACGGGACGGGCTGCCAAAAGAGAAGTGGTTTGGTTGGCACAGTATTGACCTCGAACACGGGTTGGTCGACGTATCCGTGGACGTGGCCAAGACCGGCGACGAGCGAGTGGTTCGCCTCCAGCCGATGGCGGTTGCCTGGCTGAAGCTGGCAAAGGAATTGGGATGCCCGCTACCCCCTGTGGACGAGTTCCGGACAAACAAGCTCATTTGCGATTTGATTGGTTTGCAGGACTGGATCCGGGATGGCCTGCGGAAGAACTGCGCCACCCATCTCCGCGTTATTTACAAAAATGATTACGACGTGGTGAAGGACTTGGGAAATTCGGTACGGACGCTGTTGAAAGCTTACGCGGAACTGCGAACACCGGAAGCCGTCAGCCAGGCGCATTGGCTTATCACGCCTGGGACGGTGGAAGAATATCGCAAGAGCCGGAAGTGGTTGAAGGTGCTGAGGGAGGCTGCCGAAGCCAAGATTAAGGCTTCCGCTAACGCTTCCGCTAATGTTTCTTCTGAAGCCAAGCCAAAACCGTCGGCCAGTGGAAACGCCAAAGCCGAGCGTTAAACCGGATGCAGGGGAGACCCTCGTCCTTGACGGCGCCATAAACCCAATCCACGCCCACCCCAATGCGGTCGGCCAGTTCCGGCACGTCTATCAGTGCCTCTCCCTTGTCTTTGTCTGCTTCGCTCATGCTGCCTACACTTCAGATCAAATTTAGTTTGGCGTGGATTCGACCTCGATTATCGAAGCTTCCTGTTCCCTTGTCATCTCTGGGACCGCCCCCAAAGGCCAGCAGCTCCCGCAGTTGGCGCCACTGCCGCCGGAAGCCGCCACCCTGCAGAATCTCCCTTGGTTTGAATCACCCTCGCAATCCACCGGGCTCGGGATCAACGCCCGCCATGTCCGTTATCACCACAGCCTCTGGCAGGAACTCAAGCCCAAGGTGCTGCAAGGCGTCCAGACGAACCTCGTCCTCGCCCTGCCGCAGATTGGGTTCGCCCTCGCACCTCACATTCAGCTTGAGAAAACGTTCCTGTTCCTCGGTTCGCTGGCGCGAGGCCTGGGCCCGGCCCAGTTGTTCCCGGCGCGTTACCTTTATCCAGACGCCCCATTGGGCGGCCTGTCCAACATGCCGGCTCCAATATTCGCGGACATCCTGCCCACCACGGGCGGGTTTGCCTACCCGTGCGTTGACTGCGAGCCCGACCACTGGCGTGTGCTGGCCCGCTTCGGCAACGGAGATCGCTATTACGGATGGTGGCGCGAAAAGGCAGTCCCTGGGCGGTGAACCATTCGTCGCAAGCCGCGCCGCCAATGAGGGTGAAAGAGCCTTCAAACTGGCGGAAGCGGTCGCGGAAGATATTGAGTCCTTTTACCATTTGATCTCTTCAATGAGTTGCTCCAATTGCTGTTGGACACGCTCGTCCGACAAATTTCTGAGGCTCAGGTAGAGCGACAGGGGATCCACCATCCGGTCGTCTCCGAGTAGATGCGGATTGTATGACCAAACCTCAATTTTCGCCGTTGCGTTATCCGCATCGTGGCAATCGGCGTAGAGGCCGCGCCCCAGGAAATCTTGAAATACGGCGAGCGGAAGGGCATACGTCGGCAGACGGTCGGCGGCGATCATGGTTCGCAGGCTCAAGGCGCTCATCCCGGCAAGCAATGCGGGCTCCGCAGGTTTTGCCCACTGAACCCAGCGTGTTTTCTTGACGGGCGATCTCAACTGAGGTTTAACCTGCTCCCACAGAACGCGGCCGGTGGCCTTAAAATCCAAAAACATTGAGCGGCCACTTTGGACAACTTTGCATATCTCGCCGGCTTCCAATTCATCTTTCACCTTCGTCATCCTCATCGGGGAGTAATGAATTTTCCGGGCAATATCCTTCAGCGAAATTCCTGCCAAAGGCCCGCGCAAGAGATGGTAAAGAACGGTGCATTGAGCGGCGGGACTTAGGGTCTCCCGACGCTTGGAATTCGGTTGTGGGAATCTCTCCCGCAAATCGATCAAGCTGATCGGGATGAAGGTTTGGCTGCCAGGCACAATGAATGGAATGCCCATCTGCACCATCCGATTTCTGGCGTAGGAAGGCAGAATCGGCAGAATCAGAACGACGGGTTCACCGAGCTTCAGTTTAAGGGCCTCTTCGTGCTTCCTGTATTCGCCCGGCGATCCGATTTCCCCGCCCTCCGCTCCGACCGCCAACAGAGACTTCCTTCCGAAGAGGCGGGTGGAAAAAACCGCATACCGCTCCCGCAAGAATAGCGGCAGCGCGGAACCAGCTTCCGCAGCCAAGTCCGGGCGTTCGCCAGAGAGCAACTCCAGATGGTTGAGCAGGCGTTCTTTGAGATTTGCCATTCTTCAATACACTAAATTAGCACGATAAACATGTCAACTTTATCGTACTCAATATGAGTATTGTCTTGGTCTTGTGGTTCGCCCAAAGCGAGCCACCACCAGCGGTTAACTGGTTGCTAAATTAGCCTCGGGAATATTGCGGCTTTGATCGGGACAACGACACGACTGAAATCTGAATCATCTTAAGGCTTCGGGCGGACCTTTCCAAATAAGGCGCAAGGCGTCCAGCCGGAGACGGGACTGTTGCAGGGCAGTCGTCAATTCCTGCTGTTGCGCTTGTGCCATTTGGATTTCTTGCGGACGAATGTGATCGTTCACGAAAAGGAGCATCTGAAGGCGCTCAAGCTCATGGTTGAGCAGGTGGTTCATCTCTTTTAGGGCGGACTGACGCAGGGTTGCCGCCTGTATTTCTGCGAATCTGGTGGCTGCCTGGACCATGGCCGGAATAGTACGTTGGGCGATCTCGGCATTATCGATCAGTTTGTAAGGCAAGCCCTTCTCCAGTTTGCGTTCCCAGAGTGTGTCGCTAAAATCATTGCTGACGTCCACCAGCTTGTGGTTGACGACCAGCCGGACTGGAGTAGGTGGAAGAAAGCGATTCACATGCAGGTGTGGCGCCGCGATGGCTTCCAGAACAAAGATCAACTCCAACAAGATCGTCCTTTCGTTCGCTGCCGGCAACACGGCAAAGGCACAGTTTCCTGTTTCGGCGCCGAGCAATAGGTCCATGGCCCCGGTGACCATAGGATGGTCCCACGTCAGAAACCCAACATCTTCCCGGTTAAGCGCACGGCGGCGGTCGCAGGTGGCGATCATCCCTTCGACCGGCAGGGCTGGAAATGACTCGGTGATGATTCCTTGGGGATTCAAGTGCCAAGTGTGGGGAGCCAGTTCCTCAATGTGAACGCCAAAATGGTCAAACACATCGAGCAGATAATTCTCCAAATCCGGCTGGCGGTCTTGTTCCTGAATCTGGCTGATGATTCGTTGCGCTGCTGCCGGACGGAATGAATTGAGTTCCAACAAACGATCCCGGCCCAATTCGAGGCGTCGGCGCATTCCTGCCGCGCTTGCTTGGTCTTTTCCAAAAGGTCAGCCAGTTCTTGTTCGGCGGTGTCCCGATCTGCAACCGGAAATTCCAAGGCGAGGTCGTGGACGGCCCGGCCAAACTGGCGCAGCAGCTCGTTGCCACCTTCGAGATTGCTTTCCAAGGCGTTTAAGCCTTCGTGAAACCAGCGCGCCAATACTTCCTGCGGACTCTGCGCCAGATAAGGAACATGGATCTGGAAGTCGGAGGTCTGGCCGATTCGATCCAGCCGGCCGATGCGCTTTTCGAGCAGTTCGGGATTCAGCGGCAGGTCAAACAGGATCAAATGCTGCGCGAATTGAAAATTGCGTCCTTCGCTGCCGATCTCGGAACAAAGCAAGAGCCGCGCTCCTTCAGGCTCGGCGAACCATGCGGCGTTGCGATCCCGCTGCACCAGCGTGAGTCCTTCATGGAAAATGCCTGTCTTGATGGTCAGGTGACGTCGCAGGGCCGCATCAAGGGCTTCGGCTTTTTCAATCGTGCGACCGATCACCAAAACCTTTTTTGGATCCAGTTTCCGCAGCAGTTCCACCAACCAAAGAACTCGCGGGTCGCGCGCCAGATCAGCCAATGACTGCAACCGGGTGTCTCCGACATCCTCGGCAAATTCCGTGGAGACACGATCCAACCAATGTTCCGCTTCCGGGCCGGGTTCCAGCCTGGCTAAACGCGCGGTGCGTTTGGGAAAACCCTTCATGCCGGCACGCGTGTTACGGAACAACACGCGGCCGGGGCCGTGCAAATCCAGCAACTCTTCCAGCAACGCCGCTGTCGCTTCTGCGTTGCCTCGACCCAGTTCGGCAATGCGTTGCTCCAACTGGGAATCATGCGCCAGCAATCGGCGCAACAAGGTTATGTCTGTTTGGGTGAGTGCTGTTTCGGCACGCAGTTTCTCAGCAATCTCGGCGGCTGCCCTGTAATCTTTCGACTCGGCCTGAAACGTTGCGAGGTCTCGATACCGATCCGAGTCCAGCAAACGCAGCCGGGCAAAGTGGCTTTCCACCCCCAATTGTTCCGGCGTGGCCGTCAGCAACAACAGTCCCGCCGATTGACGGCTGAGTTGCTCCACCACCTGATATTCGCGGCTGGGTGCGGCTTCCGACCATTCCAGGTGATGTGCCTCATCCACCACCAAAACATCCCAACCGGCCGCCACCGCCTGTTCCGCCCGCCGCGGGTCGCCCGCCAGAAAACCAATGCTGGTCAGCACAAGCTGATCATCCAGAAACGGATTGGCGCCCGGTTCGCCGGCTTCGATGGACGCGCACCGTTCCGCATCAAATATATGCAACCAGACGTTGAAGCGGCGGAGCATCTCCACGAACCATTGATGCACGAGTGATTCCGGCACCAGCACCAGAATGCGATTGGCCCGGCCGCTCAACAGCAGGCGATGCAGGATCAAACACGCTTCAATGGTCTTTCCCAATCCCACTTCGTCCGACAGCATGACGCGCGGGGCATGCCGGCGGGTGACCTCTTGCGCGATGTAAAGCTGATGCGGAATCAGATCAATGCGGCCACCCACGAATCCGCGCACCGGAGATTTGCGAGAGCGGTGCAGCAGTTCCAGCGTGCGGCGACGCAGCTCAAATGATGTCGAGGGGTCGAAACGTCCTGCCAACAAACGCTCCTGCGGCCCTTGCAAACTGAGGCGGTCGCTCATTTGGGCTTCGGGCAGTTGGTGGCTATCGTCAGCGTAAATCAGCAAGCCCTGCTGCTCGACGACTTCCTTGACGAAGAATTCCTTGCCGGCGTGCGTTCGGATGGTGTCGCCGGCTCGAAAGCGCACGCGCTTCAACGGCGCCTGGTCAATGGCGTAAGTGCGCGACTCCCCCGCAGCTTTGAACTCGACTTGCACACGACCATTTCCGGCCTGCACGACCGTGCCCAACCCGAGCTCTGGCTCCGATTCGCTGATCCACCGTTGACCTGGAATGAACACACTCATGAAATGGCGGCGGCCTATATGCGAGTTTTACCCGGCGAATGCAACTTCTGATCTCGGGCGAGGCATGATCTTAAACCAAGAGGCGGTGATAGGTGGAGCGTCCCCAATGAATGAAACGCCTTCAATTGAATCTTGACCTGGAGAATTGGGAATGGAGATTGGATGGATGTTGAACGCGTCAAATCCTGTTGTGTCTCCTGGCCGACCAGGCGGACGGGCGTTTTTCGATTCATTTTGATGCCGGGAGTCTAACCGTCCTGCTTCTCCATTCCGATTTTCATCGCGTCACATTCGCCCAAAAACCATGTCCCAGCCCAGCCACAATCGAATTCTAATCATTCTCATCCTGGGTGCGCTTTCCACCATTAGCCCGTTTGCCATCGACATGTATTTGCCGGCGTTTCCAGGAATCGCCGCCGCGTTACACACATCCACCGCCAAGGTTTCCCTCTCCATTTCCAGCTATTTTGTGGGGCTGGCTGTGGGCCAGCTTTTTTATGGACCGTTGCTGGACCGTTTCGGTCGCAAGCTGCCATTGTATGCGGGGCTGACCTTATTTATTGTGGCATCGCTGCTTTGCCTGCTCTCACGCACCGTGGGATGGTTGGTGGCCATGCGCTTCCTGCAAGCGCTGGGCGGGTGTGCGGCGCAGGTTGCCTCCATGGCGATGGTGCGCGATTTCTTTCCCGTGCATGAAACGGCCAGGATTATTTCCCTTTTGATTTTGATTCTGGGGGTTTCGCCCCTACTGGCGCCAACCGTGGGAGGGTATGTGGCATTGCACCTGGGATGGCAATGGGTGTTTATCGTTTTGGCGTTGTTCGCGCTCTTGATGGTGGTGATTTGCCGGTGGCGTCTGCCAGAAGGGCATCCGCCCGATCCTGGCGTTTCACTTCGGCTGGCGCCCATCTGTCGCAATTTCGCGGCGGTTTTGCAGGAGCGACAATTCCTGACCTATGCGCTGGCGGGCGCTTTTTCGTTTTCTGGCTTGCTGGTTTATGTCGCCGGTTCCCCGGTGATTTTCGTGGAAGTGTTCCATGTGAGCGCACGCACGTTTGGCGCCATTTTTGCGGGGTTATCCGTTGGTTTCATTGGGAGCAATCAGATCAATGTTTTATTGCTCCGCAGATTTTCCAGCGAGCAGATTTTTCGCGGCGCTTTGTGGGTGGAATGTCCGGCGTCGTCGCTCTTTTTGGTGGGGACGATTTATGGTTGGTTCGGGTTGGCACCCACCCTGGCGTTGCTGTTCATTTCGTTGTCCAGTCTCGGTCTTGCCTTTCCGAATGCCGCAGCGCTGGCGCTGGCGCCTTTTGACCATAATATTGGCAGCGCCTCCGCCATGCTGGGCTTCCTGCAAATCGGCGTCTCCAGCATTGCCTCCGCGAGCATCGGGCTGTTTGATTCCCACAGTTTGCTGCCGGTGGTTGTCATTCTGGCCACAACCTCATGGATAGGGCTGGCGATTTTGATCGTGGGCAGGCGGAAGCTTTCTCAGTTGCGTTTCGTGGAAGAGAAAGGGGCCACCCCGCTCGCCCACTAAATTGGAAGGCCTGGAATTCGGCCCCAGGACTCTTTCGGTCTTTTCCGTAATAAAGAGAGTCATGGTTGATGCAACAGCCGAGGCTAAAAGGGACACGGTGACCACGGGCCGGCACAATCCAGTGGTCGCCTAACGCGACCGTAGAGCTACGCCATATTTCGGATGATTTCCAATTGCTGATCCAGCCGCTTTGGGGAAACCGGCATGGCCGTGCCAATTTCCTGCGCGAACAGGGAGATCTTGAACTCTTCAATCATCCACCGAAAGGTTTCGATCTGACGCAGTGCTTCGGGTGATTTCGTCGTTTGGGCTTGAATTTTCCTCAAGGAGTCCTGGTAAGGCGCGAGTTGGCGGATACGTTCCTGGTTCTTAACGGGGTTCAACGCCGCGCGCTCGGCCCGAATGCGCAACCCCTTGAGATAACGCGGCAGATGACTCATCCGGTCATAATCGATTCGATCGAGAAAACGGGAAGGCACAAGACTGGCCAGTTCATCGGCGAGTGGATTGGCCGGGCGAATCGTGGCTGGTGATCCAAGCTGACGGAGCGACGAAAGTGTTTGGGACCGCAGGGGCGCCGGAATGTTCGCCGAACCGATTCGTTGCTGGGCCTGCTGGCGCAGTTGCAAAATGACTCCGAGCCGGTCCATGAATTGCGACGCGAGTCCGGGCAGACGCTGGCGCGCTTGCGCCACAGCCGTTTCAAAATGGGCCCGCGTCAACGCCGGTAGAGGTTCATTCGGGAGAATAAAACGCTTCAGATGTTCCAGTGAAGTTTCCCGCAACTCGGCGCTGTCGCCCAATGAGGAGTAAAGCCCGTCGAAGCGGCTCAAGGCGCGCAAATCCTTCTCCAGCCACGCCAGATCCTTTTGCACAGCGAGTTCCACGAGACGTTGCACGCCGCTCAACGAGGTTGTGCGCGCCAGGTCCCGGGTGCGGAGGAGGCGCACGTTCACGCTGCCTTCGGCAAACTCGATGCCGGGCCAGGCGTATTGTGGGAGTGGCTGCCGTTCACTCACGGTGATGCGTTCGGGAAGATCGTCGCAGGTCCAATCCGTGAGTCCAAAACGTTCCCACTGTTGGGTGGCGCGGGTCCAGTCGGACGAGTCAGGCTCTGCGACTGGCTCCGTCTTCATTTGTTTCAGGCGCTGTTGGAGTTGCGCCAAGTCGCGCCCCGCGCCGAGCGATTTCCTTCTGTCGTCAACCACATCAATCCGCGGGCGCAAGTGGGCCGGCAAAGCGTTGGCCGGCCAATCAGACGCTTTTACCGCCACGCCGTAGCGGCGGTGAAGAAACGCGGCGAAGTCCTGCAAAAACGAGGTTCCTGTGGGCTGAAATTCGCGGACAATCTCGATCACTTTGGGAGAAAACGGCATCAAACCGCGGCGGATGGATTTTGGCAGGGATCGGAGCAACTCGCCGGCCATTTCCTCGCGCAGCCCCGGCACAGCCCATTCGAGCAATGCGGCCGAAGCGGTTTGCGCGAGTGTGAAAGGAAGTTCAATGGTCACGCCGTCGTGCTCCTCGCCCGGAGCATAGGCGTAGGCCAGTGCCACGGATTGACCGCCGACCGGCACGGCATCAGGAAATGCCGCCGCATCATAGCCCAATAATTTTCCGCCAGCCAGTTCGGCTTCGGAAATGCAAAGGCGTTCCGGCATCGCGGGGTCGCGCAAAAGCCGGTTCAATTCGTGCAGCGACGAAACAGCGGTGATGTGGCGCGCGTAGAATTCCGCCAGGGCAACATCCAGATCGGCCAAGTCATGCAGGCGGACGCGCGTGCGCCAGTTCTCGATTTTCTCCCGGATGCGCCGGTTATGCGTAAGGAATCGGTAGGACGGCGGCAAGTCCGGCTTGGCGACCGCCGCTGTCGTGAGAACACGAACCTCATCGCGATCCGAATCATCGTCCTCCGCGCGAGCGCGTGAGGCCATCAGATTTTCTTCCACCAAGGCCGAGCGGATGAAAATGGCGGTGGCGTCCTGGGGGTTGATATTGCCGTAGGCGACTTTGCGGCGCTGCACTTCCAATCCATGCAAGGTGACGATCTCCTCCACCAGCACATTGCCGGCACTCGCGCTCCAATGCGGATTCTGGTGGGTCAGCTTGCAGCAGTGCGGCGCCAGTTGGAAGATCCATTCCGGTTCAATGCCTGCGAGGGTGCGCGCAAAGAGTTGGGAAGTTTCGACGATTTCACCAGCAACAATCCAGGGCGGCTGGTTGGATTTGGGTTTTGGCGGTGGCTTGCTGCCTTTCAGGATTGGCTTCTTTTGCGGCTCGCCGCGCGCGTAAAGAGCCGAGCCGGGGAAGACCGAAAGCAGCTTGTTGCCTGCGGCCTTGTAAATGTTCCGCTCCTCGAAACGCGCCACGTGGCCGATCAATCCGGCGAGAATAGACCGATGGATCGCTGGATAAGCGGCGTTGCTATCGTTGAGCCTGAGCGTGCCCAAATCTTCTAACGCGTCGTGCAACTGGGAATAAACATCCTGCCATTCGCGCATCCTCACGTAGGAAAGAAAGCGCTGTTTGCAGAATTTGCGCCGCTGGCCTTGCGTCCGCAGCCGGTCCCATTCCTCGTGCACCGCGTTCCAAATGTTGAGCAGCGAGAGAAAGTCAGATTGCGGATCCGAGAATTGCTTGTGGGCCGCGGCCGCCGCTTCCTTTTGCTCCAGGGGACGCTCGCGGGGATCTTGAATGCTCAGTCCGGCGGCAATGATCAGCAATTCAGCCGTGGCATGTTCGGTTTGTGACTGGAGCAGCATGCGTCCAAGGGTGGGATCAATGGGCAGCCGCGCGAGATCCTGCCCGAGCGGCGTGAGGGCGCGCAGTTCGTCCAGCGCGCCGAGTTCCTGCAGCAGCGCATAGCCGGTGGCAATGGCAGCGGGCGAAGGCGGTTGGACAAATGGAAACGTTTCAATGTCGCCCAGGTGGAATGCCTTCATGCGCAGGATGACTTCCGCGAGATTGGCGCGCTGGATTTCCGGCTGTGTGAACAGCGGCCGGGCCTGGAAATCCTCCTCCGCATAGAGCCGGATGCAAACGCCCGCCTCCACCCGCCCCGCGCGGCCCTTGCGCTGGTTGGCGCTGCTCTGCGAAATTGGCTCAATCGGAAGGCGCTTGATGCGGGTGCGCGGATTGTAACGGCTGATGCGGGCCAGACCGGCATCAATCACGTAACGGATGCCAGGAATGGTCAGCGAGGTTTCGGCGATGTTGGTCGCGATGACAATTTTGCGGCGCGAAGAGGGAGCAAAGACGCGTTGCTGATCGCCCGCGCTGAGCCGGCCGAACAGCGGGATGATTTCCGCTTCTCCGTTGAATCGGCCTTCGAGTTGGTCACCGGTTTCGCGAATGTCGCGCTCGCCCGGCATGAAAATCAACAAGTCGCCCGAGTGGGTCTGATAAAGTATGCGTTCCGCCGCCTGCACTGCCGCATCCACATAACTGATTTCGCCCTGCTCCTCGGACGCCGCGTCCAACGGCTGATATTGGACTTCGACCGGATACAACCGGCCGGAGACTTCGATGATGGGCGCGTGGTCGAAGTGCTGCGAGAAGGCCTGCGTGTCAATGGTGGCCGACGTAATGATCAACTTCAGATCCTTGCGCCGGGAGAGCAGACCCTTCAAATGGCCGAGCAGAAAATCAATATTCAGGCTGCGTTCGTGCGCCTCGTCGAGGATGATCGCGTTGTATTCCGAGAGGGTGGGGTCGCCTTGGGTTTCCGCCAGCAGAATGCCGTCGGTCATCATCTTGATGTAAGTCTGGGCGCTGGACCGATCGTCAAACCGAATTTTGCAGCCGACTTCGCGGCCCCATGAAACGTTCAATTCCTCGGCAATGCGGCGCGAGATGGAAAGCGCCGCGACCCGCCGGGGCTGCGTGCAACCGATCTTGGCTTCGATTCCCAGGCCCGCTTCAAGACACATTTTGGGGATCTGCGTCGTCTTGCCTGATCCAGTCTCTCCGGCAATCACGATCACTTGATGCGCGCGAATCGCGGCGACGATCTCGTCCTTGCGCGCGGTGATCGGCAGCTCGGATGGGTACGTCGCGGTTGGAACATTGAGCCGGCGCTCCTCCCGCAAGGCCAGGGAAGCGTGAACTTGGTGGCGCAACCGCTCCAACAGTGCCTCGCGCTGGTCGGGGTGATGACGATCGCGCAAAAGCCGGGCGAGCCGCCGCCCCAGCCGCACCCAGTCGGACAGCAGGCATTGCGGCAGCAGCGTCTTTAGTTCTTCAATTCGGGCATCAGCCATGCAGGAGAAACATAATAGCAGAATATAGGCATTGCAGTCTGCCCAATAATCCGGCACAACTCCGCCCCATTTTGAATTATGAATAAAGAAGCAAAGAAGTCGAATGAAGCGCAACTGCTGGAACTGCTGAAGCGGGTGCTTCCCAAGGCCACGCACGACGCGCAATTGGCCGGCAAGATTTACGAGGCGATCGAACTCGAGCTCAAAACCAAGGCCCGCGCCATCGCTTTCGAGAAGTTTTGCGGCGGAATTGAGCTGCCCAACCTTGAGCAAAAGACCGTGGCCGACGTGAAACTACAGTTGGCTGCATCGTTCGGCGACGGCGACATCACTCTCAAGCCCAACAAAAAGGAACAGAGCCTGATGGTGGAAGTGGCGCTGCCCGACGGAGGCCAGTTCAGCAGTGAAATCAAGGTCGGACCGGCCGCGACCGCCGCAAACGAAGATCAGGAGTTGACCCTGAAGTTTGTGCCCTTCCCCGTCTGTCTGCCGGGCGACAAAGAACTGGTCTGGCTCCTGGCCAAGCGCGAGAACATGTCACCTGACGAGGCGGGTATCGCGCTCTCCAAGCTGGAAGAGGAGTTTTGGGCTTCCAAATCAGGGCAGAAGCTGATCCGCGACCGCGTGGAGCGCAATTTTCCTGAATTCATCGCCCGGGTTTCCGGTGGATTGTTAACCGAAGTGGGACTGAAGCGGCATTACAAAACTCCGGAGCCGCTCAAGTTGCTCCGGACCGCGCCAAAGCGTTAATGGGACAATTCAAGGCGTGATTTCCGGGCGCAGGATTTGTGGCGGACGGCCGGCGTCCGCTGCACGGCGGTTCGGATATCCGGCTGGCAAGCCCCGCCGGCACGAAATGATTGAGTTGGAAACCGAACCGGTGGTGTGGTGTTCTTTCATTGTGCGATTGACGAACCGGCTTTCCGTGAAAAGATCGATGGTGACGCCGCTGGTTGTTTTGTTGGCGTTCAGCCTTCCTTCCATCGGCCGGTGCTGCGAACCCGTCGTGCCGCTTTATCAGCTTCTGAGCGGTTCCTCGGCGGCCGGTCCGATGCTTATCATCCGTTCCCTTCCTTGGCTGTTGGCCGCCATTGCGATCAAGTGTGGTGCGTTTGCCTTTCTCGACCGTAGCCGATTGTCGTGGCGCCGGGCGATTTTCTGTATGCTCGTCGCAAATGTGGTTAGCACCATTCCTGGAATGCTCGTCGGGCTTTTCACCGCTGTATTTCCCTTTGTCATTCTGGCCATTCCATTGGTCTTCGCGATGGGATGGATGGTGCAGCATCGCGTTTCGCTTCTGGCGCTGCCTGGAGCGCAACGCTGGGTGAACGGCTGGACGTCGGCTCTGGCCTTTATCGCGTTTTTCTTTGTCTCCTTGGTGACTTTTGGACTCGCGGGAAATGCGCTCGAAAACCACAGCTACCCCACCTATTGGCTTCTGAAGTTTCTGTTCGTGGCGATGGCCGCTGGCAGTGGCATTCTCATTTCCGCCGTGCTTGAGGAGTGTGTCATTGCCCGACTTGCACGCAAATCGCAGGGAAATACTTCCTTTTACACGCCAGTTCTGCGCTCGAACTACGCGACCCTGGTTGTGATCCTGCTCGTCGCGGCACTGGAGATCTTGCCCAAGCGGTTGAACGCCCCTCATTTCGTTGTCTCTTGGCTGCACTCGCTTTCGGCAGTGCTGGGGATCGGCTAACTCCTATTTCAGACCGGTGGCCCCGTCGGTGTGCAGAATGTTCCAATAATTGGATTTGTCGCGGCGTTTCAATCGTGACTTTCTCCGTTTCTCGAATCCGTTGTGCCGATGGCGCCGGGCTGTCGTCCTGTGCTTACCCTTCAGATCGCTTTCATGACTGGGAACTTGGTGCAGACAACTCGCGGAATCGCCAGATTTCCCCATCAACTCAATCTAATAGCCACGAGCTCACCAAGGACGGTTGAGGTCGGGACGCCGTTTCCGGTTTTCGCGACTGCGCGCTTCCAGGCTGGGGTTTGGTGAGCTTTCGGGAGGCGCCCCTGCCCGGTTTGCCGAGGTGTTTATTGCTGTCATCTCGTCTTCGATTACCCCGAGCAACTCCGGCCGGCCCTGCCGAGTCGCTGCGGAACAGGTGAAAATCGCCGGCAGCTTTTCGAACCACGCCGAAATGCGATCGGTAAAGGCAGCAATATTCGTCTGCGCGGCGGCGGCGGATACCTTGTCGGTCTTGGTGAAAACGAAGACGAACGGCACGGTGTGGCGCACAAGCCATTCCACGAACTCCAGATCTATTTCTTGCGGCGCCAAACCGGACTCGATTAAGGCAAACACCAGGCAGAGGTTCGGGCGATTCTCCAGGTAATCGTTCACGGCTTGGTTGAATCGGGTTCTGTCCTTCTGCGCACCCTCGGCGAAGCCATATCCCGGCAGATCAACCAGCCGCCAACGGTTGTTCATCGTGAAGAGGTTAATGAGCTTGGTGAATCCCGGGGTGGGCGAGACGCGGGCCAATCCCTGCTCGCCCGCCAGCATGTTCAACAGCGAGGACTTGCCGACGTTCGAGCGGCCGATGAAGGCGAACTCCGGCAGCGACTCGTCCGGACACGAATCCAAGTCCGGCGCGCTGCAGTCAAAAATGGCGGATGAAATATTCACGATGGAAACCCCACAGCCCATTGTCGCACAAGTTCACCGTATTGATACCCGTATTGTCAGAAAACGGGCTGTTCAATCCGTCTGGCTGAACATGTGATGGGCTCCGCGGTCGCTCTTCTTGCGGTCTTGCCCTCATATCTGCAACTGCTA
>JBEKSF010000127.1:0-18410 GCA_049517295.1 Verrucomicrobiota bacterium
AACGCACCGTCTCCGATGCTGATGACGTTGTTGGGGATCGTGACGCTGATCAGGCTGGTGCAGTAAAAGAACGCATCCTCCCCGATGTTGGTGACGCCGTTGCCGATCGTGACGTTTGTCAGACTGGAGCAGTTATAGAACGCAAAATCCCCGATGTTGGTGACGCCGTTGCCGATCGCGACGCTGGCCAGGCTGTAGCAGTCATAGAACGCATAATCCCCGATGCTGGTGACGCTGTTGGGGATCGTGACGCTGGTCAGGCTGCATCCAGCAAATGCCCCGAACCCGATACTGGTGACCGGCAGGCCGGTGATGTTGGTTGGAATGGTGACAGCCCCGCCAGGCCCGGAGAAACCGGCAATGGTAGCGGTGTCGGCATTTGTAGTGTAATAGTAAGTGGAGTCGCCGGCCAGGAGCGCACTCACCTGCATGGTCGAAAGCCCGCCAAACATCGAGCCCCAGCCCGTTGTCCCCGGCAGGTAATAGACCGTTCCAATCTCACCGCTGAACACAGTTGAATCACCGGTGGGAGCATTGCCCTGGCAATAGACGTTGATCGGGCTGTTGCAGTAAGAGAACGCAAAATCCCCGATGCTGGTGACGCTGTTGGGGATCGTGACGCTGGTCAGGCTGGAGCAGTCATTGAACGCATTGGATTCGATGCTGGTTACACCGATGGAGATCGTGGCGTTGGTCAGGCTGTAGCAATTCTTGAAGTCGTCGGCTCCGATGCTGGTGACGCTGCCGGGAATGGTGATTCTGGCCAGGCTGGAGCAGTCGTAGAACGCATACCGCCCGATGTTGGTGACGCTGTTGGGGATTGTGACGCTGGTCAGGCTGCATCCAGCAAACGCCCCAAACCCGATGCTGGTGACCGGCAGGCCGGTGATGTTGGTTGGAATGGTGACAGCCCCGCCAGGCCCGGAGAAACCGGCAATGGTGACGGTCCCGGCGTTCGTCGTGTAATAGTAAGTGGAGCCGCCGGCCGGGAGCGCATTCACTTGCATGGTCGGAAGCCCGCCAAGCGTCGAGCCCCAGCCCGTGGTTCCCGGCAGGTAATAGACCGATCCAATCTCACCGCTGAACACAGTTGAATCAGCGGTGGGAGCGTTGCCCTGGCAATAGACGTTGATCGGGCTGGAGCAGCTCTCGAACGCATACTCCCCGATGTTGGTGACGCCGTTGCCGATCGTGACGCTGGTCAGGCTGGAGCAATCGGCGAAGGCATAATTCCCGATGTTGGTGACGCTGTTGGGGATCGTGACGCTGATAAGGCTGGCATCTTCGAAGGCAAAATCCCCGATGTTGGTGACGCCGTCGTCGATCGTGGCATTTGTGAGGTTGTAGCAGTTACCGAACGCATAATCCCCGATGCTGGCGACGCTGTTGGGGATCGTGACGCTGGTCAGGCTGCCGCATTCCCAGAACCCATCCTCTCCGATTCCGGTGACGCTGTTGCCGATCGTGACGCTGGTCAGGTTACGGCAGTACGCGAACGCAGAACCCCCGATGTTGGTGACGCCGTTGCCAATCGTGACGCTGGTCAGGCCGTAACAGTCAATGAACATAGCCTGACCAATACTGGTGACGCCATTGGAAATCGTGACGCTGGCCAGGTTGGTGCATAATTCGAACGCCCGCAGCCCGATGTTGGTGACGGTGCCGGGAATGGTCACGCTGGGCAGCTTTCTGCAGACGCCGAATGCATACTGCCCGATGCTGGTAACGCTGTCGGGAATCGTCACGTTGGTCAGGCTGGTGCAGGAAAAGAACGCATTATTCCCGATGCTGGTGACGCTGCCGGGAATCGTGTAACTTCCCCCTAAGCCGCCCGGATATTCAACAAGCGTGGATTGGGTTATGTCGAACAACACTCCATTGACACTGATATAATACGAATTGTTTGTATCCGCGGTTATCGCCGTCAGGCTGAAGCACTCCTCGAACGAACCGGCGCCGACGTTGGTAACGCTGGCTGGAATTCTGACGCTGGTCAGGCCAGTGTCAGCGAAAGCACCCCCTCCTATGCTGGTGACGCTGTCGGGAATCGTCACGTTGGTCAGGCTGGTGCAGGAAAAGAACGCATTATTCCCGATGCTGGTGACCCGCAGGTTATTGATGTTGGTTGGAATGCTCACAGCGCCCCCAGACCCGGTGTAACCGGTAATGGTGATGCTGACGCCATCGGAGTTGGTCGTGTAAGTAAATTGGGCTTGCATCGCCGGCGGTGCGGCCAAGAGCAGCAAAACCAAAAGAATGGGCCGTGTTGTTTTCATATCTCGATGACAGGAAATTCCTTTTTGAGGCTCCGCCTGCAATTTTGAGGCTTCGCCGGCAAAGAAGAATAGCTTTTTGATCGCCATCATTTCTTGCTGATTATTAGAAACCATAATTGATGGCCAATCTGGTATCAAGCAAAAAATGACAACTTCAGCAAAGGAGGCACTCAGCCGAAACCATGCAGTACGGTTCTAACGCCAAGGAGTCAACACATTGGAAATGGAGCCAGTCGCCGGACTCGGCCAGTCATTCCCGGAAGCACAACCGGGTGGGGGCGCAGTTGTCCTTATGCACCGGCCGGTCGTCCGGGCCGACGACCGTTTGCGTCAGGTTGCACCAGAAATGACACGGAGAAGCTTCCATGCCGTTCTTTCCGGCAAAGGCCTGCTCCGGCGTGGCGTCAATATAAATCTTCTTGGTGCGCAGATGCTTGCAGAAGGTCGCGTTCATGGCTTCACCCATTGAGGCTGAGAAGTGTGCGGCGGATCAGCGCCCGTGCCATCGGCACTTTGTAGCCGTTGCCTTCCAACGGTTGGGCGTTTTTGAGGATCAGGTCCGCCGCTTGCGAAACGGTGGCGTCATCGAGCGGTTTGCCTTCCAAAAAATCGTTGGCGGCGGCGACTTGATGGGGCATGGGGGAAATGCAGCCCAGCGCCACGCGTGCGTGGCTGAGCCGCCCGTCCTTGACGCTGGCGGCGGCGGCGCAACTGACCAACGCCCAGTCGAAGGCGTGCTTGTCGCTGATTTGCAGGTAGGCGCCGTGCTTGCGGACCGTGGGAATTTCCACTTTCAGTATCAAATCGCCTTGGTTGAGCGAGTTGTGAGCGGTGGGGTTGTCCCAGGCCTTTTGATAAAACTCGGCCACGGACAGGCGCGTCTCCTTGCCCTCGCGCAGCACGATGACCGTCGCGTCAAGGGCGGCGAAGGCGGTCGCCAGATTTGAGACGACGGGACTGATGCAGGTGTTGCCCGTGAAAAGGCTGTGGTAACGGTTTTCGCCGTGGCGCGCGTAGCACAGGTCGCCGCCTTTCTTGAGGCAGAGCGTATCGCGATGCCGGTAATACCAGCAGCGGGAATGCTGCGCCAGGTTGCCCCCAACGGTGGCCACGTTGCGAATCTGCCGGGAGCCGATTTCGGCGGCCGCCTGGTGGAGGGTGGGAAAGACTTTGGCCATCTCCGGATGGTCCTCCAGCCGGGCGACGGTGACGAGCGCGCCGAGGGTCCAATGTTTGGAGCCGGACTCGATCCTGTCCAAACCGGGAATGGATTTAATATTGACAAGAATTTCCGGGCTGGCGAGGTATTCCTTCAACTGTCCCAGCAGATCGTTGCCGCCGGCAATGTAGCTGCCGTTGTCGGCCGCCAGTTGGCGGGCGCTCTGCGGCGAGAGGGCGGTGGCGTATTGAAAGGCTTTCATGCGGGCGGGGAGGTGGAAGGCGGAACCTTGCCCAGCGCGGCGAGCACTTTGGCCGGGGTGATCGGCAGGCCCGCCACACGCGCGCCGATGGCGTTGGCCACCGCGTTGGCGATGGCCGCGGCGGTGGGAATGGTCGCCGGCTCGCCGATGCCGATGACGCCGCGTTCGGGCATGTTCAGGAGGACAAGCTGGATTTCGGGGACATCAGCCAGGCCGGGCAGCTTGTAGGTTTCAAAATTGGGATTCAGCAGGACGCCGGAAAGACGGTCCATGACGCGTTCTTCGTAAAGGGCGTAGCCCAGGCCCATGATGATGCCGCCGTTGATCTGGCTCTCCAGGGTGTTCTGGTTGATGATCAAACCGCAATCGTGGGCGGCGACAATCTTATTGACAGTAACCAGCCCGGTCTCCGTATCCACGGAGACTTCGGCGAATTGCACACCGCCGGCGCCGGAGGAGGACAGGCCCTCCTGCCATTTGCCGTGGACGAGCAGGGGATTGGCGCCAAGTTTCTTGCACGCGGCAAACCAGTTGTCGCCGCGGGCGTCGGCAATGCCGGATTGCTTCTGCAACTCTTCCAACGCCCGTTTGCAAACGTCAAACACAGTCGGGGATACCGAGGCGCAGGTCGTGCTGCCCCCGCTGCCGGGGCCGGGCGGGTAGCGCGTGTCGCCAATCTTGACAGTGATCTGTTCGGGCCGCAGGCCGAGAATCTCGGCGGCGACAACCGCAATGACCGTGCGCGTGCCCGTGCCCAGGTCCTGCACCCCAAGGCGGACTTCGATCGTGCCGTCGGGATTGATTTGCGCCTCGCCCTGGGTGTAGCCGGAGCCCCCCCCGCCCCAGGAGGCGCTGGCGCAACCGACGCCGGTCTTCACCGGCCCGGGAGAAGCGCCGGGCTTTTTATACTTGTCTTTCCACCCAAAGCGTTCGGACCCTTCCTTGTATTCGCGCTGCCGGACTGGGTTGGGATCATTTTTGATCCGCAATTCCAAAGGATCCATGCCCAGCTTGACCGCCAGGTCGTCCATGGCCGACTCCATACCAAAGGACGCCGGGGGATTGCCCGGGGCTCGAAAAGCGCGTGCCGCGCCGGCATTGACTGCCACGGCCGTATGTTGGACGCGCGTGTTGGGAACTTGGTAGATGTAAGGTGCGGGAATATCGACGCTGCCGCTTCCGCCTTCGGACGACCCGCCCCCGCCAATGCCCGCGGTGCCGTAATTGTCCATTTGAAAGGCGTGCAAGGTGCCGTCGGTCTTGGCGCCAAGCTTGATCTTTTGAAAACTGGAGGGACGGTTGCCCACGGCCAGTCCCTCGTCAAAACGAGTCAGCATCAGGCGCACGGGCGCCTTGGCTTCCCGCGCGAGCCGCGCGGCCAGAACGCCTTCAACCCCCGCTCCGAATTTGGAGCCGAAACCGCCTCCCATGTATTCGGTGATCACGCGCACCTGGCTGTGCTCCATTTGCAGCGCGCCGGCCAACCCGTCGCGCACGCTGGAAATGCCCTGGGTGGACGACCACGCCGTGACTCCCTCCTCGCCCCACGAGGCCGTGTTGCCGTGGGTTTCCATCGGGTGATGAAGTTGGACCGGAGTGGTGTAAAGGCCCTCGATGACCGCGGCGCACTCGCCGAAGGCCTGGTCCACATTGCCGCTTTCCCGCGCTCTGCCGGCAGAGGCGTTCGCGGCGTCCGGCCAGACCCGCGGAGACTCCTCTTTCCGTGCCTGGGTTTCATGCACAACAAAGGGCAGCGGCGTGGCTTCGACCACGATGGCGCGCAAAGCGTCCAGGCAGGCCTCTTTGGTCGCGCCGGCCACGGCGGCCAGTTCCTCGCCGTAAAAGCGGACAATGCGTTCGCCCTCGCGCACGGTGATGGCGGCCTTGATGCCCGGAGTTTTCAGGGCGTTCTGAAGGTCGATTTTGGTGATCTTGGCGGCCGGCCACTTCGAACGCAGTATCATCCCGTATAGCCAGCCCTCAGCCTGGATGTCCGATGAATAGCGGGCGCGGCCCGTGACTTTGGGGACCGCGTCGATCCGCTGGGTTGAGTGGCTGATGTATTTTGTATCGGCGGGCCAACTAGGCATGGAGCACCTCCGTCTTGCTTGCCACAGCCGCCCCGGCGCATTGGAGGGCGGCTTGCAAAATGTGCGGCTGGGTGCCGCATCGGCAAAGATTCCCGGCGCAGGCTTGCCGGACTTCGTCCGCGGTCGGATGTGGATTCTTTTTGAGCAGGCCCGTCAGGCTCATGATAAAACCGGGAGTGCAATAACCGCACATCAGCGCGTCGTTTTCCACAAAGGCCTTTTGGACGTTGCTCAACTCGCCGTCTTTGGCCAGCCCCTCGACAGTGGTGATGGCGTGGCCCTGCGCTTCGATGGCCAGTTTCTGGCAGGAATAAATGGGAACGTCATCCAGCAGCACGGTGCAGGCCCCGCAGGCCGCGCGGTCGCAACCTTCCTTGGCGCCGGTCAGGCTGGAGTAATTGCGCAAGGCATCCAGCAGCGTGACCCGCGGCTCAATTTGAAGTTTGAGGACCGCGCCGTTGACGTTGAGGGCGACGGGAACGGGGCCGGGGCCAACGATCTTCTCGGCGTTGACCTTCTCCAGTTCCGCGGCGACCGATTGCGCGCTGGCGGCGGCGGCCGTGACAGCCGCTGTGCCGACACTCTTGAAGAAAGTCCTCCGCGATTGCACGCCGAAACTATCCGAGTTCGCGTCTTTCATGTCCGGTTCGCTTTGTTTGAGGCAACAATCGAGCGTAGTCTTGGGGCCAATCCAAGTCAAGCGTTAGACTGCTATCATCAATGGGACATTCAATAATTGGAATAGTCGTGCGCTGGAGAAAATCCTTCAAGCTGGCGGCGGGGGAGAGGCGCAACTCGCCGAAAGCGGCGCGGGGCAATATGACCGGATGCCGCCGCCGTCCGCCATAAGCCGGTTGGCAGATCGCCTGCGGCTGCCGCCGATGGAACTCGAGTAGCGCCCGCAACGTGGCCGGGGACAGATGCGGTTGGTCGCCAAGGACGATCACCCAGGCCGTCAGGGCGTCGTCCCAGCCGTCCCAGTTGGCCGCGCACACGATGGAACTGAACATGCCGCGTTCGGGGCGCGGGTTTTCGATGCGCTGGCGCGCTGGAAAGCGGCGGCGGTCCAATTCCTTGGCCAGCGCCGTGTCACCCGGCCTGCAAACGACGGCGATCTGCCGCGCACCCAGCGTCCGCCAGCGCCGCAACAGGTGCCCGATGACGGACGTCGCTCCCCACCGCAGCAACAGCTTGGCCCGTCCCATGCGCGAAGAGGCGCCCGCGCCAAGAATAACGATTCCGAGCGCGCATTTGGGTAGCGCGACCGTCCCGGTCGCCGTGGCTGGCGTCTCGCCAGCCACATTCCCTGTCCCCTGTCTTTGCATTCCCACGATGCTCGTATCCAGATGCGCCTTTGCGGTCATGCGGTTATTTTTCGGATTGCAGACGGAAATGAAAGCGTTAATTTACTGGGCCGTTGTCCGATGGTGTAACGGTAGCACAAGGCCCTTTGGAGGCCTTTGTCTTGGTTCGAATCCAAGTCGGACAGCCAGTTTTCGCCAGTGCGGAGCGCCGCGGCGCTGTGAACTTTTCTTGTGAAGGAGCTTACGAGTTTGAGGTTGCAAATTGAAACCTCAAACAGGCGCGGCGGACGCCGGTATCTGCCCTACGCCTTTACCCAGGAAGGCATTGCCATGCTTTCCAGCGTGCTGCGCGGCCCGCGCGCCGTCGCCGTCAACGTCGAAATCATGCGCGCTTTCGTCCGAATGCGCGGGATGCTCCTGTCCGTGGACGAATTGGCCCGCAAAATCGAGGCGCTGGAACGCAAAGCCCTGGCTCACGATCAAGACTTTGAGGAAGTTTTTGAGGTCCGCCGAGAATGTGATCCCGCTGCCCGCCGCCTCTGGCAAGCAGGCGCAATAACGGGCAATGAGGGTTGACAATGGTAACATAGATGCTACTATGTGAATGGTTCTTTTGAGATTCGGGAATACACCAAAGGCGGGCGCTCACCGTTCGCGGAATGGTTCGACGATCTTGACGCGGTGACGGCGGCGCGGGTGGACAGGTACGTTCGCCGACTTGAAGCGGGCAACTTTGGCGCGGCCAAACCGTTGCGCGACGGCGTGTTTGAATTGCGGCTGGATTTCGGGCCGGGCTACCGCGTCTATTACGGACGCGAAGGCCAGACCATCATCATTTTGTTGGGTGGCGGCAGCAAACGACGGCAGGACGCTGACATTGCCGCCGCTGTGGAACACTGGAAACGATACAAACAGACAAAGGCATAAAATGGCACTGACACGAGATTACAAAGAAACGGTCGTGGCGCGGATTCAACACGATCACAAGTTTGCCAAAGCCCTCTACGCCGAAGCCGTGAGCGCGTTGCTGGACGGCGAAACCGCCGAAGGGCTCTCCATGCTCCGTGATCTGGTTCACGCCCAAATCACCTTCAAAGAACTGGCGCGTCAAACCGGCTTGGGTGAAAAGACCCTTCACCGAATGCTCAACCGCAACGGCAACCCCACGGCGCGGAACTTGGGCGTGATCGTCAAGTACATCGCCGCAGACTTGGGCATCAAACCCCGCGTCGAACTGGCCGCCTGCTCTTGAGAATTAGCAATGAGACTGAGTGACGATTTTGCATGGGGCTGTTGACATCAACGCAGAGCATCGTTGTGCGCTTGGCCTTGAACGCCCTGGGTGCAGACGGTTTGGTGGCTTTTGCCTGCGTGGCATGGACAGCAGGGAGGAGTATTATGACGCTGGAAACATCTAGATGAGTAATTTTGACGATTACCACAGCGACCTGGCCGCGTGGGAGCAGAAGCCAGTGATTCCGCTGATTGCGACTTGGAACCCCAACGACGTTCAACATATCGCCAAGGAATTTGGGACGGCGTTTCAGGCGTGTTCATTCGCAACCACGTTCCTGCCCGTCCCGCCAGGAATCACAAACCAGTCCATTGGTAACAAAATCGCGGAGTTCGTCACCACCCAAATGAATCGACGTCTGAGAGGGTTCCGAATCGAGGACTGCTTAGGTGCTGGCTATTCAGACAAGCAACTCAGAGACGTCAGCGACGGGCGCCTGTTCGTCTGCGAAATCAAGGCTACGAGTCACTTCAATCCCGGCGATTCTAACCGCATTGTACTGACGAGTTCTTCGGAGAAACTGAGGCGCAAGTTCAAACCACTACTCCATCATCTTTTGATGACGGCGTGCTACGTCGATCACGGCGGTCAACTGGAAGTCCAGAAGATCAGGCTCGATCTTTTTGAGCCGACAACGCCGGTGAACGTAAGGTTTGAGGCGTCTGTCTCTCAGCGTCTGTTGGCACAAGCGGCACACAGAAACTTCATGCTCTGACAACGAAAGCCGACTGAATGAAACCCTTCCGAATGCTTACCTGGGATGCAGGAGAGCTATCTTCAGCTCTGAAGATTGATTTGTCTAGTGTCCGGGAATACTTCACGGATGGGCGGAGAGTCGCTTTCATCATCGAGCGCCGTCTGAAGACTGAGCTTGGCTTCCGGCTTGCTCCGAGCGAAGGGGCTGCGTTCGACCTGGTGGACGGACAGGGCGACAAATGGGAAGCAAGGAATCTCACATCGAGTGGGGTCTATTTCTGTCCGAGCTATATGGTTGGTTCCGGGCGTTCATTTGACGAGCCGGGCTTTCTTCGCAAACTAAAGCAACTTAAGGGATACATTCTTACTGATATCGAAGAGTTTCCAAACGTGCCGTGTTGGATGATCCCTAAGGAGGCGGTTGAGAGATGGTATGGAACAGGAAGGCTTGGCGCCGGAACGAAGATTTCGCGTGAGAAAGCCCTGAATCTTATTGAGGCGCTAGCATGATGCGACTTGAAGACAACCTTGAGGTTGGTTTCACCTCTGCGCCGACTGATGAGCCGCGCTACGAGGCTCCACTGGCCCAGCAGATGGGCGATTTTAGGGACTTCGGCACAGAGACGCCCTTCTGAATTCACTCCCCGCCCCTCTGTCGGTGCAACATAGCGCCTTGCACACTTTTGCTCAGGCATACAGGCAACGTCTGCTGATTTGATATACGGCAGGATTCCCTTCGCGTTCCAGTTGCTCAAAGTCCGGAGGCTGATTGGCAATTTCGCCAACAATTGTTTTTCGTCCATGAAAGCCCGCTCGCCACTCGCGTTTTAGGTTAAATCGTGCATGCGCACATTCAAGAGCACCTGCCGGAAATAATTATCGTTTCGTTTTAGGAGCCGGGCGGTAATTATCCGACGCCCTGTTGCCTTGCCGACGTGAGCGGCAATTTCCGCAGTCCTGCGAACATGTTTTCACACGCCGTTTCGCCGAAAAAAGGGGTGGGGGCCGCCCTTTCTTCAACGACAATTATTCTCCATCAGCAACAATTAAAAATCACCACTGAGGCCGGCTGCCGAATTGATGGGTTTCGTCGGCTTGCCACAGGGGTCCCCGTCATATTAGATTAGGGACGTCATGCAAGTGATCGTTGATTTGCCCGATCAAGTCGCCCGACAATGGGGAGAAACCCCGGACGCGGTGGGTCGTCACGTCATGGAGGATGCGGCGATTGAGGGCTATCGGGGTGGACGGCTTTCCCATCGGCAGGTCGGAGAATTGTTGGGCTTGGATTATTGGCAGACGGAAGTCTTCCTCCAGGAGCGCGGGGTGCCGCTGAATTATTCGGCCGCTGACCTGGAGACCGACCGTGCAACGCTGGCGAATATCCTCGCCCGCTCGTGAGCATCGTCGTTTCCGACACTTCGCCGCTGCACTACTTGGTTCTGCGCGGCGCTCCATCAGTGCTTTTTTTTAAACGAATACCCGATTTCCCATTGAAGAAAAAATCAGACGGGCTAAATTGAACTTACTGTGAGCCCGGCAGCGGTCAAGGAAATGGCATGGCTCCTGATGCTGATTCCACTTGGGATCGTTTTGGGAATAGGGCTCTTTTTCATCTATTGCGCCTGGCGTCGCGCCGCGATCACCGAAAAGCCGGGCGGCGCCTCGCTCCCCGCCAACAGCCCGTTCCGCTCGTGGCCGTTCGATCAGCCCAGCCGGTGGATCGCCGTCAAAGCCACCAACCCGGCCGTCGTGCAGGCGGCGCTGAATCTAAACCGCCCCACACCCTGTTCCTGGGAGGAAGGATTGGCCGAGGCGCGCGAGGACAAGCTCTTCATCTCGCCCCCCATTCGCGGGTGGGTGCTGGTCGTCGGGCCGGGTTTGCCGGAGCCGGCGGAGGACGTCGATTCTTGCTATCGCTTTTTGGCCGACCTGAGCCGGAAGCTGGGCCATCTTCAATTCTTCAGCGTCAGCCGCGTTGTCAACTATCATTGCTGGGCGCTCATGGAACGCGGACGCGTGTTTCGCGCCTACGCCTGGGCCGGGGAGACGCTCTGGAACCAGGGGCCCCTGACCGCGGCGGAAAAGGAACTGGGGCTGGTTTGTTTCGGTTACGACAGCGAGCACAACCCCCTTGCCAATCGCGATGTCCTCAACGCCAACTCCGAGCGCGTCAACCAACTGGCCGCCCGCTGGAGCGTCGATCCCGGCGCCATTTCGCCGGACAATTGGAACGGTCGCGGCATCGTGGGTGAATTCTCGCATTCCGAACCGCGCTGAGACTTCGCGCCGACTGTCGCGCCCCCCGCATGACTCCCGAAACCTGCCCCAACTGCGGCGCCGATGTCCCCTCCGGCGCCAAGTGCTGCCCTCATTGCGGGGCCGACGAACACACCGGCTGGTCGGAGGAGGCCTACGCCAGCAGCCTGAACCTCCCTGACGAGTCGTTTGACTACGATGATTTTGTCCAGCGCGAGTTTAACGAAAAAAAATCCCCCGTGCCGCGCGGGGTGAAGTGGTTTTGGTGGGCCGCGGCGATTGTCGTGGTGGTCGTTTTTGTGGCCGGCCTGCTGTTTTTCCATCGATGAACCGGCCTCAGTTCTTCAAGTCGTCAAAGTAATCCCGCACCGCCCCCTGATAGGCACGCGGCACTTCATCCTGGTTCAACGCGCTGCGGGCGTCGCTTTGCGCGGCTGAAACCGCCTCCTGGTAAGCGACAGAACTTTGGCCTTTAATGCTTATCCCTTTGAGTGTAATGGCGGGCATCGGCGCGCCGGGGGTGATCTGCCCGTGGAGTTTGGTCGGCGCCAGGTTGTCAGCCAATTGCGGCTTGCCGCGGTCCGTCAACCCGCGCGGGTCACGGTCGGGACGGTCGATGTCGGAGTTGTCCCACAAACCGCTCATTTGCGGATATAATTGTGAATCGTCATCCGTCCACGTGCCGACGCCCCTGCCGCCCGGCCCTTGGCCCAGGCCCAGGCATTTGCCGGCGGCCGCACACTCGCCCCACCTGCAATGCGAGGCGATGCATAATTCCGCCTTGCTCAACGCGTCAAGCGCGCCTTGCAAGTCCTTGGCGTCGGCCAGTTGCCCTTGGATTTTCTCCAACTCGCTGGCCGCCGCGGCGAGCGACTCGGCGGCGGCGGATTTGTCCCCGCCGCGCAATTGCTGCTCGGCCCTGTGCAGGTCCGCGGCCGCGTCGCCGTAAGGTGCGGCGGGAGCAACGGAGCGGGAGACCTCGTCCAGGAGGCGGCTCAGTTGCTCCGGGGTGATTTTGCCGGAGCGGAGGTTGTCAACCATTTTTTCAAGCGTTTGCCGCGCCGCGTCGATCTGGCCAAACTTGAGTTGTTCGGGCAGGTCCTTGCCCTGGCGTTCCGCCTGGGCCTGCAAGCGTTGCAACTCTTTGGACAAGGCCTGCGTCTTCGCAAGGTCGGTCGTCGCCAGGTCCATGTCCTTCTGAAAAACATCGGTTTGACTGGCCTGCAAAGCGGCGATGGCGTCGTCGAGGTTGGGCAGCGGCTGCCCCAGTTGCCGGGCCTGATCGGCAAGGTCCTGGAGGTTCTGCGCCAGCTTCTGACGTTCGGCGGCGGCTTCGGGCGTGTTGCCCTGCGGCAGGCCGGCCGCCGCCTTCTGCAGCTTCTGCAGTTGGTCGGCCAACTTGTCCAGCGCGGCGGGATTCTCCCCAGCCTTGCCCAGCGACTTTTGCAGGTCGTCCAGTTGCTTCTGGTCGGCGGTATTGGCGCCCGCATCCGGCTGGCGTGCGGCGCGTTCCAGGGCCTTGAACTCCGGGTTTTTCTTTTGCAAATCCTGCAGTTGCGCCTTCAGTTTGTCGGCGACATTGGCGACGTCCTTCAGCGCGTCATTGCGGGTCAGCGTGGCCTTGTCCAGATGCAACCCCAACTGCTGGACTGACTCCAGCGCCTGCCGGGTCGGTTGCAGCGCCGGCGGACGATGTTCCAGCGTCTGGCGGGTGGCTTGGACAATTCTTTTGCCCGCCTCCTGGATGGCGGCGGCATCGGCTTTTCGGTCAAGGTATTGCTTGCTGCGATACTCCGGGACGAACCCCAAACCGGCCGCCAGCGCCAGCGCCCCCAGCGCCCACGAGCTTGCCGGCGGCAAACGGTAGGGAAAAACCTTTCGCGGATCGAGTTTGGCGGCGACGCGCGCCGCGTCGCCCAAGAGCAACGCGCGCCAACCGGCGGACGGCCCGGCGGCGCCAATTTCCAGCGCGGTGCTGATTCGTTCCTGCAAATCCTGGCGCAGGTCCAGGCAGCGCGCCGTCTGTTGCATTGTGGGCGGGCGCATCCAGCCGCTGAACAAGCCGCCGATCGCGCACAAGGCGGCCAGGCCGGCCGCGCCAAAGAGAACCAACGCGGGGACAGGCGCAAGTTTATATATGACAACAGCGGCCAGCCAGACCAGCGCGCCGGCCAGCACCCCTTTCCACAGGCCGTTCGCGGCGCGTTGCCGCCGTCGGCGGCGGGTGGCGCCCGCGAGCAGTTCGTGAATGGCATCCATGTCGCTCATTCAGAAGCTCAAGGTGGCCCATCCGGGCGGTTTTGGCCAGCGAATTGAGAAGTATTGAAACTCCCGCTGTTCTGCTTGCAGATTGCTCAATTCTATAAAGTCCTGTCGCCTGACGACCTTATAGGCCATCTGCCTCTTTGGCCTGGACGCCTCTTTTATGGAGCGCGGTGGCAGAGCGCAGCGGCGACACCGCTTTCGACTGTACAGAGGGGCTTGGAGATACCGAGTTGGCGCAAATCACGCTGTATCAAAGTGGCGTCGCGCCCATGTTCCCTCTTGCTGCCGCACTCCACATCAAAGGGCCCCTCACGTCGGTCTGACATGCCCTTTTGGCCGCGTTGACACCTCCCCGCCCATGGCCTAGCCTGCGTGTGATGTCTTTGCGCGGCAAGAAACTGGGTCTCCTCCTCTCCACAGCCCCTGGCCAGCCCGGATTTCAGCATGGCTTGACCCTGGCGGAAAAGGCGCTCGATGAAGGCCTCCAAGTCTATCTCTATTGCGTGGATGACGCCGTGCGCGGCGTCGATGCGCCGCCCTTGCAATCCCTGGCCGCCCGCGGCCTCAAACTTTACGCCTGCGCCTATGCCGCCCAACGGCGGGGGATGCCCGTCTCAAACAACGCCACCTTCGGCGGCCTGGCGTTGCTGAGCGATTTGATGGCGGCGTCCGACCGGTTTGTGAGTTTTAATTGATTGACCGGCATGAGCTTCTCCGCCCTGTTTGTCATCGCCGCCGATCCCCGCCGCAGCGGGCGCGTGGCGGAGGCCGTGCGCATCGCTGCCGGCCTCGGCGCGTGGAAAAAGGTGGACGTTGCCGTTTATCTGCGCGAAGCAGCCGTGCTGGCGCTGGGGGAAAACACCGATGACTTGGTGGACGAGGAGAATTACGCGCGCTATTTGCCGGTGTTGGGGCAGGCCGTCGCGCGGATTTACGTCCAGCAGGGCGCTCCTTTGCTGCCGCGCCTGGGCCAGGCCACGCTGCCGTTGGAGGAGATTTCCGACGCGCGCCTTGCCGAATTGGCCGCCGCCCGCAATTACGTCCTCCGTTTCTGATTATGGAGCGCGTGCTGCACATCCTCACCCGCCCCCAGGACGATCTGGCCCGGAGCCTCATCGCCTGCCAGCAAAGCGCGGGAAAAAAAACCGAGGTGGTGGATTTGACGGCGCCAAGGCCGGACTACGGGCAATTGCTGGAAAAGATTTTCGCCGCCGATTCCGTCGAATGCTGGTGAAAATGCGCCTAATCCCGCCGGAAAGCCTGGACCGGCCGCGGACTCGCACAGACCTCTTCCGATAACCGATGAGAGATTTTCAATGACCAATTCTCAATCGAAGTCCGGAATTCTAAAGTACTACTTCGCCAACGCGACTCGCCCAAAAAGGTCAAGTGCGGTGTGCAAAATACCCGCGCGAGTTTGGCTTGCCATCCGCCTCCCGAATTGTTACACCTTCGCCAACAGTTTATGCCGTCATTCAGCTATACAGCCAGGGATTCGGCCACCGGGCGCGAAATCCATAGCACAGTCGATGCTTCTTCGGAAGCCAACGCCGTTGCCGCTTTGTTGAACCGCAACTTGCTGGTCGTCTCGATCCAGGAAAAAATCGCCAAAAAGGGCAAGACCATCGGCGGCAAAGTCTCCCTGGCCGATATGGTCATTTTCACCCGCCAATTGGCGACGATGATCGATGCCGGCCTGGCGATGGTCCAGTCCCTCCAGGCTCTGGCCGAGCAAACCGACGATAAGGTCATGCGCGATGTCATCAAAGACGTCACCAGCCGCGTCGAGGGGGGCGACAGTTTCTCGGAGGCGCTCCAGAAACACCCCAAGGTCTTCAACCGCCTGTATGTCTCCATGGTCAGCGCCGGCGAGAAAGGCGGATTGCTGGCCGAAATTCTGGCTCGCCTGGCCACTTACCTGGAAAACACCGCCAGGCTGCGCAGAAAAGTCAAATCCGCCATGATGTACCCGACCGTCGTGACCATCGTCGCCATCGGTATCACCATCTTCCTGCTCGTCAAAGTCGTGCCCGTCTTCGGCGAAATCTACACCAGCTTCCACGGCCAGTTGCCGGGGCCAACCCAGTTCTTGATCGCTCTGAGCGACACCCTCAGGAATTATTTCCTCTACTTCTTCTTCGGCACCGCCGCGATTGTCGTCGGATGGCTTTATTACATCAAGACCCCGATGGGACTGGCCTTTTGGGATGCCCGCCGCATCAAGCTGCCTATCTTCGGTCATATCGCCCACAAAATCTGCCTGGCCCGCTTCACCCGCACCATGTCCTCTCTGGTCCGCGCCGGCGTGCCCATCCTGGAGGTCCTGAGCATCGTCCAAAACACCGTCGGCAACGTCATCATGGAGGCCGCCCTCAAGTCCGCCGCCACCGATATCGAACGGGGCGAGGGCATCTCCGTCTCCTTGAGCAAACATCCCATCTTCCCCACCATGATTATCCGCATGATGTCCGCCGGCGAGCAAACCGGCAAAATCGACGTCATGCTCGAACGCATCTCCGACTTCCTGGACGAGGAGATCGAGAACACCTTGTCGGGCATCACCTCGCTGATCGAGCCCTTATTGATTGTGTTTTTGGGAGTGGTGGTCGGGGGCATTGTCATCTGCATGTTCCTGCCCATCTTCAAACTCAGTGAGTTGGTTTCCAAACGCTGAGCCGGCGCGCGCCGGCGCTTGCCCTTGCGCGCGCATTGATTAACATCCAGCTATGGCCAAAGTTCTGCTGATTGACGACGAGGTGACGATGGTCCAAATGGTCACCGAATTGCTGCGCCGCGAAGGTCACGAGGTCCTCCCCTTCAGCAGCTTCAACCCCGCCATCGAAGCCCTCGAAGCCCACAAGCCCGAACTGGTCATCACTGACCTCTACCTGGACAAGTCCCGCACCCACGGCCTGGAAATCCTCCAGAAGGCCCGCGCGCTCAACCCCCCCTCCACCGTCATCGTCATCACCGCCTACGCCACCATTGAAACGGCCGTCGATGCCATGAAAAAAGGCGCCTTTGACTATTTGGAGAAGCCCTTCAAGGTCGAAGACCTCCGCCTCTGCGTCCAGCGCGCCCTCTCCTACAACATGGCCATCTCCGAAAACATTTACCTCCGCAAGCAACTCAAGAAAAAATACCAGTTCAACCAGCTCATCGGCACCTCCCCTCACATGCAGGCCGTCTTCAAAATGATCGAGCGCGTCGCCGACACCGACAGCACTATTCTCATCCTCGGCGAAAGCGGCACCGGCAAGGAACTGGTCGCCCGCGCCCTCCATTTCAACAGCCGCCGCCAATTCGCTCCTTTCATCCCCATCAATTGCAGCGCCCTGCCCGAAAACCTCCTCGAATCCGAACTGTTCGGCCACTGCAAGGGCGCCTTCACCGGCGCCATCACCGACAAAAAGGGACTCTTCACGGAGGCCGACGGCGGCACGATCTTCCTGGACGAAATCGGCAACATGCCCCCCGTTTTGCAAAGCCGCCTCCTGCGCGTCTTGCAGGATAAGGAAGTCCGGCGCGTCGGCGATAACGTTCCCGTCAACGTCAACGTGCGCGTTCTGGCCGCGACCAACGAACCGCTGGAAAAGAAAATCAAGCAGGGCGGCTTTCGCGAAGACCTCTTCTACCGCCTCAACGTCATCCCCATCAACCTCCCCAGCTTGCGCGAGCGCCTTGAGGACGTTCCCGTCCTGGCCATGCACTTCCTGCGCAACAAGGTCAATCCCCGCACCGGCAAACTCTTCGCCATCAGCCGCAAAGCTCTCGATGTCCTGGCTACCCATGACTGGCCGGGCAACGTGCGCGAACTCGAAAACGCCCTCGAACGCGCCTGCGCCCTCTGCGAAGCCGGCACCATCCGCATTGCCGATTTGCCCCCCGGCCTGCGCCGCAACGCCCCCGCCGACAGCGATGAGGATTTGGTGGAAACTCCGCAACCCGCCCCCGAACCTGGATCCGGCCTCTCGGTCAACACCGCCAACTCTCCTGCGCATCCCTCCTTCGCCCAGCCCATCGGCTCCCTGAAGAATTTCATGCGCGAGCAGGAACTGACCTACGTCAACCGCGCCCTGGCCCAAACCGGCGGCGACAAGGAACAAGCCGCCGACCTGCTGGGTGTCAGTGTGGCCACCTTATACCGCAAACTGGCCGAAGAAGACGTCAGCCCTTGACCCTGCTTTGGGGAGCGCGACCCGTCCCGGTCGCCGTGGCTGGCGTCTCGCCAGCCACATCCGTGGACCCATGTATCTGCATTCCTACGGTGTTCGTATCGAGATGCGCCCATGCAAAACCGAACCCGCGTCGGTTCCGGGTGTTGTTTGTGTAAAACATGTTCAAGCCCAGCGCCATAGGCGCGCCATCGTTGTAGAAACCGATCCCAAACATAGCATCCGATGTTCAAGCCCAGCGCCGTAGGCGCGCCAACTCTGTAGAACCCGAAGCCAAACGAGTCGTTATCGTCCATTACGGCACTTCTTGGCGCAATCCTGGTGCTCTTGCCCGTTTCACCATACATCGGATGGGTGATGGCGGGAGGGCCAACCCGGCTGAATGACCGCTATGCCCCCCCGGTTCAACGGCGCGCTGCACCGAATGGCAGCGCTGCGGGACCACTTGGCAAGTCGAAAGTCGCGGAGGGACGTCCGTAGGCCACTGATTCCAAAAACTCCGCATTTTTGGCAGTAGTGTTCGGCAGGCTTGATGCTGTGAGGCCGGCGGGAACGCCAGGCTGGCGAGGGCGCGGTTTGGAACGGCCGTGTGTCAACTGTAACATGGTTGTCACACGATTGTAACTTGTA
>JBEKSF010000128.1:0-18202 GCA_049517295.1 Verrucomicrobiota bacterium
ACAAGGGCCTCTGCCTGTTGAACTCCCCCAAGGCACAAGGCGTCACCGGCTTTCTGCGCTCTCAGGGCGTTCTCGCCCTTGGCGATCTTGAAATCCAATCCCACAATGACTATGCGACCGTCCTGGCCGTGGCGATGGATGACAAACCGCTGAAAGACTCCGACAGAATCCTCGTCCAGGTCGGAACCACCGAACGTCCCGCCGGTTGGAAGACCAAGCCGGCCCAGGTTGCCGGCCATCCGGGCCAGGAAATCCTCAGCTTCGGCCATGCCCCCTGGATGATTGTCCGCGCCGACGTGACCCTCACCGTGAAGAATCCAAGGATTTCCCGCGCTTGCGTCCTCGATCCAAATGGAATGCCTCTCAAGGAGATTGCGCTCCAAAACTCGCCGCGCGGCGCCTCGTTCATATTCCCGCCCGACGCCCTTTACGTTGTCTTGCGGAGCAACCTTCCCTGACTACCGCCCCGCCACTGAAACGGCCGTCTTGATCGACGCCGCGATGTAACACTGCTCGTGCGCGCCCTCATGCAGCCGCGCTTCCTCCTCCGCCGTGGGCGTCTTGGCGCCGCTGTAGGCGATCTTGGGATGCAGCGTAATCGCGCTCATCCACGGAACTCCCTTTTGGTTCTTGGCCATCACCCCCACCGCCTCATCCTCGTAGCTGTCCACCTGGAACCCTTGCTTGCCCGCCAGGTAGAGATACGTCAGCATGTGGCAACTGGAAACCGACGCCACATAAGCCTCCTCGGGATCGACATTCGCCGGATTGCTCCACGGTGGTGGCACGACCGACGGCGAGGGCGACGCCGGCACGACCACCCCGCCATCAAAAGTCCATGTGTGTTCACGCGAGTACCGCCCCTTGAGAAAATCCGGGCTTGTCCGCTTCCAACGAATGATTGCTTTGTATTCTGACATACCTTCAAAACCCGCATGATCAAACACCCCGGCGGGATGTCAAGCCAGCCGCGACAAAAAACCCGCCGCCGGTTTTTGGGCATGGTGAAAAGGGAGGAGTGAGCGGAGAACGTTGAGGCCGCAAAGGCTGAACCGTGCGGCGGTGAAAGGGCAAAAGACGGATGCGTGTCGTTCATAAAAACCTGAAGGAATCCAAATTAGTGTTTCGAAATTGATAAGTTTTGCTTATGGAAGCGCCGTCATTCTGGCTGCAAGTGGTTTTAGCGCAATGAGTTGAGGTTCGCCCTCCGGGTGGCAGAGGGCTGGAATTAGAGTTGAAAAAGATGAGAATAGAGGGAAACGGTTGAAGGTCGGGAATTGTAATTGTTTTGGCGTCTTGGGGACTTTGCTGCTTTGCGTTAAAGGCGGCGGCAGGCTCCTGCGGACACGGAGCGAGGGTTCTGGAACCCGCCACGGCGCGGCAAACGCGGCGGCAGTTGCGGCCTGGCGAACGCCGCCAGGCGATGGACGTAGTTGTCCTCATGCGCAGGAGTTGATCACATTTCCACGAGGGAGGAAAACCGACTGGGGGAAAAAATGCAGAATTATTGAAGATTTATTTCGGCCACAGATGGACTTGGATTGACACCGACGAATCGAAAGGGTGTGACGCACGGCTGGGCGCTGGTTTCCAGTGCAAAAATGGCAGCGGAATGTTCGCCAGAGGAATGTTCTGACCCCTGAACGCCGGAGTGCGTTAAGAGTCATTCCAGCGCCTCTCTGACCCGGCTCAAATCACCCACGGAGACGCATTCGATCTTTTGGTCCATCGGGTAGCCGGTCTGGCCGGGATAAACCACCCACAGCCGCGCCAGTTTCAAATCCTCCATCGCAATTCGCATCGACTTGGTGATGGCCGGGGCGTCCTGGTATTTGACCTCAAAGCCCCAGCGTTTTCCTTTGGCGAGAACCATCAAGTCCAGTTCGGCCCGGCTGTGGGTGGCCCAGAAAAAGGCGTTGCGTTCTCCAGCCCACGAGAGGATTTGCTCGATCACAAATCCCTCCCAGGAGGCCCCCAGCTTGGGATGCGCCTGCAAGGCTGGAAAATCCGGGATGCCCAGCAGCGCGTGCAGCAACCCTGAGTCCCGCACGTAAACCTTGGGCGATTTCACGACGCGTTTGCCCAAGTTCTCGAACCACGGCTGCAACTGCCGCACGACATAGGCTCCGGTGAGGAGATCAAGGTATTTCCGCGCCGTGTGATGCGACACTCCCAGGGAAGCGCCGATTTCGGAGCCGTTCCAGACTTGCCCGTGATAGTGCGAAACCATCGTCCAGAATCGGCGCAACGTCTCAGCCGGTATCTGTACCCCCAACTGCGGCATGTCCCGCTCCAGAAACGTCCGCACGAAACTCAACCGCCACTGGCGGCTGTCTTCATCGTTATCGGCCAGAAACGACAAGGGAAACCCTCCCCGCAGCCAGAGCCTTTGGCGTTGTTCATCGCCCACTTCCTCCAGAGTAAACCCGCTCATGTCCACAAAATAAATCCTCCCCGCCAGGCTGTCCGACGCTTGCCGCACCAAGTCGGGCGATGCGCTCCCCAGGACGAGGAATCGGCAGGGCAGCGGCTTTCGGTCAGCCAGCACGCGCAACAACATCGTCAGCTCAGGGCGCCGTTGGATTTCATCGAGGATCACCACCCCCCTCAGCGGCTCCAACGCCAACTGCGGATTGGCCAACCGCGCCTGGTCGAGTGGATTCTCCAAGTCGAAATACGCGGCGTTCTTTTTCCGCCCGATCTCCCGCGCCAAGGTGGTCTTGCCGCACTGGCGCGGTCCCAGGATCGCCGTGACGGGATTCCGCTTGAGGCCGTATTCGACCTGTCGCAGCAGTTCTAGTCGTTCAATCATGTATGAAATATGGAAGGGCGTCTTCCACAATGCAAGGACAGGATGAAGGGGATTTCCTTGAACAAAGCTCGTCGCCTCCGGTTCGCCCAGCGGCAAAACCCCGGCGCGATAATCGAGTGGCTGATTTATCTTCAACCTTTAATGCTGTCAACCTTTAATGCTTGCAAAATGGCTGGTGGGACGGCAAGTTCTCGGCAGTCGCAACGCAATGGCACCACGCGGATGAGGACGGCCAAACAACTGATCGAAAGCTTCGACACCATCAGCAACCGCACGCAAGCGCAATCCGGGAGCGAGCTGGCCGGGGCCAAGTTGCGCGTGGCATATTACGCTTTTGCGATCAAGCGTTGTGAAACCCTTCACGATGATGATCAAATGAAAACATGCCAATTTCCCAAGACTGACCTGAATGACGCTTACGAGCGCCGCACTTGTGCAAACCAGAAATACGCGATTATGCGGGACAGCCCGTTTACGTTTATGCTGTGGGATCTGAACGCACAGGCGTTTGGCGGCGTTAACCAGTAAAACCCGATCGCAGTAATGTATTTAGCATACCAATATGTCGCAATTACGCTGATGGTTGCCGAGGTTAACTTCATCGGGCCAAGACTTGACCTGCCCGTGCATTTTCCTCTGTATATGGAGGATTTGAAGCATGCATCTGTTGCTCCGCCAGACTTGAACTGGGCCTCGGGGAACGTAGGTGTGGAGAATTGGATGTTCTATTTTTCACACGACGGACGACTCTGTTTTATAGAGAATACCGGAGTGTTAAGGGCCTGGGGACAATTTGGCGTTCGCGGAAGGAACGAGATGCTCTTGCACCAGAGGTCGCTCATTGACACGAATGACGCCTATGTGATGGTTACCAATTTGTTGGAGCGGATGTATGTTAATGTTGCGGCGTTGGAGAAGCAGATGCCAATCGACATAAAGCGCGACTTTCGCTGGAAGGACTACGCAGTCAACGGAACCAAAGAGTTTTTGCCCATTTTCGACGTTACATGGGGTGTCGATCCAAGATTTACGGACGTTAAAGCGCCGAGGTTGCACATTGTAATCGATGGCACCAAAAAGGAGTTTGTCGAAATCCGCCTTGAGGACGATTCCATTTCTCAACGCCCGCCGGGACTGATCAAAAACCGTGATGAATTGCTCAAAATCTCCGATGCTGAGTTTTTGAAGTATTCGGATCAACAGCGGAAAGATCTGGTGACAAAGTTCGCTGTTATCAGTTATGATTCGGCTAAAGAAGAAAGGAATCCGCCAGCAGAAAGAGCTATTTCTTGTCCGACGAATGCACGTACCAACGGCAATTAGGGCCTAAAGTTTCGGTCCTATAATTGTGACAGTATTCATTTCTCTTAGGGTAATCTATACATTCCATCTTTGTCACATTCCAAGGTGTCATAATTCCAAGACTGACCATTCTGAGGATTGATGGTCAGTGCCTGGGCAAATGGTGCATCAGTTCCATGGCCCACGGAGTGAGCGCCATGCTCGTGGCGTCGAAGAACCCGTGCGCGAACACCGCCGGCCAAATTGAACGATGGAACACCATGATGAGTCCCAGGCCCAGCCCAAGCAGGCCACCAAACAACGCAGCCAAAATGCCCATTGACAAATGGGCAAGCCCGAAAATGACCGCCGCGATGAATACGGCGCAGACCTGGCCAACGGTGGAACCGAATTGGCGCGGCCAAAGCGTTCTCATACCCGCCAGAAATGAGGAGCGCCAAAGTTCCTCGCGCAATCCGGCCACCGCGAAACTGACAACGGTCAGCGTCAGCCACAAGTAGGCGGGGTTATCGCGCAAGGCCTTGACGTCAACCGCATTTTCAATTCCGGGCCGGTTTTTCGCGAAAAAATCGTGCAGTGAGTCCATCGTCATCAAGTGAGTTGCCAGCAGGACTGCCGCTACAAGGACGGTCACAATGCCCACGGCGATGCGCAGGCCAACCGAATATGCGGCTCCGAGCAACACCGGCATGACATTCGCGCGCCAGCGCAAAAGCAAATCGTCGATGGAGGCGCGGGACGCCAGCCACGCAATGCCAAAGACAAATCCGAACCACAGCAACTCCATCGCGCAAATGAAGAGAAGACCGCTGGCGGTGTGGGAAAGCATCGGATGATGTGACTTGTTGCGGGCCAATCCAACGGTTGCCGCGACGAACATATAAGAGCTGACAAGGATGAGATGAATCCACCAGCGCCGGCGGCTAATCGGCTTGGGTTCGTGGATGGGTGGCGGTATGGATTCCATCTCTGGGGCAACATCGTGCCTGCTTGGCGCTTGGGTTGCAAGCGATTAGGTTGAGCCATTCCCACCCGCACGCACATTGATCCCGAGAATTCCGCTTAAGCAATTGGCGAGGGGAGTTAATTCAAACACAAATCTGGCGGGGGCGGTGTCCATTCTGTGAATGCGATCTCAGCCACAAGCGCGGCGGTGGGTCAATGGGGCCGTCTTTTGGGTGGTCTTTGCCATCGGGTTGGGGGTGTTGAGGAGCCGGCTTGCGCCGACGCCGGATGAGTGGATGCTCGACTTGACAAATAATCCCGACAAGTTTTTCCTGTGGGGAACGACAACGAACTTCCATTATACGTTCACCTACGATCCGCACGCGGCGGACGAATGGCGTTTTGAGTCGGGGAATTCATTGTCCGCGCCGGACCAGGGAAGGAACCAATGACGTTTTTGGAAGAGCTTTTTGGTTCTTAATGTATTACCGGGCTTTAATGAATATGAGGCCGTTAATAGCGGGGAATGTAACTGACGAAGGCCACTTGCGTGCTGTCGGGCGACCATGAGGGGACGTTGATGGTGCCTTGTCCGCCGAAGAGTTTTGCCAGCACGTCGATGTTGCCACCCGCCGCCGGCATCAGGCGCAGCATCACGTCCTTGTCCGGCGGGTGGCGCGTTACCTTTTTGGGATAGGAGAGGAAAACGATCCACTGGCCGTCAGGCGAGGGATGGGGGAACCAGTTGTGGAAATCGTCGGAAGTAACCTGTTCCTGAGCGGCGCCGTCGGGTTTCATCCGCCAAATCTGCATCCGGCCGCTGGCGACGGAATTGAAGTAAATAAAGCGGCCGTCGGGCGAATAGTCCGGGCTGTCATTAAAGGCGCGGGAGGTCGTGAGGCGTTTTTCCTCACCGCCAGTTATGGGGATGGTATAGACGTCATAGCTGCCGTGGCGCTCGCCGCAGAAGGCCAGCATCTGGCCGTCGGGGGACCAGCCGTGCCAATAGGAAGGGGCGGCGGTGGTGATGGGGCGCGGGGCGCCGCCGGCAAGGGGGAGCAAATAAATCAACCATTTGCCGTTCTGGGTTTGGTCGCTGAAGGCCAATTGAGTTCCGTCCGGGGAGAGGCCGTGATCGTTGTCGCAATGATGGGCGAAGCCGGTGTCAATCATTTCCGGACGGCCCCCGGCCACGGGCAGCCGCCAGAGAAGACCATCGCGGTTGAAGATGAACTCCTTGCCGTCATGCGTCCAGTTGGGCGCTTCGATAAGATTGGTCGTATAATATATGGCGCGCCGGTCTTTGGAGCGGATGTCCACGACTTCCAAGGTGCTGCCGCCGTGGGAGGGCGCGCCGGAAACCGGCCGCAGCGGCGTTACTTCAACATGGGAGAATTCAGCCGTGGCGACGGCATCGGCGTCATGCGCACAAACACCCAGACCGACATAATAGGGGTCTTCAAGGCTTACGCGAAAGGCCCCGCCCGCTGGGTGCAACGGCTCCGCAGTTGCGGCCACGGACATGAAGACGTAGTCGCCGCGCTTTTCGATGGCAAGGCGAGGCGGCGCGGAAACATTGGCCTGGATTTCGCGGGTGGGCGCGCCATTGCTTTCGCGATATTGGAGGGAAGTCAGGCCGTTGCCGTGCAGAGCGGCGTCCGCGTAGAGGGAATCCGGCGCCAGGGATTGGCGAATGAGCAGGCAGGCCTTGCGATGCGGAGCGCCGTCGGTGTCAAGAACACGAATATCCGCCGTCACGCGCGCGTCGCCAGAGATTTTCTTCCAGACAAAATGGAAGGCATCATTGGCGAACCACATATTGCTTCCGCTCCCGGAAACAATGTAGCAGTCTCGCGAGGTTTCGAAGCGCGCTCCGCCCTCGTGCCGGACGTCTCCGACATCACATTGTCCGGAAAAGGCGCCCAACACGTCAGCCCCGCGCGCCAGGCTGCCGCCGCAAAGCAAGAACGCCAATCCAAGCCGGAAACAAGACAACGGTAAAATCATGGGTGGCTGTGTAAGAGCAGCAATGCGTTGAGACAAGGTTATTATGAAGAGGAGACCCAGCGATTGAAGTTTGGTCATTGAGAATTTGTCATTTGTTATCTCAGCAATGGCGCCATGATGTCCACGGAAGAAAGGTGGTTTTCATGGCCGGCTCGACGGTTCGACCGGGCGGCCCTCGAGGCTTTTTCCCACCGGGAATGTGATGGCGCCGCCTTTTTGCGGGGAAAGCCGCATCGTGCGGCCATAGGGAAGATGCACAACGATCGCCTTGCAATTTGCGGCCACGGGTTTGACCGAGAGAGAGACTGAGTTGCCCAGGTCGTCAGCCCGCATGGTCATGTAGAGAGGGCCGAAAGGCGTGGCCACGCCGTTCAGTTGTGTCTCCTTGCCCGGGCCAAGCCAGTCGCGCGGCAGGCCTTCGAGCAGATGGAGTTCGTCCCCGCGGTCCAACTCCAGCAGATGAATTGTCAGGCGGATAAACTCGGCGCTGGCCCAATTGTGCGGCATATCGCCGACTTTGGTGAACTTGTGGCCGAGCAACGACTGCTCCTCGCGCCAAACGAGCGTTGGCGCGGCATGGTTGGCAAAAGCGGTGAGCACTTGCGCCGCCTTCGGTCCGTTGCCTTCCCAAAGCCAGGCGTGCGCGTAAAACGAGGCGAAGTAATTCCATATACCGGTCGCATCCCAGCCAGTGCCATAGACCATGCCTTCACGCTCGGTGGCTTGCAGCATCGCCATGTTGCCGGCGACCAGGGTGTCGTTCGTTGCGAAAATCTGGCCCGGATAAACGGCGTGGCAGAAGGCCCACTGCGCGCGTTGGGGCAAGTCCTGGCCGTCCATGCGGATGGGCAGGTAGGCGTTGCCGTGGGGGTCGGTCTTCATATCGCGCTTGGCGGCGCGCCGAAACGCAGCCATGAAATCATCATATTCGCTCTGCCAAGCCGCCGCCGTTTCGTCTTTGCCGAGCCAACGCGCTCCCTGGATGAAGGCTCGCAAGCCCGCCAGGTTCCAATAGGGATTCGTGTATTCATCAATGACGCCGCCGATGCCACCGTCGGGAAAGCCGGCGGGAACCAAGCCGTCGTCGAGCGGCGAGGCGTTGGTCAAGGTCTGCTGGCGCAGGGATTTGATGTATCCGGCGATGCGCTCCAGCTTGGGCCAGATCGATTCAAGCCAGGCTTTGTCCTGGGTCAGTTGGGCATGGCGAAGGCATGTCCAGAGAACGATGCCGTTTTCCTTGGAGTAATTGGGCAGCACCTGGATGCGGCCATCGGGTTGCTGATAAGTGAGTTCGTAGGCCACCCCATTGCGGGCGTCCCTGCCTTCGCCGAGCATTGCCGCCGCTTCGAGGAGAAATGCCCCATCGACAATCCATAGACCGCGATAACACGTCGGCCCAACCTGGAACACCGCCGCGCCCTTTTTGATTTCGCGCGCCTGCCAGATGTTGCGGATGGAGGAATCGACCAAAGCTTGAATGCCAGCGTCGGGCACCTGGACACGGCCATAAGGGAGCGGCGCCGTTTCCCAATAGGCGATCGCGCGCCGGCGGCAGGCCACGGACTGTTCGACCGTGGCCGGTTGGATGAGGATCGAACCGCCGCCGCTATAGAGCACAAAGAAGGTGGCGCTTTGGCCCGCGGGCACGGTCAGGGCCTCAAGTTGAATCGCGCGCCGCGACTGATGCTCTTCCGCAAGGCCGGTCATCCGCAACGACGTCGTGATTGTCTCGTGATCGTTTACTTGCGCCTGTTGCGTCTCAAGATGAAAGGCGAATGGCAAGGTCGTATCCACAATAAGCCGGGGCCGCAGGGTGAGGGCCGCGCTGCTGCTATTGGTCAAGTGAACAAGCATCAAGTCATTGCGCGGCGGGCCGCCGGGGCTGGAGGTGTCCGGGTGCGGCAAGGCAGCCGCCGGGGCGTTGGTTTGCGGCAAATCGGCAACGGCGAAGGTGTCCTCGAGGATTTCCAGGCCGCCGACAGCAAAGTGCGTTTGCACGATGGGCACACGCGGCGAGAACAACTCCTGTTCCCGCCAGGCCGAGCCAGGTGCCACCTCGACGCCGATGCGGGTCGCAAATTCGCGGCCGCCCTGGCCATAGTGGTAGAGCAACTCGCCGCTACGATCGACAAGCGACTTTTGGGGATCGTCCGGAAGGCAGATGGCCGTCTGCCATTCCGGCGGTGAGTAACGGAAATCAACGCTGCTCGCGCTCGAATCGGCGGCCTGCGCCGGCATGATCGGCACGAGAACAGTGGCCAGCGCACTTATCGTCGTGGAAATCAGTTTCATTTTCATATAAAGACGTGATTTTCGCACGCGCTTGACAATTCTGCCGACCGCAGATTGGCCGCTCGGGGCCGCCATTGCAATCATCATCGCTTTTTGCGAGGAAGCTGCTCCGTCAACAGAACTTGCCAAAAAAATGAAACGCGCCGCCATGCCGCCAGACGCGACAAATTGCTTGGTTGGCCGCCCGCGCGTCCCTATATTGACCGGCGATGGTTCATGTCGGCATTGGTTACGATGTTCATCCGCTGGTGGAGGGCCGCAAGTTGGTCCTTGGCGGCGTGGTCATCCCCCACACCAAGGGGCTGGACGGGCACTCGGATGCCGACGCCCTGATGCACGCTGTCTGCGACGCGGTGCTTGGCGCGCTGGGAGAGGGTGACATCGGGACATTTTTTCCCAATACCGACCCCCGCTGGCGCGGAGCGGCCAGCAAAGTTTTTTTGCAAGAGGCCGCGCGGCGTGTTACTCTCCACAGCGGTCGCATCGTCAACGTCGATGCCACTATCCTGGCGCAAGAGCCGAGGCTGATGCCACACGCCCAGGCCATGAAATCCAATATCGCGCAGGCGCTGGGCATCAGTCCCGGCAAGGTCGGCATCAAGGCCACCACCAACGAGGCCTTGGGCTTTGTCGGGCGCCAGGAAGGCATCGCCGCGATCGCGGTCGCCAGCGTTGATGTGCCCGATGATGTATAATGCCAAAAGCCGAGATCAGTTGGAAACGCCAGAGCCAGGAAGGCCTTTCCCTACAATGTTACGCCCAGCACGTGGGCAAACAGTGGCTTTTCTTCCAGCGCGAAAAGCGATTCGACCAGTGGCAGCGCGTCCAAAACCCGCCGCTGGAGGATTGGCTGGCCTTGCTCGATTCGGTCCACCGCCGCATCAACCGCCGCCTTCTCCGGCCGGAGGAGGAAGCCCGGCTGCGCCGGAGCATCCTCGAGCGCTTTCCAGGCACGCCGCTCTAAGACTGAAACTGCCATGACTTCCCGGCCCGCCATTTTGGTCACGCCCAGCACCGAACGCAAAGGCGCCGAGTTCGCCGACTTCTCAATCAGCCTCTCCAATCGCTATACTGACGCCGTCATTGATGCGGGCGGGTTGCCCCAGGTCTTTCCGGCCACGACCTCCAAGACGGTCATCAGCGAGGCGCTGGATCGCTGCGATGGCGTGCTGATGACAGGCGGGGATGATATTGACCCCAGGCTTTACGCCACGGATTTGCCCGACGCTCTGGCCAAAACCGTCGGGCCGCTGGAACCAGAAAGGGATCTTTGGGAGACGGAGTTGATAGCGCAGGTTCTTAAGCGCCACAAGCCGCTTTTCGGCATCTGCCGCGGGCACCAAATGCTCAACGTCGCCCTGGGCGGCACGCTGGTGGTCGATATTGCCTCCCTTTTGCCCAACGCCCTGAATCACCGCCGGATGGACCGCAAAATGGAGCCAGTTCACGACGTGTCCATTGCACCCGATTCGCTTCTGGGCAAAATCACCGGCCTGCGTTCCCTGGCTGTCAACAGCACACATCACCAGGCCATCGGCCTGCTGGCCGATCCTTTGCGGGCGGTGGCCCAAAGCCCCGATGGCATCATCGAGGCGGTCGAATTGAAGCAGCCCGACGGAATGCCCTTTCTGCTGGCCGTGCAATTTCACCCGGAGCGTCTCATTGACAGCAACCCGGTCTTTTTACGATTATTCACCAGCTTTATCGACGCCTGCGGGCGCCGCCGCCCATAAATATATATGAAAGCAAAAATCATGGTGGTCGATGATACCGAGGAAGTGCGCGAGTTGATCGCAACCATCTTGCAGCGCGCCGGCCATGAACCTCTCCCCAAATCCAGCGCGGCCGAACTGCGGGCTTCCTTCACCGAATCCGAGCCTGATGTCATCCTGCTGGACCTGGTCCTGCCGGACGGTGACGGTCTGGAATTGCTGCCCCAGATCAAAAAGCAATGGCCCGACGCCGAAATCATCGTGCTCACCGGCCACGCCACCTACGACAAGGCCGTCGAGGCCACCAAACGGGGCGCTTACCATTTCCAAAGCAAACCATTCGACCCGAAGATTCTATTGTTGCATGTGGAGAGGGCCTTGGAGCATCGGCGGCTCAACCAGGAGGCCAGTTCCCTGCGCAAGGAACTGGCCTTGAGCGGCGCCCCTCCCATCTTCCTAAGCCCCAGCATGAAGGATGTCGTGCGCCAGATCGAACGGGTCGCCCCCAGCGACGTCTCCATTTTGATAACCGGCGAAAGCGGCACCGGCAAGGAGGTCATTGCCGATCTGATCCACCGCCTCAGCCCCCGCAACAAAGGGCCCCTCATCAAAATCAACTGCGCGGCTCTTCCGCGCGAATTGATCGAAAGCGAGTTGTTCGGCTCGGTCAAGGGCGCCTTCACCGGCGCCAGCGCCGACCGCGAGGGATTGTTCCGTCAGGCCGAGAGCGGCACCCTGCTGTTGGACGAAATCTCCGAGATGCCCATTGACACCCAAAGCAAGCTCCTGCGCGTCCTCCAGGAGAAGGAAGTGCGCCCGGTCGGCGGCCGCACCAGCTACAAGACCGATTGCCGCATCATTGCCTCCACCAACCGCGGGACCGAGGACGCGATCAAGTCGGGCAAACTCCGCGAGGACCTCTACTACCGCATCAGCACCATCTCCGTTCATCTGCCCCCCTTGCGCGAGCGCCGTGAGGACATCCTCCCGCTGGCCACGGCTTTTTTGAAACGCTACGACGCCCAGGCCGGCCGCAACATCAGCGGCTTTTCCAGCGCCGCGGCCGAAACCCTCACCGCCCACGATTGGCCGGGCAACGTGCGCCAGCTCCAAAACGAAATCCAGCGCGCCGTCCTGATGTGCGATGGAAGTGTTATTGACTTAAAAGACCTTTCCGTCTCGGCCACCGCCCGCTCCGCGGAGTCGCCCGACCTGACGCTGATGGAAGCCATGGAGCGCAACGCCATCCTCCAGATGCTCAAGGACACCGGCGGCAACAAACTGGAAACCGCCAAGCGCCTGGGCATCGGCCGCCAGACCCTCTACAACAAAATCAAGACCTACGGCATCGACGCCTGAGTCGTCCAACCTTGAAGCCCAGCGCCGTTGGCGCGGTATCGCTGTAGAACCCAAACCCAAAGGAATGATAAGCCCCGTCAGGGGCGGCATCGTCAGGAACTTGCGTGTGAGCTGTTTGCCCTGCGCGGAAGATGCCGCTTCCTGACGGAGCTTCAAAATCTACTTCGACCCGGTTTCTACAAATAGGCCGCGCCTACGGCGCTACGGCGGCGGCCGGCCCGCGCAAGATCGTCCCCAAGCACCGGGATAATACTTCGCCCAATCCAAGCACCGGCGTTGCGCCTCGCCCCAGTTCTATCTCGTCCACGTCAGCCTTCTCAATTTCATCATATCTGCGGGCACCGGCGATTTGTTGAACGTGCCTCTCATATGAGCATCGTGCCAAGTAAACCGATAAAAAATAAAAGCGCTCCAATGGCACCAAGACCGCCGCGCGAAATGAAACTGCCTGGCTTAAGCCGAGAACTCAATCCAGCACAAGCGAGGCCAAAAAGTAAGACGAAGTTGCCGATAAAACTGAATGCCGCAGAACTGCCATCGTTGGCGAGGGCGAAAATACAAGCCATGAGAAGCACTATGAACGACGAGATGAAAAGAAAACGCCTAAGCCTGAGAACACCAGTGACCAAAAGTGCAATCGCCGCCACAAATGGAATTGACTCGAAAACCGTGTCCATGTGCGTCGATTTTAACAATCCTGCTCATCAGCCGGCGCCAGCAACAGGCGTTGGCATTGAATCCAACGCTCAAAAACGTCAAGTTCCTTGAATCTGAATCGGTGGCGGCGGTTCATATTTAGCGAATTGAGTGGCTCTTTCATCTGTACTGAGAAAAGAAAAACACGCCGTCATCCCAAGGGAAGGAGGTGGTCTGGTCGTTGCCCGGATAGGTCTCCCGTGAGCCGGGACGGATTACGACCATGCCCCAATGACCAAAGCCGCTGCCAACCATCAGCGTCAGACTATTGCTGCTATCTAAAAAAACCATAATGCCATCTGGATTATCAGCGAAAATGGGGAGCGAACGAATTTGGTCCGGCAAATCCGTCGTAATCTCGTTGGGGAAACTGTGGCTGGTCGCTTGCACCGAAAAGAACGGGCTCAAAGCTGCCTGTATATCCGCAGGTTTGATCTGTCGTTTTGTGTCGTCGATCAGATGGTTGATGTGTTTTCCAATCGAGGTATGACTGCAACCACAACCATTTCCAAGCAGCACAACAAAACATGCGGCAAAAACCAGCCGCCTTGAGAGGATTCCAATCGCGCTCATAACCAGCTTTCATTATACACCCGGCAGTTCGGTTATTGAAACACAGATTCCAGTCGCTCCGAACGGCGTCCTTCCCATCCATCTCCATTTCAAACCGCCGCCAACACCATGCGGCCAATGTGGCCGATTCGTGGGGAAAATCGAGCGTTGTCCATAATCCGTCAGCGGCACTGTAAAACGAGCAGAGTCGGATAGCAAGCCGTTGAGCTCGCCGGTCCTGTGGAACCCGAACCCAAACATAGCTTTCAACGTTGAAGCCCGCGCCGTAGGCGCAGTTTCGCTGTAGAACCCGAACCCAAAGGAATGATAAGCCCCGTCAGGGGCGGCATCGTCAGGAACTTGCGTGTGAGCTGTTTGCCCTGCGCGGAAGATGGCGCTTCCTGACGGAGCTTGAAAATATTCTTTGGCCCGGTTTCTACAAATAGGCCGCGCCTACGGCGCTACGGCGGCGGCCGGCCCCCGCAAGATCGTCCCCAAGCACCGGGATGTCCGTGGACGGAAAACTTTTGCAATTTTCCGCTGGCTGCGTCACTGTGGTTGGCATGAGCAAGCCTCTGGCGCTGGTGTATTACTCGAATTTGCTGCCGGGCAGTCAGTTGGCTGTCCAGTTGCAGGACTTGGGCTATCGCGTGCAGGCGTTTAACAGGGCGGCCCTCCTGCCGCCGGCCTGCGAACGGGAAAAACCGCTGGTCGTCATCGCCGAATTGTGGCCCGCGGGCGAGGCCTGCGACGCCATCGCAAAACTCAAGGCAAACCCCGCCACCCAGCATCTCCCCGTGCTGGCGTATTCGCCTTCCCACGACGCCGCCACACAGGCCCGCGCCAAGGAGGCGGGCGTCAACCTTTTAGCCGGCCACGCCGCGGTGGCCGGCCATCTGCCGCAGTTGCTGGATCAAATCCTGCAAGTCGAATAGCCCATGCCCAATCTGCCCCCGATTAAACTGGATCGCGGCATCCACGCCATGCACCTGTTTTACCGGGCTGATCGCGAGCGCTGGGCGCGCCTGCCGGCCGGAGAATCCGGGCAATGCCGCGCCCGTCTGGAACAGTTGTGCGCGGCCAACGCCAACCCGTCCCATCCGCGCCTGACCACTTACGCCAACGTCGGCGCCAAGGCCGATTTCGCCTTTTTCCTTCTGGCGGCCGGATTGGAGGAAATCGCGCAAATGCATCGCGACCTGGAGGCCTGCTTCCCGCCGGCGCTGCTGCAAAGGGTGTTCTCGTACCTCAGCGTGACAGAGTTGACCGAATACATGGCGACGGAGGAGGACGACCGCCGCCAGCTTGTGGAACAGGAAAAACTCAACCCGGAGTCGGAGGAATTCCGGAACCGGATGGCCGAACTGAGCGCGCGCCGCGAGCAATATGCGCGATACCGCCTTTACCCCGAACTGCCCGATTGGGAAGTCATGGGCTTCTACCCCATGAGCAAACGGCGCCAGGGCGCCGACAATTGGTATCTGCTGGATTTTGTCACGCGCAGAAAACTCATGGGGGGCCACGCCCGCGTGGGCCGCAAATTCTCGGGCCGCGTCTCCCAGCTCATCACCGGCTCCACCGGCCTGGACGACTGGGAATGGGGCGTCACGCTGATGGCCCACCAGGTCGATGCGCTCAAGGAGATTGTCTATGAGATGCGGTTCGACGAAGTCAGCGCGCGCTACGCCGAATTCGGGCCGTTTTTTGTCAATATGAAACTCGCGCCCGCCGATTTGTGGGCGCACCTGCGATTGTGAGCGCCCGCCCTATTTCCTGGCGTCCAGGCCGTCGAACAGGTTCTCCAGGCTGTTGAGCGGCGCGTCCTTCTTCGGCGCCGGATCCAGGGCCGCGCGGAGGTAGGCCAGGGCGTCCGGGATATTCTTGACAGAGCGGGGCAGTGTGGCGCCGCACGCGTTGGCGTGGCCGCCCCCTTGCAGTCTTTCGGCCACTTTCAAGGCCTCGCCGTTGCGGCTGCGCAAACTGACCACCACCGTGCTGTTGGCCTTGCGGAAGAGGGTCAGCAGCACGGGGAACTTGGTCGCGTGCTTCTCCAGCAGTTGATGGACGATCAAATTGGTGTTGCCCACCACCGTATCGACATAGCCGACGGTGGGACTGATTTCCAGCACGTTGGCCTTGCTCCATTCATAGCCCATCGGGTCTTCGATCCGCCGTTTGACTTCCATGACTTGCAGCAGCGGGTGGTCCAGCAGCCGTTCCAATTGTCCGTCGATCAGCGCCAGCAAATTCCAAAACTGGTAGGTCTTGACCAGGTTCCCGTAGTCGTTGGCCAGCACGAAGTCCGGGTCCTCAACCAGGAACAAATCGGCCACGTTGTTCAGATGCACCAGCCGATCCAATGCCGGCGAGCCCAGCCCATTCTCCCGGCACAGTTCATAGCAGAGCAGGCCGGCGGACTTGCCCAGGTCATGGATGAGCAGGCCGTTTTTTGGGCGCGCGTCGATGGCGTGATGATCGATCACCACCCAGTCCGCCTTGTCCAACCGCGGTTCGAAACTCAAGTCGCAGATCCAGCCCGATTTTTCCCGCGGCTCGCGCAGGCGCCAATTGTTGTAATGATAGGCCTCCAGCGGGACGTCGGCGCCAAAAAGGCGTTTGGCCAGGCGTTGCATCAGCAAGCCTGCGACCAACCCATCCAGATCGCTCTCGTGGGTCAGGATGACCTCCGGCCGGGGCAGCATATTCACGTCCCCAACATAACGCGCCGCTTTGGGGCTTGCCAGAATAAAGAGCGCCCCGGCCGTTTGCGACAAGCAGACGGAGATGGCACTAAAAACCTTGAACAGGAGCGAACGGAGGCAACAGAGGAGGAAAGAGAATCGGCATTGAAAATTGGCCATTGAAAATTTGTCAATTGTAATTGGAGCGCGGACGGGGGAAAGGGAAAGGGAAACGGGGTCTGTCGTTCATAAAATGAGGGAAAAGAAAAAAATAGTGTTAATAGTTTAACAGTTGTCCTAATGCTGACGCGAATGGATAAGAGTCTCTTATTTTCGCGGAATATGGGACTGGAGGTCTTCCGCGACGGGCGCGATGGACGCAAGGCGTTGAACGAGAGAAGGATGGAACATATACGGCACGGGGTGCGGCGCACGGTGATGAGCGCAAAGCGGGGAGTTGAGGAGAAGGAGGAGGCGTTGGGCGGCGGGCCGGCGGGTTGAATCTCTTCAACTCTATATGGGGAAATTGCCAATAGCGACGCGCCGGGAAGAAGGGGACGGAAAAGAGTGGCGCGGGCGTTTTGGGCGCCTGCTTGATCGACCCGCGATATTCCCAATAAGGGCATCATCCATGCCTTCACGCGCAGGAGTTGATCATCCGCCGCCGCCAAGGCTTTGGCGGACAAGCAGCAGTTTCGGCTCGGCGATCTGCCAGAGCGATGGGCAAATTGGTGCTCACGCGCCGGAGTTGATCATATTTCCACGAGGGGGAAAAACCGACTGGGGGAAAAAGCGCGGAATTTTTGGAGATTTTTTTTGGGGCGGGGAATGGCCGCAAAAGAGCACAGCGCGGCAAGCCGCAACCAAAGATGAATTGCCACGAAAGATCGCAAAGATCACAAAAACTGAAGAATATAAACTCCTGTCCTTGTGCTCTTTGCGTTCCTTTGTGGCAAGAATTTTGTTTTAATTGCACGACTTTTCGGGATAGCACTGCCGAGCAGACGGAGATGGCATTAAAAGGGGATGGGGAAGAGTGGCTGGCAGAAAACAGCGGCCCGCGGGCGACAGCGGAGGATGAGTTTTTCGCTTTGACCTTGGTTTGCAATGGCATCGTTGGGATGGAATCGGCGCTTGAAGGAGGAACTCATGGCAACAGAACTGCGCGATAGAAACGCTGCTGATTCGCAGCCGCGTCGGAGAAATAGAGCGGACCGCCGCCGAGGAGATTGGTTTGCAGTGGAATCCAGGTTTGCAGGTCCGTGCTGGCCTCAATGACGGCGTTGTATCCGGCCGGGCCAGAGACGTTGAAACCAAAGGCTCCATTGGTGAAACCAAAGGCAGTGTTGGTGGTGACAATCGCAAGGGAAAAAGGTGCTCCGCCCAGCATGGCCTCCGCCGCGTAGGCGGATGCGTTGGTGCCCGCCGTCGTGAACCAGCCTCCGGCATACAACGTGCCGCCGGACACCGCCAGCGCAGACACCTCCCCGTTCATCCCCGAACCGAGAGGCGACCAACTGCTCCCGTTCCATTGCGCGATGGAATTGGCCGAGTTGCCGCCCGCCGTCGTGAACCGACCTCCGGCATACAACGTGCCGCCGGACACCGCCAGCGCATTCACCTGGTAGTTCATCCCCGAACCCAGCGCCGACCAACTGCTCCCGTTCCATTGCGCGATGTGATTAAGCGGGACGCTGTAATCCAAAGTATAGGTGAAGGAGCCTCCGGCATACAACGTGCCGCCGGACACCGCCAGCGCATTCACCTGGTTGTTCATCCCCGAACCCAGCGCCGACCAACTGCTCCCGTTCCATTGCGCGATTGAGTAAGGGCCTCCCTCATAT
>JBEKSF010000129.1:0-18052 GCA_049517295.1 Verrucomicrobiota bacterium
AAGTATATGCGACCCAATAAACTCCTTTGGGGCCACGTTTGCCCTCTCTCCCCGCGTGCGGGGAGAGAGCCGGAGAGAGGGGACCCTTTTTCGTCACCTGAAGATTTTGTCTCACACCCCAAAAGATGAGTGCGCTCATTTTTCCATTGACAGCGCCCGTGCTGGAGCGCATCTTGCAAACATGAGTTTACTCATGTTTTGATATGAAACCGAAAACACCCGCCAGTCGCCCTGCAACACGCGGAAAACGTGTCGAGAACAAAGAAAACACCAAGCGCGCCATTTTGGCTGCCGCGCTGGAATTATTCGCCCGGAAAGGCTTCTACCGCACCACCACCAAAGCCATTTCCAAAAAAGCCGGCATCGCCGAAGGCACCCTCTTCAACTACTTCCAGACCAAGGAAGACCTGGCGCTTTACTTCTTCGAACAAGAGCAAGCCGCCATTATCCAATGGTACGACCGCGACAGTCGCATCAAGCGCGCCTCGCTGGCCGAGAAACTCTTTGCCATCATCCAACGCTTTCTGGATCGCCTGGCCCCTTATGAAGAGTTCATTGGCGCCGTCTATTTGCGCGCCTTGGCGCCCGCCTCCAAGCTCAGCCCGTGGAGCCTCCAATCCCAGGAGCGCAATTTGCGCTACTTGCAATTCATCCGCGGCATCCTCGCCCAAGCCGAAGCCGCGGGTGAAATCCCGCGCGTCGGCGATTTCGGTGCTTACGCCTTCGGCCTCTTTCATTCGGCCATGATCACCTACTGGCTCCAGGATTGCTCCCGCGGCAAGGAACAAACCCTCGCCCTGCTGGATCGCTGCCTCAAACTGGGTGCCCACGTCCTCAGGAAGGGCGGGTGGGACTGGTGAACGGCAGCCAAAACACCAGCACCGTGGGCCGTGGTTTCCGCATCGGAAAACTGGGCTTCAGTTTGGTCGGCAGCTATCTCAGCTATCAGGCTCAGAACCTTTTCCTGGGCGAAGCTCAACAACCGCAACGACAACTTCGCTTCCAACAAAAGGCCTCCCGCCGCGTCCGCCAGGAATTGGGCGCCCTCAAGGGCCCGGTCATGAAGCTCGGCCAAATGCTGAGCATGCAAACGGACATCCTGCCGGAGGAAACCCTGCGCGAACTGGCTCTTTTGCAAATGCAGGCCCCGGGCATGCACCCCACCCTGGCTCGCGCTCAGTTTAAGTCCGCCCTCGGCAAGTTCCCGGAAGATCTGTTCCGCCACTTTGATCCCGAACCCTTTGCCGCCGCCTCCTTGGGCCAGGTCCATCGCGCCGTCACACGCTCCGGTCGAAAGGTGGCCGTCAAAATCCAATACCCCGCCATTCGCTCCGCCATCGAAAACGATTTCAAGCTCCTTCGCTCTGCCACTCTCCCGACTCAATTGACCGGCCATATTCCGGCCGCGTTGTTGGACGAAATCCAGCGCGGCCTCCTTGAGGAAACCGATTACGTCCATGAGGCCGACAACCTGGATTTCTTTCGCAATGGATTGAGCGGACTCTCTTACCTGACCATCCCAACCGTTCACCGTGAGTTGTCCACAGACCGTGTGCTCACGATGTCTTTTATCGAAGGCGAAACGTTTGCCGATCTGCTCCGCCGTAAACCTCCTCAAGACTTTCGCGACATGATTGCTTTCCGCTTGCTCGAAATGTTCGAGACACAACTTGAACGGCTCAAAGCCCTGCACGCCGACCATCATCCGGGTAATTATCTCTTCCAGCCCGACGGCTCCATCGGCTTGGTTGATTTCGGCTGCGTCAAACGTATTTCTTTCGACCAGGCGGAACTGCGCCGCGGCTACCAACAACGCGCCTGGCGCGAAAGCGAAGCCGCCGCCCGGCGCTTTCTCTCCCTTGTCTATGGACCGCGTGTGCCCTACGCCCGCGCCCGCCGCACGCTCCCCTTCCTCGAACGATGGGCCGACGTTGTTTACCCGCAAGGCTCCACGGCGGACCTAATAGTTGATTACAGCGCCGACTCCAAATTGCTGGCCAAATTAAAGCAAATCGGCATCGATCACTGGAAGCGCATCTTGCAAGATAAACTGATCAATCCCGAATTCGCATTCCTCGTTCGTGCTGACCAGGGTCTCATCTACCTTCTGCGTGAACTGGGCGCCACCGTCAATTTCAGCGAAGTCTGGCGCCGCGTCTCCGCCGCTCTCCCCGCCGGCCAGCCGGCCTTGTCTTGAACATGACGCTTCACATCTTCCCGTGCCGCAGCATCGCGATCAACAGCCAGAATCCCATCAACCCCGCCAGCAGATAGCCCAAAATGCCGATCACCGACACGTCGTGCCACATCGGCGGCACCCGCGCGTGGACGATCACCGCCGAGGCGATCACCAGCGCCGAGAGCACCAGCGCGAAGGCCAGCCGGTTGACTATCCGCTCCAGCGTGTTGATCAGCGATTCCAACCCTTGATGATGCACTTGCAACCGCGCCCGGCCCTCTTTGATCTGCGCCATCAGCCGCCGCGTTTCCAACGGCAGGTCCCGCAAAAACACCCCGACCTCCTCGCCGAACTCCAGCCACTGCCGCCCCAGCCGCCGCGGGCTTAAATGTTTCAGTTGCACTTCTCGCATGAACGGCCGTGCCTGCGCCACGATGTCGTGCCCGGGGTCTAGTTGGCTGACCAATCCTTCCATCAATGCCAGCGCCTTGAGCATAATCGACAAATCCGGCGGCAGCGTCAATCGATAGCGCGCCGTCAAATAGAAAAGCTGCCTCACAAGCTGGCCAAACACCATCTGCCCCAATGGCCGGTAAAAATACCGGTGCATGAATTCCGCCACGTCCGCCTCGAACCCTTGCCGGGGCGGGTCCAGTTCCGCGTGCGCCAGCTTGAGCAGCGCCGCCGCCGTCGCCGCTTCGTTCCTCAATGCGATGCCCGTCACAAATTTCGCAAACGTGTCCCGCGTTTGCTCGTCCAAAAACCCCATCATCCCAAAATCCAAAAAGCAGATCACGTTGCCCGGCAGAATGTGAATGTTGCCCGGATGCGGGTCCGCGTGGAAAAAGCCATGCACGAATATCTGCTTCATCACAAGGTCGGTGATCCGCGTGCCGATCACCCGCCGGTCCAGCCCCGCCGCCTCCAGTTGCTCGATGTTCGAGGCCTTCACCGCCTCGATCAGTTCCATCGTCAACACCCGATGCGTTGAGGTGTCCGAATACACCCTCGGCACATAGATGGTCGGTTCGCCGGCGAACTGATGCGAGAACCGCTCCACGTGCGCCGCCTCCGCCCCAAAATCCAGCTCCTGCTCCATTTGCCGGGTGAATTGTGCCACCACCGCCGTCGGCTGATGCACCCGCCAGTCCTCCGTGTGGTTCTCCAGCAGTCCCGCCAGTTGCGCCATGATCTCCAGGTCCACACGCACCGTCTTCTCGATCCCAGGCCGCTGCACTTTAATCACGCATTTCTCACCGTTGGCCCGCACCGCCCGATGCACTTGCGCAATTGACGCCGACCCGATCGGCGTTTCCTCAATGGACAAAAAGCATTCCTCTAACGGCCGTTTCATTTCCGCCGTCAACACCGCCCGCACCTGCTCAAAAGGTATCGGTGGCACTTGGTCGTGCAGCTTGGCCAGTTCCTCCGCAAAGGCTGGCGGCAGCAAATGGCTCCGCGTCGCAAGCAACTGCCCAAGCTTCACAAATGTCGGCCCTAGCTCCTCGAACGCACGCCGCAACCGTTGCGGGCCGGACAGGCTCGAAATCTCCTCCCTCGCCTCCCGCCCTTTGCCAAACGGCAGCCGTAATGGGCCGGGCAACGCCAGCCGCAACGCCAAATCTTCGTAGCCGTACTTGAGAAAAACGCCGACGATCGCGCGGAACCGCTTCGCGTGTTGAACTGCCCTTCCTATTCTTCTCAGTCGCTCGAAAAGCACGCGTCTTATTGTCCCTCAGCTCTCGCGGGCTTGGCGCCTGGCGTCGGCGCCTCGGCCTTTGCCTCGCTCCGGGTTTTGGTCCTGTTGCTCATTTTCTGTCCTTTCTCAGCCAAGGTAGCACTTCGCCGGTCTCGTTCAAATCGCTTTGTACACGCTGGACAGACCGCCGCCCAGCGGGCACTTTTTCCGCCCGTGAAGGAATAAATATCAACATGCCGCAGCTTCCGCTCGTCCATCGTGGCATCACCTCCCGAAAACTCAAGACCATGGTCTATGTTCTGGAGGGACTCAACAGCCTGGCCACAACCTATTTCTATTACTACCTCTATTTTTATACGCAGAGTCGATTCAACTTTCAGGCCCTGCAAAATCTCTGGCTGGCGTCATTCCTGGGCTTCGTTTATGCCGGCGGCTCATTCTTTGGCGGCCGCCTCGCCCAGCGTTTCGGCTATTTCACCAGCATCCGTCTCGGTGTGCTCGTCATGGCGGTGGCGTTCGTGTCTTGCGGCCAGGCGCCATCCCTCTGGCTGGCCGTTGCCTTCACGTTGACCGGCTCTCTCGGTATGTGTTGCACCTGGCCGGCCATGGAAGCGCTCGTCAGCGAGGGTGAACCCCCCGCACGCCTCCAAGGGTTGGTCGGCATCTATAATTTTGTCTGGGCCGTCTCCGCCGCCTTCGCCTTTTTCACCGGCGGCGCCATGCTCGAACACTGGGGCATGAGCAGTATGTTCCTCTTTCCCGCCGCCATCCTCCTCGTGGAACTCCTTCTGGTCTTGCGCTTGGAACGCGCCGTCTCCAGCCCGTCTGCCGCCCAACCCGCTCCCCCTCTCCCCTTGCTCCACGCGGAAAAGGAAGGTTACAAATCGCCCGTCGCTCCCAGGACATTTCTAAAAATGGCCTGGGTCGCCAATCCAATGGCCTACCTCGCCATCAACACCATCATCTCCACTGTGCCCACCTTGGCCAGGGGTTTGAAACTCAATCCCACCCACGCCGGCATCGTCTGCTCCATCTGGCTCTTCACGCGGGCCGCCGCCTTTGTCGCCTTGCGCCTTTGGACCGGATGGCATTACCGCTTTCGATTCCTGGCCTGGGCCTACGCCGCGATGATTCTCTCCTTCGCAGGCATGATGTTGGCTCCCCAAGTTTGGCTCCTGATCCTTTCGCAAGCAGCTTTCGGTCTCACCGTGGGCTTGATCTACTACTCATCGCTCTTCTACTCGATGGACGTGGGCGAAACCAAGGGCGAGCATGGCGGCATGCATGAGGCCGTCATTGGTCTGGGCAACGGCACCGGCCCGGCCATCGCCGCCCTGGCGCTGGCCTGTTTTCCAAAACACCTCGGCAGCGGCGCCATCGCCGACTGTCTCGTGCTGACGGCTGGGCTTGTCGTGCTCTTGTGGATACGTTTTAAAGCCCAACCGTCATCCCGCTAAACGCCCGGAAGCCAGTCGCCGCATTGTAAAGTCACACGGGCGCATTTCGCTATTTTGGGTAAGTCCTGTTGGCAAAGTATTACTTTAGGATTCCGGACTTCTCGATTGAATCGGCCATTGAATGTCATTGGTCATCGGAAGAGGCCCGGGGCGTCATGGCGACACTGCTTATATGACAGATGACAAATTTTCAATTGCCAATTTTCAATCGTTTCAATCGTTGAAAGTTTCCCAACGCACAGATGCGCCAGAAAAGGTGAAATGCACTCAAGCCGCCGCTCGATTGTTCTCGAAAATCCCCGGCGCCTCGTTACCCTCCTCTGTGGTGATGCGTCATACGAAGGTCATTCTTGCGGTTTTGTTTATCGGTTGCTCGATGGCCCGCGCGGCTTCCACCAACTATGCCGCCCTCCATCATGCCGCCCAACTCCGCGACCAGGGCGATTTCAAACTCGCCGCCGCCGTCCTCGACGCCGCCCTCCAATCCACCAACTTGCCCTCCGCCGAGCGAAAACAATTGGAGTTCCAGCGCGATGTCCTCCACCGCATTAAAAATGATTATTCGCTCTCCAAGGAGGCTCTGTTTCACAAACTCTCCGCCTCGCTCAAAGACGCCAGCCGCCCCGAATTCGAGCGCTGGATCGCCGAGGGCCGTTTCGACGCCAAGCTCATTGACGGCCAGATTTGGTTTGTCGATGTCAGCGTCCGTAACTTGTTTTTCCGATACCCGGAGTTGAACTCCCGCCGCCTGGACGGCACCGACGATGCCCCGGAGCAAACTCGACGCCTGGAAATTGCCCGCGCCATCAAGCAGTCCGCTCTCCAGCAACTTACGCCCTATGTCCTGCCCCATCATTTCGTCTGCACGATGACCGTCTCGGCCGCCAAGGGCGCCGCGCCCTCGGGTGAAATCGTCCGCGCCTGGTTGCCAGTTCCGCGGCGCTATCCCTTTCAGGATGAATTCAATTTATTGTCCAGTTCACCCCAATTCACTTCCCTCGCTCCGGAAACCAGCCCAATCAGGTCCGTCTTCCTTGAGCAGCCCGCGCAATCGGATGGATCGGCCACTTTCGAAATCACTTACGCCTACACCGCCTCCGGCGTTTATTTTGACCTCAAACCCGATAAAATCCGGCCCGCCGACTTGAGCGATCCGGCCCTGGCCCCGTTCCTCCGTCAGGCGCCCCACGTCGTCTTTACCGACAAGATCACAACGCTGGCTCGCCAACTGGCCGGCGGGCAAACAAACCCGATGTTGCGGGCCAGAGCCTTTTACGACTGGATCGGCGGCAATATCAAATACAGCTTCGCCCGCGAATACTCCACTCTGGACGACCTCAGCGATTACTGCCTCTCCCATCGCTACGGCGATTGTGGCCAGGAAGCCCTCCTCTTCATCACCCTTTGCCGCGCTCAGGGCATTCCCGCCCGATGGCAGTCCGCCTGGAACATCTTCCCCGGTGCTAAGGACATTCACGATTGGTCCGAGATTTACCTCCAACCCTATGGCTGGGTGCCGGTGGACCCCTGGGCTGGCCTCTTCGCCACACAATACTGCTCCGCCTTGACTCCCGCCGAGCGCCGCGAACTCCACGACTTCTATTTCGGCGGCCTGGATTATTATCGCATGGCCGCCAACAGCGACCACTGCCAGACCTTGGCCCCCCCCAAACTCACCCTCCGCTCCGACAACGTCGATTTCCAACGCGGCGAATTGGAGTGGCGTGGCGGCAATATCTACTTCGACAAATACTCTTATCAACTCAACGTCAAGGAACTGAAATGAACCTCAACCGGCCCGCCGCTCTCGCCTGCGCCATCCGCGCCGCCCGCGCCGCCGGAGCTTTGATGCTCCGCAACCGCCGCGCCGACAAGATCATCAACGAGCAGTCTCGCCACGACATCAAACTGGAACTGGACGTCCGTTGCCAGAAACTCATCCAGAAAACTCTCTTCGCCGCCTTTCCCAATTCGCTCGTCTTTGGTGAGGAGGGCGCGGCCGGCCCCGACGGCGCCCCGTGGCGCTGGGTCGTCGATCCCATCGACGGCACCGTCAACTTCTCCTACGGCGTGCCCCACGCCTGCGTTTCCATTGCCCTGCAGCAACGGGTTCCCTCCCCCGCACAATGGGTCACACTCCTGGGCGTCGTTCTCGATCCCTTCTGTGATGAGCTTTGGTCCGCCATCCGCGGAGGGCCTGCCCGCTTGAATGGCCGCCCCATTCATGTCAGCCGTCGCCGTGCCCTCGCCGATTCGATGGTTTCCATCGGATTCGCAAAAAACGACGCCAGCCTCCTGGAAAACCTGCCCGTCTTCATCGCCCTGGTTCGCCGCGTTCGCAAAATCCGCATGATGGGCGCCGCCGCTCTGGGTCTGGCCTATGTTGCCAGCGGCCGATTCGACGCTTACATCGAATCGGGTATCTCCCTCTGGGACATCGCCGCCGGCGGCCTGATCGTCCAATGTGCCGGCGGCGAATTCTGGCATCGCCCGCTTGACATCCCAAATCAATATCGCATGGTGGCCAGCAACGGTCTGTTGCGCGGCAAGCTGGAACGCGTCGCCCGCGCTGCCAAAATAAACAACCAAGGTTCGCAACTCGCATCGCCTTGAACTCCTTTGTCTGCCAACCCCTCTTAACCACCACCTCCGCTCTCACAGACATCTCAAAAATGAAAAAGGTCTTCGTCTCAGGAACTTATGACATCCTCCATGCCGGTCATATCCAGTTCTTTAAAGATGCCCGCGCCCTTGGAGACCATCTCACCGTCTGTGTGGCAAGCGATGAGGTCGTGCGCATCACTAAACACCGCAAACCGGCTGTCTCTGAAGACAACAAATTGGTTGTCATCCGGGAACTCTCCTGCGTCGATAATGTCCTGATAAGCTCCGACTCCCACCCGGTCTTTGACTTCAAAAAACATATATTGCGTGAACGCCCCGATATCCTCGCCGTAACCGATGACGACAAGAATATCTCCCCTAAAAAAACCTTCTGCGCCCAACACAAAATTGATCTCGTCGTCCTTAAAAAACGCCCCGGCGCTCAAAAACAAATCTCCACCACGCTCATCCGCGCGGCCATAAAAAACGTCGAGAAAGTCCCTCTGCGAGTCGATTTCGCGGGAGGCTGGCTCGATGTGCCAAAATTTGCCCGCCCCGGTTCTTTTATCGTCAACTGCACCATCACCCCAAAGGTCTCCCTTTCAGATTGGCCATACCATAAGGGTGCCGGCCTCGGCGGATCCGCGGCCCATGCAATCCTTCAGGTTAGAAGCGGCATCCTCTCCGAGTTTGTCATGGGGGTCGGCTGGCAGGACCCGGCCGTTATCGCGGAAACAGGCCTCTGCGTCTGGAGATCCGGCCCCCTCCCGGTCCTTGAAGCCAAATTCAATCCTCAGTGGCTCTCCGGCCGCCTCCTCATCGTTTGGCAAGGCAAAGACCACACCGCATCCGAACATGTTAAGGCTAAAAGGGACTTTGAACAAATCGTGGCCGCGGGAAAAACCGCCGCCGATGCCGCCCGCGCTGGCAACATCGAAATGCTTTCCCACGCTGTAAGGCAAAGCTACTCTGTTCAGCTCTCCGAAGGAATGGCTCCTCTTCCTGATTTTGCCGGCGCTCTGGCCAAAAAATATCTCGGCGCCGGACACGGGGGATACGCCCTTTACCTTTTTGAACAAAAAAAGAACCGCGACGCCACGGCGAAAACCCACCCCAACTCAAAAATCATTGAGCCGTATATCCGCCAAGGCGCTGAACTGTTGGAAACTTGATTCTCTTCGCATGGAGAGTCGCCACGGCCGGAAGTGGTGTGTCCTTGTAATGAGTATGAATGTCCCAACTCTGCATTGTTCACACCCATTTCCAGCTATAACCTTAATCGGTTTGCACGACAATCCTAAATACACCCGAACATGAAACCCAACCAATCCGGCATGGGCGCCAATGCAGACCAACCAAACCCAGCGGAGCCTAAAACTATCCTCCTGGTCGATGACGCGCCGGAAACCCGTTCCATCACAAAATGGTTTTTGACCAACTTCGGATACATCGTTCAATCCTTTCCCAACGCCCAGGACGCTCTGGCTCTCTTCGATCCCCGGGTACACGACTTGGTGGTGACCGATAATATGATGCCGGGCATGACAGGCTACGAAATGGCGCACATCGTCAAAATGCGCTCTCCCTCCACACCGGTGCTCATGTACACCGGCCGCCCTCCCCCCGATTCCTCATGCGTGGATTTGGTGATCCAAAAGCCGGCCCAGTTGACGGTTCTCAAGGAAGCCGTCGATAAACTTCTCGCCACCCGGGCCTGACCGCTTACAGAGCAGTCCATTGGATGGACTACACGGCGCGCACCGCCAGCCAAATCTTCTCCCTCGCCCCGCGACGAAGGAGCGGGGAGAGGGTTGGGGTGAGGGGTTGCCTCCTGTCGCCTATCTTGCGGACTCCTCAGTAAAGCCGCTTCCCTATGCCTCTGCCTGTCATCGCGGGCGGAGCTTGGACTCAACGTGTCCCCTGGCGATCCCCTTGCATTTCAATTGCGTCACACCCTTTGCAATTCGTCTCCCCCGTGGTATTACCCTCGCATGAAATCGCTGACCGAATATCTGTGGTTCAACATACCCTCGCGCCGTGGCTTTGTGAATATCACCTCCAACGTCGAAGAGTTGGTTCACAAAAGCGCCGTCCAGGAGGGCCTCTGCCTCGTCAACGCCATGCATATTTCCGCCTCCGTTTTCATCAACGACGACGAAAGCGGCCTGCATCACGATTTCGACGTCTGGCTCGAAGAGTTGGCCCCCCACGAACCGCTCACCCTTTACCATCATAATCGCACCGGCGAGGACAACGCCGACGCTCATCTCAAACGCCAGATCATGGGCCGCGAGGTCGTCGTCGCCATCACCAAGGGCAAACTGGATTTCGGCCCGTGGGAGCAGATTTTTTATGGTGAATTCGACGGCCACCGCCGCAAACGCGTCCTTGTCAAAATCATAGGCGAATAAAAATTTCCCTTTTCACGCCTGTTCGTTGCCTCTAAGCTCGCCTCCTATGCGATTAAAAACACTTCCCATTTTCCTCGCCTTCCTCGTTATGGGCGTGGCCGACGCCATGGGCCCGATGAGCAAGGCTGCCAAGGACGCCTACAACATCAGCACTGTCATGGCCAAGCTCTTGCCCTTCTTCGTCTTTATCGCCTTCGCCGCTTTCAGCGTCCCGGGCGGTCTGCTCGCCGCCCGCATCGGTAAGAAAAACCTTCTCCTCATCGGCCTGGCTTTGAACACCATTGCGGTTGCCGTCCCCACCCTCATGGTTCCCAACTTCCAGTTGCTCCTGGCCTGCATCTTCCTTCTGGGCATCGGCACCACTTTCTTGCAGGTCGCTGGCAATCCCATCATGCGCGATGTCAGCCCCCCGGGCACCTATAGCCGCAACCTTGCCTTTGCCCAGGGTATCAAAGGCATCGGCAGCTTCGGCTCCACCGCCCTCCTGGCCCTGGTGGCCGCTATTCCCTTTTTGGCCGACAGACAATGGCGCGGAGCTTTTCCAGTCTATCTCATTCTCATGGCCTTGGCCTTCCTCTTCGTCGCCACCCTCAACATCGACGAGGCCAAGGCCGACGCCCCGCCCAGCATCGCCTCATGCCTGGGTCTCCTGGCCGAGCCGGCTTTCGCGTTGGCCGTCCTCGGTATCTTTCTCTATGTCGGCGCTGAAGTCTGCATGACCAGTTCCTTGGAATCCCAGATGAACAACGCCGGCATCGAAGGCAAATGGGGTAATTATCTCGGCCCCACCGCTTTTCTTATCGCCATCACCTTCGGCCGCCTGGTCGCCGGCAGCCTCAATGTCGGCGCTCGCGCCTTTTTCCGTCTTTCCGCCGCCCTCGGTCTTTTGGGCGTCCTGCTTATTCTCACGGGCAACATGGAGCTTACAGTTGCTGGCGCCATTCTTGGGGGCCTGGGTTTCGCCAACATCTGGCCCATGCTCTTTGCCATCACCGTTGAGGAAAAGCCCGAACGTTCCAGCGAACTCAGCGGCCTCATGTGCATGGCTATTTCCGGCGGTGCTCTCGTCCCGCTGCTCATGGGCCGGTTGGTCGATTTGGACTGGAAAGCCATGGCCTTCGTCGTCCCGGCCGCATGTTTCGCCTATCTCCTCTTGCTCTCCCTCAAAGCCGGCAAGAAAACCGCCCCCGCCACCACCGCTTAACCGCTCGCAGTGAATTATGAATTACGACAAAGATAATCGAATTGTCATGACCCTCGACGCCGGCGGAACCAGCTTCCGTTTCTCCGCCATGCGCGGCAACAAACCTGTGACCCAAACCGTCTCCATGCCTTCCAACGGCGACCATCTGGGCCGCTGCCTCGCCAACATTTCCGAAGGCTTCTCTCAGGTCAAAAAACAATGCTCCAAGCCCCCGGTGGCCATCAGCTTTGCCTTCCCCGGCCCGGCCGATTACCCGGCCGGCATTATTGGCGATCTGGGCAACCTGCCCGGCTTCCGCGGCGGCGTGGCCCTCGGGCCTATGCTGGAGCAGCAGTTCAAAATACCCGCCTTCATCAACAACGACGGCGACCTCTTTGTCTATGGCGAAGCCATTGCCGGCTTCCTTCCCTACGTCAACGGCCTCCTCAATAAAGCCGGCAGCCCCAAGCGTTACCACAATCTCTTCGGCGTCACTCTCGGCACCGGTTTCGGCGGCGGTATCGTCCACAACGGCGAGCTTTTTGCCGGCGACAACTCCATTGCCGGCGAAGTCTGGCTCCTGCGCAATAAACTCCAACCGCGGATGAATGCCGAAGAAGGCGCCAGCATCCGGGCTGTCCGCCGCGTCTATGCGGCCCAGGCCGGCATTCCCTTCGATCAGTCGCCCGAGCCCCGCCTCATTCAGCAAATCGCCTCCGGCAAAAATCCAGGCAATCGCGCCGCCGCAATCGAGGCCTTTCGATGCCTGGGCGAAGTCGTCGGCGACGCGATGGGCAACGCGTTGACTCTCATTGACGGTTTGGCTGTCGTCGGCGGCGGCATCTCAGGCGCCTGGCCCCTTTTCCTGCCGGCTCTGGTGGCGGAGTTGAATGGCGATTACACCGCGCCAAGTGGCAACAAACTCCGCCGCCTTGCCTCCACCGCCTTCAACCTCGAAGACCCGGCCCAACGCGCAAAGTTCCTCAAAGGCCAGGCGCGCGAGGTCCTTGTCCCCGGCTCCAAGCGCAAGATCAAATACGATCCCCTCCAGCGCATCGGCGTGGGCGTCTCCCGCCTCGGCACCAGCGAGGCCGTCGCCATCGGCGCTTATGCCTTCGCCCTCCGCAAACTTGACCAACCCTGAACTTCAAGCCACACACTCGCTTTGCACAATTACAATTGACAAATTCTAAATGACAAATTTTCAATCCCACGCCCTCTTGTTTATTGTTCTCCTCCTCTTTCTCAGCGCCGCGTCTTTGTCCGCTTCTCCCCCCTTCCCAGCCGTCCCGGACCTGCCCGCCAATCCCAAGCCGCCTGACCCGCTGGTGATGCTGGACGGATCGCCCGTCCCCACGGCGCGCGACTGGTTTGAGAAACGGCAGCCAGAGTTGAAGGCCCTTTTTCAACACTACATGTACGGCTGGTTCCCGCCCCCGGTCGATGTCACCGGAACCCTCACCTACCGCGACACCCATTTCTTCAACGGCAAAGCCACCCTTAAGCTTGTCACCTTGAAGCTCGCCGCCCCCGGCGCGCCGGAAATTCACCTCCTGTTGCTCCTGCCCAACCATCGCCACTCCCCTGCCCCGCTCTTCCTCGGCATGAACTTCAACGGCAACCATACCCTCCTCGCAGACACCAACGTCCCGCTGCCCACCTACTGGATGCCCGCGGACACTCCCCATGTCACCAACAACCTCGCGACCGAAGCTGGCCGCGGCACGGACATTCATACCTGGGAACTGGAGCAATCCATCGACCGCGGCTACGCCGTCGCCTCCTATTACTGCGGCGACGTGGAATCGGATACGCCTGACGCCCGCGGCGGCGTGCGCGAGACGATCCCGATGCCGCTGGGCGACGATCATTGGGGCACCATCGCCGCCTGGGCCTGGGGTTTGCAACGCGCCGTGGATTACCTCGTCACTGATCCCGATATCGACAAAGCCCGCATCGCGCTGGTCGGCCATTCGCGACTCGGCAAAGCCGCCATGCTCGCCGGAGCGTTCGACGATCGCGTGGCGCTGATCATTCCCTTGCAGGCGGGCTGTGGCGGCACCGCGCCGAGCCGGGGCACCGTCGGCGAGTCCGTCAAGAGGATTAACACGACCTTTCCGCATTGGTTTTGTGATGAGTTCAAAAAATTCAACGACCACCCCGATCGCCTCCCATTCGACCAGAACTGTCTCATTGCCCTCTGCGCTCCCCGCCCCGTCCTCCTGTGTGCCGCCGTGGAGGACACCTGGGCCAATCCGGCGGGGACATTTGACATGCTCAAGTCAGCCGCCGCGGTCTATCGTCTTGTCGGGGCCGGGGGATTGTCCGCCCAAACCATGCCCGAAACCAATCACCTTGTTGACAGCAACCTCGGTTATTTCATCCGCCCCGGAAAGCACTCCATGACCAGGGATGACTGGACATGCTTCCTCGATTTTGCCGACAAACATCTGCCAAAGCCGCCCGGAGACTAATCCCTTCCCTTGCCGCTCCCAGCCCATTGCAATTTCAGGCTGCATTCGTAACAGTCGCTAACCCTTTGAGTTGCAAGGACCACGCTTTGTCCATATCCGTCCATGTCCGTCCGTGTCCGTCCATGTCACTCCTCGCCATTGACACAAAATCATTCTGACGAACATTCCTCTGCCCTCTCTGCGCCAGAAACCAGCCCATTCCCCCAATTCCCGTTCAGCGCCGTCTCCGCGCCCTCTGCGGTGCAATTTCCAACAACTTTGCATTTTTGGCAAAGTTCTCCCCAGCCTTCGTTTCCTTTGTTTCCTTCTGTAAAACCTTTTGGTTGCGGCTTGCCGCGCTGCGACTCTCTGCTCGAGCCTTTCCCCACCCTCCAAAAAAACTTCAAAAAGAACTTGCAAGTCCCATAATAATATGGGATATTAAACGGTGTCGGATCGCTCTTTGACATAACGGCAAGCTCCAGCCGCCCGCCCACCGCGCGGGCCGCCCAATCGCATTCAACCCGGCCCACGTTAACGTTAAAGTCACTCAAGCCAGGTCAAGGCAAGTCAAGCTTGGGTGAAGGTGAGTCAAGGTATCGCCGATTGTGCTGCATCTTCCTCATAATCAGGATCTTACTCCTAATCGTAATCCTAATCTCTTCCTTCCACGTCAAGAAGAAGTCAAGGTGAGTCAAGGTGAGTCAAGGTGACCTCATTCCAAGTCAAGCCTTCCCCTTCTCCGCCCCCTCGGCGTTCTCCGCACGAGCCTGCCTTTTGGCACTCGCTCAGACCCAGAAGTCCTCAAAAACCCCGGCAATTGCCGATAATTGCGACCCTTTGCCGCCACTTGCGCGGGGCGCATTCGACCCCTCTTCAAATCCTTCCTTTGCCCGCCTTCGTGAATCCGCCCTGATTGCAATTTCACGCCGCCGGATGCTTCTTGCGCGACGCGCGCCGGACGCGGATAGTTGCTCTGCGGATGAATGATTTTGAGTCGCGCTTTGGCGGTATCCAGCGGCTTTACTCTGCCGATGGCCTCCAGCGTCTGCGCCGCTCCAGCGTTTGCGTCGTCGGCTTGGGCGGCGTCGGCTCCTGGGCCGCTGAGGCGCTGGCCCGTAGCGCCGTCGGTCAAATCACCTTGGTCGATTTCGATGATATCTGCGTCACCAACGTCAACCGTCAGTTGCACGCACTCGATGGCACGATCGGACGGCCCAAGTCGGAGGTCATGGCCCAACGAATCCAATCTATCAATCCCGATTGCCAGGCGCTGCCGGTGCGGCAATCTTTCAACGCCTCAACCGCCCCCCAAATCCTGAGTCACTTCGACTGGGTGCTGGACGCCATCGATCAGGTCGCCAACAAGTGCCTGCTCATCGCCCTTTGCCGTCAGAATCATATCCGCATTTTCTCCTCCGGCGGCGCTCAGGGCCGGCGCGACCCCGCGGCGGTGCAAGTCGCGGACCTGGCGCACACGACGCACGACGCGCTCTTGCAACACGTGCGCAAAACGTTGCGCGACGAGCACGGCTTTCCAAGAGACCCCAAGACACCATTCAACGTGCCGTGTGTCTTTTCCCGCGAACCGCGGGTCTGCCCCGTCAGTGCGGCCGATCCCGGCGACGGCGGCCCGGCCAGGCGCGACAACGCTTATGGCGCGGCCACCTTTGTCACCGGCACGTTCGGCTTTCTCGCTGTCTCCCGCATTGTCTCGAACATCGCCGCTGGTTCGGCCTATGGATCCCATCCCGCGTAACATCCGCGCCCGTTCCCGCCGACAGGCGATGGAATGGGGGTTGGTTCTGGCCAGCCAGGGGATTGAGCCGCTCATCAATCACTCCCCCGAGGGCTGGGAACTGATCGTTGACGACCACGACCACGACCGCGCCCAAGCCGCCCTCCGCCAATACCAAATTGAGAATCGAGGCTGGGCTTGGAAACATCCCCTGCCCGCCGCCGGTGTTCTTTTTCACTGGGGCAGCCTGGCCTGGGTCGCCGCCATTGGCGCCGTTTATTATTGGAGCGCCGTGCTCTTTCCCGCTGTCCGCTCCGCCGGAGTCATGGACAGCGCCCGCGTGGCGGACGGCCAATGGTGGCGGATGTTTACTGCCGTTTGTCTCCATGCGAACATTCCCCACCTCGCGGCCAATAGCTCCACAGGCTTCGTTCTCCTCGGACTGGCCATGGCCCGCTTCGGGGCGGGCGTCGCGCTGCTGGCCGCCTTTTTGGCCGGCGTCGCGGGCAACGCCGCCGACCTCGTGCTCTACTCCCAACCACACCAAAGTCTGGGCGCTTCAGGAATGGTTATGGGGGCGCTGGGGTTGATCACGGCACAGTCCTACGCCTTCTGGCGCAAATACCGCGCTGGCGTTAAATTCCTCCTCCGCATCGCCGCTGCCGGCGTGTTGATCCTGGTCCTGATCGGCTTCGACCCCGACGCGGATGTAGTCGCCCACGTCGGTGGGTTCATCGCCGGCGCGGTTTTCGGCGCGGCGTTGGGACACGCCCAGCCTCAGACGCTCCAACGCGGAGCAGCCAACCTCCTCAGCTTCGCGGCTTTGGCCGCGTTGCTGGTGGCAACCTGGCGCCTGGCGCTGCGCGGCCAATGATCTCTGTTATGGCATGACGTGTGTCGATGGTGCGATAAGGCAAACGGGCGGTGTCTGACAATTGAGCAAGTTGTAGCTCGTGGCGAACGACTGGGCGCTGTCAATCGGGCACACCGGCAACACGCCGTTGCCGCGCCCCAGGTACGGCTGGATGTCGGTCGATACCGGTGTCGCTGTGGACACTTCCCCGTGTTCCAGCGCCCACTGTTGCTTGGCCGCGTCCAGCATCCGCAGGTTGTCAATACACATATTGGTCTGAGACGTTGTTCGGGAACGCATGAAATTAGGGATGGCTATGGCCGCCAACAACCCTATTATCGCTACCACGATCATTATCTCGACCAATGTAAACCCCCGCTGCCCCTGTTTCATGGTCTGCATAGCACTGCCTTTCTGTCCCTGCGGCCGTGAACCATGCCAGCGGCTCCTATATAATAATGCGAAAAGCGTTCACTAATCGCCACTTGCAAAACCGCAAAAGACTCAACTGATAGCAGAGAACACGCCACAGTGTAGCCACCCGCCGCATATAATTGCAACGCTTAATTGTTGACCCATCGAGTTTAAACCCCTGAAACCCTGCATCTACTTATCCATCAGCCGCTTGCGCCTCTCCCGGGCGTTCCGGTCCCGGATTTCGCCACGCCGCAAACCCCGCCACGCACCCTATCAGTCCAAGCGCGCCCAAGATCCACCCGATCCGAAGTGCCTCATCCTTATACACCAGTGTCACTTCGTGGCGCCCGGCAGGCACTTCCACGGCTTGGAAAGCATAATTGGCCCGCCACAACGCCACCGGCGTCCCATCCACGCGCGCATGCCAATCGTGATAGAAGGCCTCCCCAACAACTACCAGCGCCGGACCTGGCGTCACCACCTCCAGCCGCCGGCGGGCGTTGCCGAAATCCTCGGATACGATGCGCGCGTCGGGTTGACGCCGGGCCGTAATGCTGCTTCGCCCGTCCAACGGCATATACACCACCTTGCGAAAATCGCTCCGTATATCCGCAATCGCCTCAAACGCCCCTTCATCGTTGGTAAACACCGGTTCCTGTCCGATGCTCACTATCGGGATGTAATTGGTCCGCGGCACCCAATCAAACACCTTGCCCGGGGCGATTGTCTCGGAAACGGACAGCAAATCCTCCAGATTGTCCAATTGCTGGCGGCTGCGCGCCGCCTCCAGCAGCCTTAACACCCGGTCCGACACCTGAGGCGTCAACGAAAAGAACCCGTCCACCTTCGGCAGGCCATCGAGCAAATTGCAATCCGCCAGAAACACAATCCGATCAAGCACGTAGTTGGTCTTCAAATCGGTTGCCGGCTTGTACGTCAGCAGGTGCGCCGCGTACGGCGACATCATCAGGCGCGATCTTCCCAGCGCCGGCTGAGGATCCATCCGCACGTTTATCTGCGGATAATAGACCGATGGATCCAAGGTCGGATTCTGCCAC
>JBEKSF010000130.1:0-17786 GCA_049517295.1 Verrucomicrobiota bacterium
GCGGCGACGGTTTTGGGCGCGGCAGCACTGTTAAGCGCCGAAGCGCCAGGCAGCGGTTCAACCTCGGATGGCGCGCCTTTCATTGGGGACTCGGTTAGTTTGAGCGGCGCAGTGACGGCAGCCAGCTACAACAGTAAAGATGTTCCCAACGCAACCACTGTGACTTTAAACATTAGCGGCCTCTCCCTGACGGGAGCGGGCAGTGGCAATTACACGATCAATCCGCCATCCGCGATATCGGCGAGCATTGCGCCGCTGCCGGTGACGCTCAACGGCACCCGGACGTACGATGGAACAACGGCTGCCGCCGCGACAATCTTGTCAGTGGCAAACAAGGTCGTCGGCGATGACGTGACCGTCGCTTCAGGCGCAGCCGTCTTGGCGTCGGCAATCGCCGGAATGGAAGGGATCACTTCATTCGGAACTTTGGCCTTGGGCGGCTCGACCGCGCCGGATTACACATTTAGCGGCGGAAGCGGCTCGGTGAACGTCACCCAAGCCAGCGCTTTGCTTGCCCTCACGTCGTCGGAGAATCCCGCCGGCTACAAGGACTCCGTCGCGTTCACGGCCACACTGCCCTCTGATGCCACCGGCAGCGTAGTCTTCAAGACGAACGGCGTCGCGTTGAGCACCAATTCCATCACCGGCGGGGCCGCTCTCGGCGCGGTCACGGCGTTGTTGCCGCGCGGGACCAATTCGATTACCGCGGAGTACGCTGGCGACAACAACTATCTTGGCAGCACCAATAGCCTGACGCAGGCCGTGACCAATCATCCGCCGTTGGCGGCCACAATGACGGTGAATCGCACGGCGGGCTTGAGTTTGTTAATCGCTTTCTCGGATCTCTCGACCAATTGGAGTGATGCGGACGGGGACACAGTGACATTGGCAAACCTTAATCTATTGACGACAAACGGAGTCATGCTGGCCACCAACGCGAGCGACATCAGCTACGCAAATGGCCGGAACGTAAACGACCAGTTCAGTTATACCGTTTCCGACGGCCAGGGCGGCACGGTCAGGGGACTGGTGAACATCGTGGTGGTCGCCAGTGTCTGGGGGCAAGCGCAAAGCATTAGCGTGAGCAACGGCAAGGTGACAGTCTTCTTCACGGTTGTACCGGGCTACAGCTACGCCGCGCAGCGTTCGACCAACCTTGTGAACTGGCTAACCATTCTGACCACCAACGCCCCAAGCGGCGGGGTATTCCAGATCACGGACAATTTCATCGATTTGAAGTTGCCGCCGTCCTCGGCGTACTACCGCTTGGAGTGGAACCCGTAATACGGCCATTGCTCGTTCCAATTCTGCCGTTCGCCGCAGTTTCCCCTGCGCATCCACCGCCTATGCCACGACGTATTGTTTTGAGTCAGGCCACTGCATAGGTTCTGGACAATCGCTAATTCGCGTCTCTGAGAACTATTATGGCCGCCATTGGCATCCTTGATATAAGAATGCCCCCCGTCATCCGAAATTCTCAGAAGGCCACGCAAAAACCCCGCAATCTCATTGAGTTTCTGAGTCAATGGTCAATCTCCGGCACAATGCAACAATCCGGTTTTCAGGAATCGGTTTCTCCGACATTTCTCAATTACTCAAAAGCATAAGCGCCTGTCTCCTGAAGCACTCCACTGGCATCCGCGCTGCTAAAGCACACTCATGAGGCACATCATGAGGCGGCAATGCGGAGCGCTCTGCGGCGCGCTTTTGGGGCTGGCTTTGAATTCGAGTGCGTTCGACACGTTGCCCCCAACGTCGCAAAGCGTGACGCTGGCGTGGAACGCAAGCCCGGACCCGACAGTCGTGGGCTATAATATATCGTACGGTGGCGCCAGCGGCGTCTATACGAACACCGTCAATGTCGGAACCAACATGCAGTTCACACTCTCAGGATTGACGCCCGGCAGCACTTACTATTTTGTTACAACCTCGTACAACGCGTCCGGAATTCAAAGCATTCCCACCCCGGAAGTGGCCTATGTTGTCCCTGGCCTTCTGAGCGTGACCGGCCCCTCTGTGACCAACCTTGCTGTGAACCTTCAGTTCGCGGTTGCTTCCTCGACGAGTTATCAACTGCAAGCGTCTTCGGATTTGCGATCCTGGAGCAACATCTGGACGTTTTCGAGCGGGAGCACCAACGGTGTGATTCAATTCAGCGAGCCCTTCCTCAGCGCCGTTTCCGCGAGATTTTATCGCCTGCTCACTCAGTGACGTTGGGCGCGGATGGATCAAGATCAGCCGTCGCAAAACCTGGACTCGGTGCGTCAAGGTTTTAGGCCGCGAAGGTCGTGCCAGACTTTGTGTTACGCCTGCTCGCGGCGATTACCCATTCGCTTCCCGACTCCGGTCTTGAAATTGTCGCAGCGGATCGCCTCGGCCATTTTGGAGACGCCTGCAGCGAAATCGCGGTGGCTAACCACGTGGCGGTCTCGGCACACTGAGTCGACGACATGCCTTCGCCAGTCCGACATCTGAAATTCCCAAGTTCGCTGCAAGCTTCACGCAGGGTTTGCTCCATATCGCCTTATATAATTCTTCACGCGTAAACTCAACTGAACCGGGACGCTCGGGATTCGACACCGCCTGTTCCAAGTGGGTGGATGGCGAATCCGTCGCATTTTTGTCAATCATTGTCGGCTCGGCTGGGATGGTTTTATCCTTGGCCGGCGCGACGTCATCGTTCTCAATTGGCTTGTCGCTGGGCGCTGCTTCGACCTCCCGGGCTATATTCCCGAGGGGAATCTCCGTGTATTGACCCGGTGGAGCGGTCGGGAGGGGCAATTGCCCGGAAGCCCCATCATGCGCCCGTCGGTGCCAATATCCTCCGGTGGGACGAGGAATGGCCAACTTCGTGCAGATTCGAACCAGTTCCACATACGTATGTCCGAGCTTTGGTGCCAGGCTGACGAATGGCTCGTTCCAGACCCTGGCGTAAAGCTCGTCGCGCGTGATTGTCATCTGCCTGTCGCTCACAGTATCCGATTGGACCAATTTGGCCCAATTTGCGACAGACCATAGTCGTACCCTATGAGCAAAAATATCTATTTTGGAACATTGAACGGAAAAAATATTGCGGCTGAAAAACCACATTTCGTTTTCAAATGTGTAGATAATTGGGAGGGTTGGGCATTTGAAACCTTCCGTGCAGGGTGAAGGGTCCTGAATGGCGCTTGCCAGAGGATAAATACACCGTGGTCAAGCCCCTGCAAGCTTCAGGGCATGTCACTGGCATGACGGGCGATGGCGTCAACGATGCGCCCGCGTTGCGCCAGGCCAAAGTCGGCATCGCCGTTAGCACCGCGACCGACGTGGCCAAGGGCGCCGCCAGCGTCGTCCTGACCGAAGCGGGGTTGACAAACATCGTGGCGCTGGTTCAGTAGAAGCGGACCATTTACCAACGCATTCTGACGTGGATTATCAACAAGATCAGCCGGCCGATCCTAAAGGCGGCCTTCGTGGCCATCGCGTTCATTGTGCCCGGCAAGTTTATGCTCTCCGTCTTTTCGATGCTGCTGCTCGTTTTCTTGATGGACTTCGCGACGATCGCCCTTGCCACCAATCGCGTTCAACCGTCCAAGAAGCCGGAGACATGGGCGATCGGGAGCTTTATCATTGTTTCCGGCGTCCTCGGCGTTGCGATAATTGCCGAAACGCTCTTCTCCTTGTGGATCGGCTGGTCACGTTTTGGTTTGGCCACGGATAGTAACGCTCTCGGCACCTTCAGCTTCCTGACGCGGCTTTATTTTTGCGTTTTTTCCGCCCTGTTCGTGAGAGAACGACGTTGATTCTGGGCGACAATGCCCGGCAAGTCTTTCATGACGGCTCTCCTGGCAGGCGCGCTCACGGGCACCGTGCTGACATTGGTGGCTCTCCCGGTATTCTAAGCATCAATTTGCCGTCAACACTACCGTTTACTCTCAAAAGTCGTTTTCCACTCGTAACAATGAGCAAAAACAACCTGCGATGCAATGAACATGATTGAACACGATTGAACGCTGTCAGCGGTCACTCAAAACCAGCCACGAAGGGTCGAATGAAAACCAGCCACTTTGAGGGAAGCATTGCGTTCGGAGCAGCCTGGGCTGCTCTTGGGCGCAATGAACGAACTCAACGTGAACTTACAGCATTCGATTTTAACTTTGGCGGGCAACGGCTGGTCCAACCGGCGGATTGCGCGTGAACTGGGCATTAACCGGGAGACCGTCAGCAAGTATCTTTTGCTGGCGCGGCCAAAACCGGCCATTTCGACCCCCGGCTCCGACTCTGATCCAAATTCAAAACCAGCCATTCCGATCTCCGGCTCTGGGCCTCCCCCAGATTCAAAACCAGCCATTTCGACCGCCGGGTCCGCCGCCGGTCGCCAGAGCCTTTGCCAGCCACTTTCGCCGCAGATTGAAGCGGCGGTTGAGGTGGGGCTGAGTGCTCAACGCATTTATCAGGACTTGGTTTGTGACAACGGTTTCACGGGCAGCTACCAAGCCGTCAAACGATTTGTCCGGCATTTGCGGGAGACGCAGCCGATCCCTTTTGTGCGGATGGAGGTCGAACCAGGAGCCGAGGCTCAGGTGGATTTTGGGCAGGGTGCGTGGGTCGTGGTGGACGGCAAACGCAAGCGTCCGCATTTTTTCCGGGTGGTCTTAAGCCACTCACGCAAGGGCTATAGCGAAGTAGTATGGCGGCAGACCACGGAGTGCTTCATCCGTTGCCTGGAGAACAGTTTCCGCTACTTCGGCGGGGTTCCCAAGACTACGGTCATAGATAATTTACGGGCCGCGGTCACGCGGGCGGATTGGTATGATCCCGACATCAACCCGAAGGTGGAAGAGTTTTGTCGGCACTACGGGACGGTGATAATGCCCACCCGGCCAGCCATGCCCCGCCACAAGGAGAAGGTTTGTTACTGCGCTTCATAGCGATGACTGAGTGCTGTGGACCTTTTTCTGCGTTCGTTCGAGTCGTCGGCGTCGGATCAGCGCTATGTCAGCTTCGGTTGGCTTGTAATATACATAGCCGTTGCCGGCGCCAGTCTTGACCGCTTTGAGCACGCCCGTGAGCCGCCAATAATTGACGCGGCTGGGCACCGAACCGATCAGCGGCCCGATTTCTTCCGGGCTCAACAAGCCTTGGCTGCGGAGGCGCGTCAAGCGAGTTTTCAGGTGATAGGAATATCGCAACGTATGCACCATCCGTTGTGTATATGGATTACCGGCGCTGGAATGCCATCCACACTCATTGAGGATCTGCGCCACTTCTTTTTCGGTATTCGTGTCAAGAAGTCGGTCGATTTCCGCAATAATTTCCGGTTTGGTTTTGCGCAAAGCCCAAGCCGACTTGGGGAGAGGCAACTGAAGTTCCTGCGTGGCTCCGCCCTTAAATCGGATTTGGACAATGATTTCCTGGTCGCGCCGCAACGTCACGTCTTCCAGTAACAGTCGCGCCATTCGCTTGCGATCCCGATCCGAGGTGGCCGGCGAATGCCAAAGGGTGGGAAAGTCGGCGGCTAAGGCCATGATTTTCGATCTTTGCTCTGCGGTGAGTTGGGTTGAGTCTGCGCGTTGCTGCGCTTCGCATTCTTCCTTGGCTTGATCCAAAAGACGGAGCTTCTCATTCCATTGCGCTTCCAACGTGTCCGCAACCAGTCGATTATTTGGATCGACACGCATATAGCGGACGCGCGCGCGGTCGGCTTCATATTGCGCCCGCTGTAGCTGCTGGCCTCGCAGCCGGTCGGCTTCTGCGAGGCGGGTTTGGATTTCGTCTTGCACGTTCAGGGCAACTTCTAATGTCAATGGTGTCACACTTTGCACCAGCAACCGTCCGACCTCTTCATCAATGCCCGTGCCGGGGATGCGTTGGCAGGCCGCTTCCGCTTCCTCGATGCACCTCTGTTGACAGACATAGTCTGGGGATAAGCGTCCAAAGCGATGGTGATAACGCACCGTCATGGCACGGCCGCACTTGCCGCATATCACCAACCCCTGGAGCAGCGATGGCCCTTCGCGCGGCGGGCCCGCGTGGCGTTCTCCGCCTTGGCATTGCTTGTTCTCGAGCAACCGTCTCTCGTTGGACAGGAACTGGTCCCAGGTGACGTAGCCAGAGTGGACATCCCGTTTGAGGAAACGCCATTGGTCACGCGGCAGGATTTGAACGTGCTGTTTGCCGTCGAGGTCTTTCCACGATCTTGTGCGACCAAAGCAGAAAGCGCCCGCGTAGCGAGGGTTGTGCAGGGTGTCCAAAGTCGCGGCGTGGGTTAATTCTTGCCACGCGACATCGCCCGATCCGGCTTGGCCACGCTTGGGGAACTTCCAGCCTTCGCGACGAAACGTTTGCACCGTGGACCAGGCACTGCCTGTGCGCTCGAAGGTGGCAAAGAACACGCGCAGGCTCTGTTGAACTTGTTGGTCGGGATCCAGGAGGACGCGATCTTCCTCGTCATAAATAAAACCGATAGGCAGTGGCATTTTCAGTTCGCCGCGCTGAGCCTTGTTGAGGACACCGCCGACCAAGCGCGCTTTGAGAACGTGCAACTCGGCTTCGCTCATCGTTCCTTTGAGACCGAGCAGAAGCCGATCATTGTAGTGACCGGGATCATAGAGACCGTCTTCGTCCAAGATCAGCGTGTGAGTCAGTCCGCAGATTTCAAGCAACCGATGCCAATCGGCGCAGTTGCGCGCCAGACGGGAGACTTCCAACCCCATCACGATGCCTGCTTTGCCCAAGCCCACATCGGCCACCAAACGTTGGAACCCCTCTCGATCAATGGCGGAAGCTCCGGACTGGCCTTGGTCGTGATCAATGACGACGATGCGATCCTCAGCCCATCCCAGCGCCACCGCGCGCCGCCGCAAGGCGTATTGACGTTCGGTGCTCTCGGTGTTTTCAAACACTTGGTGCAGGCTGGATTGGCGGATGTAAAGATAGGCCGCGCGCTGCAAGTGTTGGGCCGTGACTTTGGAGGGTGTATTCATAGTGAGGTTTGGAGATGCTGGGTTGTCATTTGCGCCAGCAAATGGGTGAGTTGTCCCTGCCATGTGGTCGTGGCGGGACATCGCGGTGGCGACACGGCCGACGGTTTGGCGGTGCCTTCATTCTCCATGGTCCAGTGCCCCATCCAGCCAGCCATGCCATGAGCCAACCAAAGCACCAGGCTCAATGGTTGGGCCGATAGAACCGGGTCGCCTAAGACATGGCGCCGAAGCGCTTCGTAACGCTCGCCCCACACAACCGCGGCGGTCTGAACGGTGGACGGGATCATGGCGGGATTTGGCGCCCCCTTTTTTCCTTGCCCCGCAAGGCCTTTTCAATGGTGCGCGGATGGAGCGTCACGTTAAATCGCTGCCGCACTCGGCGCGCCAGTTCAGCCGCCCCAATCTCCGGCTGCGCTTTCTCCAACTCCTGGAGATGCTGCCGAACCTCCGGCGTCAGCTTGCGGGGATGCTTTGGGCCAGTTTTATGGGGCAACAACCCTTCCACGCCTTTTTCCGCAAAGATGGCCTGCGCTTGATAGATGGTGGGGCGCGAAAGGCCAAAGTCACTGGAGGCCTTGGCGATGGAGTATCCTTCGGTCTTGAGCGCGCGCAGGGTTTCGTATTTGAGTTGCAGCAGATCCTGCGGATCGAAGAACTCGGACTGCTGAAACAAGGGATGACGCACTTTGGCCGAGCGCGGATTAAATGTGCCAGAGGCCTCCAGCGCCTGGCGCTTGGTATTGGGTTGAGAGGATTGCGGCATATATGTAAATCTAATTACACCGTATATTCGCATGATTGAGACGCCTGTCAAGCTCAATCCGCCTGATTTAACCGCTATAAATCGGTGGATTGCGCTTAAGTCATCCTCTGCATTTCGATTGTTACGGCCTAATTTCATTTACATTTTGCGGCTTAATCTCCTTTACAGATTTTTCCACTATTTTCACGAGCTCCAGCAGGTCCTCCGTGCGCGCAATAGCGCGCCCGCGCGACTGCTCCACGAAAGGGTCCTTTGGTCCAATATCCGTCCAGCTTGCTGGTATAAAGGCGGTGTTCCCGCCGTCGGCCAGGTAATACACTCGCCACTGTCCCCAGCGCCGCCGACAATCGACCAGTTCAAACTGGCGACCCCGCCACGGATGGAACGGGTGAGTCACCGTGAAAGACTGTTTTACGCCGTTTGCATAGGGTGCAGTCCGCACCCGACTCCAAAGGAAAAGTCGAAGCCGGTGTCAAGTATGGCCAAAACAACGCACTGAAGGGGCGCAAGTTCGCGAGCTTGGCTGAACAAAACCTATTCTTGTCAGATTGGGAACGGACGGTGGCCGACACGCGCATTCATGGCACCACGCGGCAGCAGGTCATCAAGGTGTTTAACGAGGTGGAGCGGGCCAGACTGTTGCCGTTGCCGTCCAGTCTGTTTCCGGTCTTTGAGGAAGCGCCGCGCAGTGTCCACCGGGACGGCTACGTTGAGGTCCAACGGGCTTATTACTCGGTGCCGCCGGAGTATGTCGGTCGGCAGGTCTGGGTGCGCTGGGAGTCCCGATTGATTCGCGTCTTCAACCAGCGCCGGGAACAAATCGCACTGCACGCATTGGCCGAACCGGGCAAATTTACCACCGACCCACTCCACCAGCATTCCCCGTATCGAAACGTCATTCACCGCAATTTGGATTACCTGTTGGATCGGGCCCGGCTGATTGGCAAACACACTGGGACTTGGGCCGAAGCGATGATTCAACAACGCGGTCCCATCGGCACACGAGTATTGCATGGCCTGCTGGCCTTGGCAGGCAAACATCCTGTGGCCGCACTGGAAAATGCTGCCGAGAAGGCCCTGCATCACGGCACATGGCGTTTACGGGATTTGCGCTCGTTGCTGGAACGGGCCGGGCCATCCCCGCAACTGGATTTTCTGGAAACTCACCCCTTGATCCGCTCGTTGGATGCTTACGAAGCACTGACGCCGGATTGTTTTAACCCTCAACCCAAAACTGTCTATGAGCCAACTTGAAAACACCCTGAAACAACTCCGCCTCTCCGGCCTGCTGCAAACCCTGAACGTGCGCCTGCAAGAAGCCGTCGCCAACCGGTTGGGCCACGCCGAGTTCCTGGAACTGATCTGCCAGGACGAAATCAACGTCCGCCAACAACGGCTGATGGAACGCCGCACCAAGGCCGCTGATTTCCGCGGTCTGAAAACGCTGGAAGACTTCGACTGGAGCTTCAATCCCGCCGTTCACCGGAAAGACATTTATGATCTGGCCACCGGCAACTTCATCCGCCAGGCCAAGGATGTCCTTTTCCTTGGTCCGCCAGGCGTCGGCAAAACGCACTTAGCCCAAGCGGTGGGATATGAAGCCGTCAAGATGAACTTCCAAGTGCTCTACCGATCCATCTTCGACCTGGTGCGCGACTTCATGAAAGACGAAGCCTTCAGCCAGCAGGACCGAACCCTCCGCCGTTACCTCAACCCGGAGCTTTTAATTATTGACGATTTTGGTCTCAAGCAACTGCCCAAGAACTCCGGCGAGCATCTTTTTGAAGTGATTATGCGCCGGTATGAAAACCGCTCCACCATCATGACCAGCAACCGGCCGCTGGAGGAATGGGGCAAACTCCCGGGCGACGTGCCCACCGCCGGCGCGATCCTGGATCGTTTCCTGCACCACGCCCAGACCATTGCCATTACCGGGCGGAGTTACCGACTTAAGGACCACCCCACCAATGCTGGCAAAGAGGACAAAAACAAAAAGATCAAATCCAAGTCCAACGAACCTTCGACCGCAGAACCGGCGAGCTGAATGGCTCGCTTTCCGGTTCTGCTCGTTTTACCTTGCTGCTGGCAGATTATGGAAGACGTTCGATTTTCACCAAAAATCAGCCCTGCTGGTCGCAGGGCAATAAACGTAAAAAGACCGTGGCAATGAGCATCCCGCGCCACCGTTGCCGTTTGGCCATCTTTGCCGACTACCGCCAATTCTACGTGTGGGACCCAGAGGGATCAGGCCGGCAAGCTCCTGTGGACTGGTCGGTTCAGGATGTTGCTAATCGCGCCAAGATAATGCCGGGCGTTGTTGTAATTTGCCCTGTTCGGGACATGACAGTTCCCGTAGAAGTCGGGATTTGGGATTCTGAGCCGCAGGCGATCTTCGGCGCGTGGCAGCATGTCGTGGAGGCGCCCTTGGCTACGGGCGGTTTGATTGAAATCCACGAATGCACCGGCGGGGCGCACGCTTGCTTCCGCGTCGAGCAAGGTGATTACACGGTTCGAGCGCTGTATCGCGGCTTGGACAAATTGTCCGAGGATGGATTAAAAGGAGAAGACTTTTACGAGATACAGATCTGGAAAGCCCCCTGTGCGAGTTTGCGAGTAATTAGACGGTGGGAATGATGGAAACCTGCTCGCCGCTGGATGCAGAAATGAACTAATTAGAAAGCCCCTTGCGTGCAGCTCGAAACCTGATATGAATTAACCACCTCGGAGTGGCCGGTTTTGATTCGACCCCGACTGGCTGGTTTTGAAGTGATCGGTGACATGAACGCGATTTTAACAACTTCAGACAACTGCGCCGGGATGCGCTTTGGCCACGCTGCCCGCGCAAGACGCATCAAATCAGCATAGGGCGCAACCAACCTGAGCCTCGCCCGTGTTTACCTGAGGCACAGCGACCCGCAGGTTAGCGTGTCGTTCGGATTCCGAAGACATCGGGGTAGCGGGCAATTTGGTTGGTAAGTGGTTGGTCGAAGCGGATGATAATAACCCGATAGCCGCGGTTCACCAACTCGCCTCGAAGCTCGCGGTCGCGTGCAGCTTGGGCAGGTTCGTCGTGGACGGAGCCATCGCAGAAAATGCACACGTTCGGTGTGTAGAAAAAGTCAGGTATGCAGCGTGGCTCCGGGATGGGTCTTTGAGCCTCGTCAGGCAAGCGGTGGAAGCCGGCGGCCAGGGTGGTCAGGAAGGTGCGCTCGATTTCAGAGCGCGAATCAGTCAGGGAGCGTAACCAAGCCAGGTGTGCATTCCAGTCGCGACCAGCGATGCGTGGGAACGTGCGACTTCCCGCGAGGTCGAGCAAATGCTGTTGAAGTCGGCGACGGTTCAGCATCAAGGACTCGTGCTGGTTTCCGAAGCTCATCAGGCACTCGTAACACGCCGCCAGACATGAGGGACGCAAGTCGGTTCCGGCGGGATCGAAATGACAGCGCTCCAGCGCTTCCAAGGCCAAACGGGCGATGGCATCGGCCTCATCCACCAAACGGCGCAATGCGCCTACCCCGCCTTCACCTGATTCATAGAACCGTATTCTCAGGAACCAGATCAGGGGGCGCCTGCGTCTGACTGACGCCGAGCGCATGACCCTGGCCAAAGTCGGCCAGCGATTTGATGGAAGGTTTGGTAATCGATCATGCCGCACCTCCTGTCAAAGCGCGCCACAAAATATCGCTCGCGCTCAAGCTCTGGCCGGCACGCGGGCTTGAGGGCGCGGTCGGGGCCGGCGGCAAAGCCAATACCTGATAGAGCGGTTTTTGGTAAGGAGTCCGGAGTAAATCGAATCACTTTACCACTTCCTCGCCGATGTGCTCCCCAAACCGCGACACCAGGCAATACGTATTGGTGTTGCCATGGCGCAGGATGCGGCCTTCCCGCTGCTCGACATCCGCCGGCCGCCACGGGGGCGTCAAAATGATGCAGGGCAATCAGCCGTTCCTGGACGTTGACCGACAGTTTTGAAGCGCAAGCGCGCGGCCACCGCCTTGGTTTGCAATTCGGCCTGCCAACGATCTGCTCGCAGGAGTATCAGGAAGAGCCGCGGCACGGAGATCACTTACACTGTGCCAGGGGCTGAGCACGCTTTAGTTTGTTGGCGTACTTCGCGAGAGCCTCAAGACGATTGGCTGAGGGAGTGATCCTGAACCATCGCGCTGCCTCCTCTGGAGTCGTCAATTCCAAATAATCTTCCATGATCACCTTCACTGAATTGCCGGTTTCCAGTGAAGTTTTTTGCGGATCAGAAGTCTGTGCAACGCGATATGAAATGTAGCTGTTACGAAACCGGTTTGCCCCAGCCTTAATGTCCCGTTTTCCGGCAAAGCGATCCCACGCCTGAAAGACACCCTGTGGCGTTGACCACTGCCGGCAAATGCGTCCCTTCAGCCCTTCAAAAGGTGCAATCCATTTCCGGAGGTTGGGAAGAAGGGGCATGATGCGGCGCCGCTTTTTCTTTGTGACAGAACGGGGCAGGATAATGTAGCCCTTACCTCTACGGAAATGAATGTGCTCCCATTCCATGAAGAAGATTTCCTCCGTGCGCACGCCGCTGAACGCTTTGATCGCCATCGAAGGCACCAAATGTATCGGTGATCCTGAGAGCAGATCATCCATCTGACCCGGCACAAAGATCTGATTTTCCGCCTTATCGGCCTCGGACACGCGATTGACGGCGTCGGCCTCCGTCGCCAAGTCTCTGGGCAAATATCCGTGCTTACGTGCATAATGGAACAACTCCACAATGGCATTGCGGTAGTTGTTCCTCGTCCGGCCTTTGGGCTGTCCACCGCGGCGAGTCCCTTTGGCCAACGATGTCAATTGCCGCAGCCACGTTTCAATTTCTTCGGTCACGATCTCCGCGATCTGACCAGGAAAATCTTTGGCAAATCGTCCCAACCGTGTCCTCAAATCGCGCACATGGTAATCCCCGCGCTTGTCCAACTCGAGCGCCGTTGCCATTTCTTCAACCAATACGGGAACTGTAATGGGCTTGAGTTGGGTGCGTCCGAACTTCTGATAGAAATGAGCCACCGTCCGAAGGTCGGCTTTCTTGACGATTTTTTTGGCGTCAGCATATTCGCGAGCGGCAACGTCGAGGCGAATTCTTAGGGGCTTCAAGTGCGCAGTGGCCGCCAAATAGATGCGGCGGTCACCACCTCGGAGCTCGAGAGCCTCCATTTGGCCTTGAGCCAGTTTGGTGGCCGCAGCATCGGCGCACGTCTTGGCCTTTCGCTCGGTGCTGCACCGTTCACGAATCCGCTCACCGCGGAAGGAGTATTCGACGATCCAAGATTCGTACCAGTAGCGACCGATCTTTTGCGGGCTGAAGCGCACATGAACCCGCACGGAATCGCGCTTTACATCGAATGAAGGGCGCCTTGCGGGTTTGCGACGGTTTCCCTTCGACTGTTGTTTGTTTGCTGCCATAATTGAAAGTTTGGCACTAAACTGACACTAATGGCGAGGAAATATGCGTAAGTCCTTGTGGCTGTTGGAGCGGGTGAAGGGAATCGAACCCTCGTGTGAAGCTTGGAAGGCTTCCGTTCTACCATTGAACTACACCCGCGCCCAAGTGGCACCCATTGTAAGGAGCGCTCTTGCTTTGTCAATCCGGCTCTGTGTATGCTCGGTTTCCAATGAATTCGATGCTCGTGACCGGAGGCAGGGTGCTGGATCCCGCCAACCGCTTCGACGCCACGGCGGATGTGCTCATTCTGGAGGGCAAAATCAACGCGGTCGGCCCCGGCGTGGCCGCGCGGGCGCCCGCCGAGGTGCCGCGCCTGGATGCCACCGGAATGGTGGTCTGCCCCGGCCTCATCGATTTGCACGCGCATTTGCGCGAGCCGGGCCAGTCGGCCAAGGAAACCATCGAAACGGGATCCAAAGCGGCCGCGCGGGGCGGGTTTGCCTCCGTGGTCTGCATGCCCAACACTTCCCCGGCTATCGACAACGCCGGGACGGTGGCGTTGATACACGAGCGGGCGGCGCGGGTGAGCAAGATCAACGTCTTTGTCGCCGGGGCGATCACGCGCAACCTGGCCGGGGAGGAAATGGCCCCGATCGGCTCGCTCAAGCGGGCGGGGGTGATCGCCATCACGGACGACGGCCATTGCGTGCAGAACAACGACTTGATGCGGCGGGCGCTGGAATACTCGCGGATGTTTGACCTGCCGGTGATGGATCATTGCCAGGATTACTCCATCGTGACGGACGGGGTGATGCATGAAGGCTATTGGAGCGGGGTGCTGGGGTTGCGGGGTTGGCCGGCGTCGGGGGAGGAATTGATCGTGATGCGGAACATATTGCTGGCGGAGTTGACGGGGGCGCGGGTGCATTGCCAGCATTTGAGTTGCGCGGGCAGCGTGCGATTGCTGCGGGAGGCCAAAAAACGCGGCGTGCCGATTTCCGGCGAGGCCTGTCCCCACCATTTCACCTTGACAGACACGGTGCTGGCGGGAAGCGAGAAGTTTTGGGAGACGGACGGAAAGGAACTGGATTGCGGGGCGATGGAGGAGCGCGCGAGCTGGCCTTCCTACGATACGAATTTCAAAATGAACCCGCCTGTGCGCTCGGCGCAGGATCGGGCGGCGTTGCTGGAAGGGCTGGCCGATGGGACGCTGGAGATCATCAGCAGCGATCACGCCCCGCATTGTGATTACGAGAAGGAGGTCGAGTTCGATTTCGCGCCCTTCGGGATAATCGGCTTTGAAACCGAACTGGCGCTGTCGTTGATGCAGTTGTATCACGCGCGGCGGATGTCGCTGGCGGATCTGATTGGCAAATTCACCATCGGGCCGGCTCGCTTGCTGCGCCTGGGCGCCAAAGGGCATTTAAGCGCCGGGGCGGACGGGGATGTGACGGTGATCGATGTTGACCGGGAGTGGGTGTATGACGTGAAGGAATCGGCCAGCAAGTCGCGCAACAGCCCCTTTGCGGGCTGGCGGCTCAAAGGCCAGGCGCGGGCCACGATAGTCAACGGCGCCATCGCCTGGGAGGCGTGAGGCCGGGGCGGTTTGCCCGTCCGGCGGAGGTGGGGCGGGTCCAGCCAGTGTATTTACTGAGGAGTCCGCAAGATAGGCGACAGGAGGCAACCCCTCGCCCCAACCCTCTCCCCGCTCCTTCGTCGCGGGGCGAGGGAGAAGATCTGGCTGGCGGTGCGCGCCGTGTAGTCCATCCAATGGACTGTTCTGTAACACCGCAAAACGCCGCGTGGGGGCACGCGGCTTACAGGAGCGGGCGGACGTGCCGCGAGAGTGTGAAGTGTCCGGGCTAAAACTTGAATTCCACGCCTTCGCGCGCCGCGGAAATGGTCAAGCGCGCCCCGTGTCTTTGAGCGCGCCGGCGGCAGGACTGGACTTTTTCGTCGATGGAGCGGTCGGTGCTTTCGGGATCGTGATGGAAGAGGGCGAGGTTGCGCACGTTGGCCTGGATGGCCAGATCGGTCACCGAGAGGCAGGAGGAATGGCCCCACTTTCTTCTGGTGGCGTACTCCTTGTCATCGTACTGGGCGTCCATAATGAGCATGTCGGCGTTATGCGCGACATGCAGCAAGTCCTCCGGCAGCACGCGCAACGGCCCGCCCCACATGGCGTCCACCCTGCCGGCCAGCAGATCCGCCGCGGTGCTGGCCGGATCGGGCGAGGGACGCAACGTCACCGCGACGCCCTCCGCCTGGTACGCGCCGATGGCGAACGCGGCGTAGAACGGCGCATAAAACAGTGCCCGGAAATTTTCCGACAGTGTCAGCATGTCCGCCCTTCCCCGCCGCAGCCCACCGCCTACCATGCACCCGGCCAGGCACTGGCAAAAGGGGAGAAACACATGCGCATCGTGCTGATCGGCGTCTCGCATTGGCATACGCCGTTCTATCTCGACCCCGCGCTGGAGGGTTCCGATGTGACGATCGTCGGCGTCAGCGATGCCGATGCGGCGCGGGCTCAGCCGGTGGCAGCCAAGGCCGGATGCCCCGCTTTCGCCGACTATCGCGAGATGTGCGCGCAACTACGGCCAGACTTCGCCTTCGCGCTGGGCCGCCATTGCGACATGGCCGAGGAAGCCCGGTTCCTGATCGGGCAGAAGATTCCCTTCGCCATGGAAAAGCCCTGCGGCATCAGCAGCGCCGAGGTGCACGACATCGCCGCACGCGCGGCACAGGCCGGCGTGTTTGCGGCGGTACCCTTCGTGCTGCGCTACTGCCCGCTGATCGACACGATCCGCGAAGTTGCCGCCGGCGAGGCGATTCAATACATCACATTCAAATTCGTCGGCGGCATGGTAGATCGGTACCATCAGCAGCGCGTCCCCTGGATGCTGGACCGCGCACTCTCCGGCGGCGGTCCCCTGCTCAATCTTGGCGTGCACCACTTGGATCTTTGCCGTGTGCTGCTGAACGACGCGGCTCTGAAAGTGGTGGGCGCGGCAATGTCGAACCATACCGCGCATCTGACGATCGAGGACCACGCCGTGGTGCTGCTGCGTGGCGGCGGCGCGACCTGCATGGTGGAGACCGGCTATTTGTATCCGGCGCCGAACTCGGTGTTCGACATGCACTACAGCGTCCGCACGGAGGGCCACTATTTCGCCGCGCGCGACAACCAGACGCTGGAGATCGTCACCAACGATCGCCGGCGTGAAACCCGCCAGATGCCGCTGACCAACGTGTTCTTCTACCCCCAATTCGTGCGCGATACGCTGCGCCGGGTGCAGGTGGGGGAAAAGCCGATCGCTGGTCTCGACGATATGGCAGCGGCGATGGACCTGGTGCAGGCGGCATATGCCAGCGGGTGACCGGCCGCCGGCCGATGGTGGACGCAAGCGGCAGAGCGGCGCGGCGGCGGCGACCCTCTGGCGCAACGCGACGATTGCCCCCATCTTCCGCGCAGCGCGAAGGAGGATCAGGCCATGGACGACATGACCCAACAGGGTGAGGTATGCGGCCCGGACGGCTGCGAGGTGCCGGCGGGCACCGCGACCACCATGCGCACCGAAGCGTCGGTTGGCACCCGCATCGACATCGTGTCCGATGCGATCTGCCCGTGGTGCTATGTCGGCAAGCGGCAGCTCGAACGCGCGCTGGCGATGCTGGCCGATGAGGGGCTGCATTTCTCGGTGCATTGGAACCCGTTCCAGCTCAATCCCGACATGCCGAAGGAAGGCCGCGACCGCGCCGCCTATCGCGCGTGGAAGTTCGGCAGTGTCGAGCGGATGCGCGAGGCGGATGCCAGGGTGGCGCAGGCCGCGGCGAATGTCGGCCTGCCGTTCCGCCAGGACCTGATGCTGCGCACACCCAATACCATCGACGCGCACCGGCTGATCTGGTTCGCCGGTCAGCTTGAGCCTGCCCCCGCGAAGGCGGGGGGTGCGCAAGACGCAACGATGGAGGCGGTGTTCAAAGCCTATTTCATCCAGGGCCGCGACATCGGCGACGCGGCGGTGCTGGCGGATTGCGCCGCGCAGGCCGGGCTGGATCGCGAGGCGGTGTTGGAATTCCTCGCCGGCGATGTTGCGGCGCAGGAGATGCGTGCGGCCGACCAGGCGGCGCGCGAGGCGGGGGTGAACGGCGTGCCGTCGTTCTTCCTCGATGGCTACGGGTTGTTCTCCGGTGCGATACCGGCCGAGACGATGGCCGACGCGCTGCGCAAGGGCCAGGCGATTCTGCGGCAGCGCGCGGCGGCATAGCAGCGCAACAGGGAAATCTTTCGGTTTTGCCGACCGGCGCGGCACGTTCCTGCCACGCCGGGATGCGCCGGCACGAGGTTATTGCCTGTTCGATGCAGCGCTTCACGCCAGCGCCGCCTCCTGTATAGTCCCGCATCACCTTGGGAGGGCGAAGCATGTCGAAGCATCCGGAGACGCTCGCGCTGCATGCGGGATGGCGGCGTGATCCCGCCACCAATGCGGTGGCGGTACCGATCTACCAGACCACGTCGTATCAGTTCGACAGCACGGAACACGCCGCCAACCTGTTCGGACTGCGCGAGCTAGGCAACATCTACACGCGCATCATGAACCCGACGCAGGATGCGTTCGAGAAACGGCTCGCCACG
>JBEKSF010000131.1:0-17655 GCA_049517295.1 Verrucomicrobiota bacterium
CCCCCGACGCTGACGGTCGCTTATCCCACCCTCGAGGAAAACGTCAGCAACGCCGTCATTACGGCGACCGGCAAAGCGGTTGACAATGTGGCGGTGTCGAATGTGTTTTGCGCGCTCAATGGCTCGGATTGGTTCGTGGCCTCGAGCACCAACAAGTGGACCAACTGGTTTGCCAGCGGCCTGAACTTGCGGCCCGGCAGCAACAACTTTCAGGCCTGGGCTATGGATACCAGCGGCAATTGCTCACCGACCGACACAGTGAAATTTGTTTATATCGTCAGCGCCCCGCTGAGCGTCAGCATCAACGGCTCCGGCACCATCAGCCCGGACTACAACGGAGCGATATTGCAGATTGGCAAGGACTACAGCATGACGGCCAGGGCCGCCAGCGGCTTCGCTTTCACCGGCTGGACCGGCAGCATCGTCACAAACAGCGCCACGCTCAAGTTCATGATGGAGTCGAACCTGGCCTTCACCGCCAATTTCCGGGACACGATATCTCCGACGCTGACAATTACTTACCCAGCCGCCAACCAGCGCGTATCCAACGCCGTCGCCACCGTAACCGGCAAGGCGGGCGATAACGTGGGCGTAGCGGGCGTCTGGTACCAACTCAACGGCGAAGGCTGGAACCCGGCGGCGACGACCAACCACTACACGAATTGGACTTCTCCCGTCCTGGCATTGGCGCAGGGAACGAACATCGTCAGCGCCTTCGCGGCCGACGCGGCGGGAAACGTCTCGCTCACAAACACGGTGAAGTTCGTTTGCACGGGTGCTGTCGTCAGTTCCGTGTTCCCGATCGTTACCAACGGCACCGACACAAGTGCGAGCGTGGCGTTCGATGGCACCAATTACCTCGTTGGCATCCAAGGCGATTACGTCTCCTCCAATGCCTATCAAATCACAGCACAAATGTTTGGCCCGGCGGGTCAGACGATCGGCGCCCGCATCAGCCCCGTTCCAGGGCATACCGGCGGCAATCCCGCCGTCGCCTGCTCCGGCGCCAATTACCTGATGGTTTGGCCGGATGATTATTTGGGAGGAAACAACAGCAGCCTCTGCGGGCAGATAGTCAGCCCCTTAGGCGCTTTGGTTGGCTCGTGGTTTCCCATCACGACCAATTCCGCCCAGAACCGCCCTGAGGCGGCTTATGGCAGTGGGGAGTATCTGGTGGTGTGGGAGGATTACAGCAGCGGCAACAATTGGGCCATTTATGGCCAACTGGTCTCCCTCACCGGGGCCTTGGTGGGTTCCGAGATGCTTATATGCGCGCCCACCGACGGCCAGGATGAAAAGGGGGGAGCGGTCGCTTTCGACGGCGCCAACTTCCTGGTGGTTTGGCAACTCAACTCCACCGCCAGTGGTGATCACAATGTCACATACGGCGTCTTCGTCTCCCCGTCGGGAACAATGGGAACTCCCTTCGCCATCGGCCAGACCGTCTCGCGGGACCGCAACCCGTTGAATCTGGTCTTCAACGGGACCGACTACTTTGTGGTCTGGAACTACGACTCCGAAGTGGACAACGAGGGCAACCCAATCTGGAGCCTTTATGGGCGCTTTGTTTCGCCTGCCGGCGGCTTTTCCGGCAATGAGTTCGCCATTCTGACCAACGGCGTCCCGCGGTATCCGGCATTGGCATTCGATGGCGTCAATTACTTGCTGTGCTGGAATCAAGGTTGGGCCACCGCCAATTCCGATGTGCAGTTCCAATACCTCAACTCCAGCGGCAGGCCCTTTGGCTCGCAATTCACCCCCTTCTCGGCGCAGGGCAACCAACTGCCCTTGCTCGCCAGCCTCCTTTTTGACGGCAAGCGCTTCGTTGCCGTCGCCACCTTGAGCGCGGGCGCTTTCACTCCGTCTCCCACCGATAACGCCGATGTCTATGGGGCCTTTATTCCCGAGCCGGACACGTCGGCTGATTGGGCGCCCGACTCTCTGTCCGGTTGGGAGGCGAATATCAACGTGACCGAGCCGCAGGCAAAGCAGTTTGATACCAGTTTTGGAGGCGACACGTTCGCCCAATTTGGCTCCGGCACGAATTGGGAAAACTACGGCGTCGGCACTTACGCCTACACCAAGCTCGCCAGCAATGTCGCGCAGATCGGCCTCACTTACACCGAGCCGACGTACGGCACGAACTCCACGGTCGTGGACCTCACCTTCACCAGCAAGACCAGTGTGACGTTCACCTATGTGAGCACCGACAATACTGGCAGCGGCGCCATGACCCTTTCACGGTTAACAAATAGCGTGCAGATTCCAAGCGTTCGCATGAACGCCTCCACCACGAGCAGCGCCGGCAACGGCACAAACGCGGGGACGTATGACCCCAATGGAACCTTTTCCATGGCCAGCGGCGGTTGGGGCACCTTTACCGTTGCCCAATACAGCCCGGTGGCACGGTTGAGGATCCTCAACTTTAGCGACCCGGGTGAAGCCGGATTGATCCTCTATAACCAAACGCAATTTGCCACACCAACATCCGGCGACTACTTCATCCAGATTTTCACCGATACAAACTCGCCGCCCGTTTATACTGATGTCGGCACGTTCACGGCCAATGACGATTGGGCGCCCGTTTCGCTGGCAGGCTTCACGGCGACACTCACCAACGGAATCACGATGAGTTGGGGAGACGACACGTTCGCGCAGTTCGGGTCGGATACCAACATTTACGAATACGGGGTCGGCACCAACAGTTATGCCAAAATTGGAACCAATGCCGCGCGCGTGGTCAGCTTTTTCATCGCGCCGCCGACCGATGCGGACATTTATCCCAGCAACGCCACCGTCTCGACGATCACCTTCACCAGCCCGTCCACCGCAAACTTCTCCTGGAAAAACCTGTCCGGCTCGGGCAGCGGGACCGGGACATTCACTGGAGTGACCAACACCGCGCCGGCTTCCCTGGCAGGCAAGACCGTTTACTTTACGGAAAGTGGCGAAAACGGGTACACCACGGCAGTCTTTGGCGACCAGACCGCGACCTTCACGGACCCCAACGCAACCGTTTCCTCCGGCCCATACACCTACATGGCAGTGAGTCCCATTGCGGGGATGCTGCAGATCACCTGGACATCGGGAGACAACGCGGGAGACACCGGCTATGCTGAGATATCCTTCACCTCCTCAATGGCCGGCGGGTTTTTCCATGCCGACTACGGGACCAACGGAACTCTGGCGAAAGTTGGCATCGGCACCTTCACGATGCCCTGAGCCTTTGCCTGTTTCGACATGTGCTTCAACCCCACACCCCCATTAATTCACCAACTGTTATGAGAAAAGAATCGAATTCAATGTGGCTCTCTTCCTGCAAGATTTGTGCCGCCATTCTCAGCCTGACACTGCTTGAGTCCGGCTGCGGCACAGCGCCGAAACTGCCGGATTATCGTCCCGGCGCAACCGCCCCCACCGCGCGCATAGGGCGCGACGCCGCCGTGGAAATCTCCATGGATCCGTTTATTGAACGCCATCGGACCGAGCAGTTTTTTGGAATTGACGCAGTCGGTAAGGGCATCGGGATCGTGTTCGTGCATATCTCCAATAAGAGCCTTGACCGGACATTGCTGGTTGAAAAGAAGAATTTTGAACTTGTTCCTGTGGGAGCCGCGGGCGGCCAAACGGCGAATGGCAATAAAATCGAGCGTGGAACAGGAGGAGCGCAGGCCACCGCCTGGCTGGGCGCTTCGATGGCGAGCCTGGGCGGCCTGGCCTTGATCGGCTTTGCCAGTTCCTCCATCTCTCATTCGACCGAAGTTCAACGCAATTTCGTCGGCAAGGAGATGCCGGATCAAACACTCGCCCCGGGCCAGGCCATGGAAGGTTTCTTGTATTTCACGCCCGTGCCCAAGAATCCAGGGTGGATTCGCGGAGCGGCGGTGAAAGTCAATTTGACCGAAACTAAAACCCGTCAGCCCCTGGTCATGTCAATCCCATTATCTCAATAAACCCAAAAATTCAAACCCAACCTCAACATCTCAAATCCTATGAACTGCAAAAGTTCGTTGCCCACAACTATTCTCTCTGTCTCTCTATTGATCCTGGGCGCCGGCTGCGCCCACGTGGTGCCTACCTCCGTCAAGCCCACCGCCATGTCGGCCGGCGACAAGTTGCCTCTTAACGCGGCTTTGGTCCTCAACAAAGACCTGGCGGACTATAAATATGAATTTCACATGATGGGCGATACTTGGGTCTATCGCTTCGGAGAGCCCCTGCAAGATTACGCCCGGCGAATGGCCGCTGCTTCATTTCAGCGCGTGGACGAGACGTCCTCCGCCGAAAAGGCCTTCGCAAATCCATCCGCCGACATTGTTCTTGTTCCGCGCGCCGTTAAGGCCGACGAAAGCACTGGATTGATGGCCAAAAGCAAGGTCAATCTTACTTTGGTCATCGAATGGACCGCCAAGGATCGAGCCACTCAGAATACGGTCTGGCTCAAGACCATTACCGCTGACGCATCCGAAGTGCAGGGCAGCGTATTCTCAGGTAGCAAACACCTGGCCATTTTGATGCAAAAACTCTTCGACGACTTAAGCACAAAAACGCGCGAAGCATTTCAAAATGCACCCGAGCTTCGCGCGATCGCGCATTGACCCATCGCCGTAAACGCGAATATGAAATTCAGGAATTATTTGATGGCTTCCGTTTCAGGCGGCCTGGCCTTGCACTGTGCCTTGGCCCAACCCGCCGTCGATTTGACAGGCAGTTTTCCCGTCTCCGAATCGTGGTCGGCCACTTTGCAGGTCGGGACAGGATCGGGTATCGCTACCAGATACTACAGCGGAACGGTGACGGGCACATTGATAGTTTCCAACGGCGTCTATTCCCTGATCAATCGCACCGGCGCGCCAAGTTTGCCTCGCGCGAAGCGGACCATCACTTATGACTCGTACTCCGACGATTATTATATCGGCGGCACCGACCCGGGGATTGGCGGCGGTGATGGGGGGTTCTTTGTGGAAGTTCCTCTTACCTTTTTTGCTGTCACAGTACCTTTGGGGACGACGGGTGGCTTTAGTGGCGGAGACCCCTCACAATCAAGTCCTTTTGCCTCGTCGGGACCTGCTCTTGGTGATTTATCAGGATCTGGAACCTATGTTGACGTCAATGCGCCAGATGACACAAGCGGCTACTTTAACGAGCTTGATTGGTCATCGACCGCTGTTTTGACACTCCCGCCGGTTCCGCCGACGATTACCACGCCTCCCATCGGTCAGGTAGTTGCCGTTGGCGCCGATGTGTCGTTCTCCGCGGCAGCCTCAGGCACCCCATCGCCCGCATACAAGTGGAAGCATAATGGAACAACCATTGGCAATGGCGGGGAATATGGCGGCGCGACGACCCCGACATTGACCATCACCGCCGCGCAGACCAGGGACGCGGGAACTTATACAGTGGTTGCCTCGAATTCCAAGGGTTCAGCCACTGCGTCGGCCACGCTGACGGTAGTAACGGGACAGGTCTTTACCAACCTGTACAATTTCCCCGGTGGCGCCGGGGGGGCTGTTCCGACGGGAGAAGTGGTTTTATCGGCAAATGTCCTTTTCGGAACATCGTTCGGTGGTGGCGCTTCTGACGGCGGCATGGTGTTCGCTCTGAACAGCGATGGATCGGGTTTTACGAACTTGCATAGCTTCTCAACGACATTTACCAACAGTAATGATGTCAACACTAATTATGATGGCGCGTATTCGTGTGCTGGACTGGCTGTTTCCGGCGGCAATCTCTACGGAACTACGGAGTCCGGAGGCGTTTATGGCAGTGGCACGGTGTTTGCCCTCGCCGCCAGCGGCTCCGCCTTTGCCAGCCTCCATAGTCTCTCCCAGTCCATTACTAACGGTTATGGATTGAAAACCAACAGCGATGGACTGCGGCCAGTGACGGGTCTAATCCTGTCCGGCAACACCCTCTACGGAACGGCCAGCTATGGCGGTGTGGCGGGATGGGGCACACTGTTTGCCGTCAACACCGATGGGACCGGTTTCACCACTCTATATGATTTTACAAACGGCGACGACGGATTTGCCCCGGCTGGCAGTTTAATTCTATCAGGCGGCACCTTGTATGGAACGGCTTCTGAGGGTGGCGCAACGGGTAACGGCACGATCTTCGCTCTGAATACAAATAGCGATACGCTTGCTGTGCTGTACACCTTTTCAGAAATCGATTCAAATGGATTCAATGCGGACGGAGCTAATCCCCAAACCTGTTTAATCCTCTCGAATAACACACTCTACGGAACAGCGGCTTTTGGCGGCAACGCGGGCAACGGCACATTATTCGCGCTCAACTTGGACGGTGGTAACTTCAGGACCTTGCACAGTTTTTCTCCATCACTCGGCGGTGAAATCGGTTATTACGACATCACCAACGGCGACGGAGCCGCGCCGTACGGCGGATTGACGTTGTCGGACAATACGCTTTACGGCACGGCTTCGGGCGGTGGCAGTGCCGGTGATGGCACCGTGTTCTCTGTCAATACTGACGGAACGGGGTTTACGGTCTTGTACACCTTTACCCCAATGGACATCAACGGTTTCAACAGCGACGGTGCCTCCCCGGAGGCTGGGCTGACCTTGTTGGGCAATACCTTGTATGGAACGGCTGCTTCTGGAGGCGCTTATGGATGGGGCACCGTGTTCAGTCTTTCACTTGCGCCAGCCAGCATCGCTCAAGGTTCATTGCAGGTCTCAATTACGCCGCTGGGCGCAAGTACAGCCGGGGCGCAATGGCAGGTCGATAACGGGACTCCTCAGAAAAGCGGGACAACAGTCACTCTAGCCGTCGGCAACCACGTCGTGTCCTTCACGCCCGCTCCGGGCTGGATGCCGCCCGGAGAGCAAACGGTTGCCATTGCGGACGGAGCGACCAGCAAAATTACAGGTGTTTACGTGCAGGGGAGTCCCAGGTTGACCATCACCTCGCCCAAATCCGGCCAGAGCGTGAGCAATGATCTCCTTCTGGTCAAAGGCACCGTCACGGACAAGGTGCCTGTGGACGGTGTCTATTATCAATTGAACACAAACAGTTGGACGCTCGCCACGCCATCCAACTCTTGGAGCAACTGGACTGCCAGCGTCACGCTCAACCCGGGCCCGAATACCATCAGCGCCTACGCCTTGGACGCCAGTGGCGCCTTTTCCCCCACCAACACCGTCAACTTTGTGTACGTGGTGACGGGCGCCTTGCAAGTGACGCTCTATCCGCCCGCCGCCGTCAACGACGGGGCGCAGTGGCGGGTGGATGCCGGAGCGTTTCATAATAACGGGGCGACGGTGAGCAATCTCCTGGTGGGCAATCACGCCCTCTCCTTCAAATCCGTTTCCGGCTTCGCAACGCCCTCCAACCAAGCCGTCAGCATCGCCAGCAACCAAGTCACCCTCGCCACGGGCGCGTATCTGGACACCAACCGGCCAACATTGACCATCGTTTCGCCAACGCCCAACCTGCGGCTGAGCAACACCGTGTTCACCGTGACGGGCAAGGCGGCCGACAATGTTGCCGTTTCCAATGTCCTTTATCAGCTCAATGACGGCGGCTGGTCCGACGCGGGCTCAACCAATCATTGGACCAATTGGACCGCCACCATCACGCCCGCCCCCGGTTCCAACACCCTTCAAGCCTGCGCCCTCGATACCAGCGCCAATTATTCCCTCACCAACACCGTTCACTTCACCTACATCCCCAGCGCCACGTTGACTGTCAAGACCAATGGCCTCGGCTCCATCACTCCAATCGACAACGGCAAGCTGCTGGCCATTGGGACCAACTACACCCTCAAAGCGGCCCCCGTCAATAACTGGCTCCTCTCCAACTGGGTCGGCGGCACGAGCGCTCCTTTGGCCGTCCTGACCAACGGCCCCACACTCACCTTCGCCATGCTCTCCAATCTGGTTTTGGAGGCCAACTTTGTCACCAATCCCTTCCCCGCCATCGCCGGCTCCTTCAACGGCCTTTTCTACCAAACCAACGGCAGCCCCGTCACCGAACAAAGCTCGGGCTTTGCCACCATCACCATCGCCTCCACCAGCAAGGGCGCCTACACCGCAAAACTCCTCCTCGATGGCGGTTCATACTCCTTCACCGGCGCCTTTGACCTCAATGGCAACAGCGTCACCAATCTCGCTCGCAAGGGAAAATCGCCCCTCGCCCTCACGCTCCACGTCGATCTCAACACCTTCCCGCCGGCCACTGTCATGACTGGCGCGGTCGCCGCCACCAATTGGGCCGGCCCCTCCGGCCTGATCGCTGACTTGGCGGTGTTCAACGGCAAGACGATCGTGGCATCCAATTACGCCGGAAAATACACCCTGGTGCTGCCCGGTTCCGCCACGCCCTCAACTTCCCCCGGCGGCTACGGCGCCGCCACCTTCACCAACAACCTCGCCGGCACCGCCGTCCTTGGGGGCGCGTTGGGCGACGGCACATCCTTGGGCAGCCAATCGGTGCCGATTTCCCAGGACGGACTGGTCCCGGTGTATGTTCCACTTTATTCGGGCCAAGGTTCGGTCTTCGGCTGGCTGGCCTTCAGCAACCTTCCGCCAAAGACGCTCAGCGGCGGCCTCACCTGGTTCAAACTCTCCGGCCCGGCCAAGTCGCTTTACACGAACGGATTTACCAACCAAAGTCCCATCATCGGCTCGGTCTATGTGCCATCGGCCACCAACATTCTGGCTCTGACCAACGGCACCCTCACCATCACCGATCCCGGCCAGGGAATTGATTTGGTTTACACCAACGTCACCGTGATCTCGAACAAGTTGAGCTGCACGGCTCCTCCGACCAATCAACTGATCGTGACATTCACTCCGGCCAGCGGGGCGATGACGGTGAGCTTCCGTCCGACCGGCGCGAAGGCCAACATAACGGCCCAAGGGGTGGTCTTGCAGGACGCGCTGGCCGACCCCTCGCTCAAAGCCGCCGGCTGGTTCACAGGCACCAACCAAACCGGTACCTTTGAATTGGAGACCCAATAGAATTTCGCCCGAACGATTTTAGTCTGCAAACGGTCCCGAATCGACTATCCTATCCAGCGACGATGTCGGACGGGATGAGTCTCAAATCAAGGTTGTTGCGCCGTGCTTTTATCGGCCTGCTCTCCTTGCCGGCGATATTGTTTATTTCCGCCGGCTCGCTGAAATTCTGGCAGGCCTGGGCCTTCCTGGCCCTGCAGCTCACGCTCGGTGTGGGTTCGGGAATCTACTTTTACAAACTTGATCCCAAATTGCTCGAGCGCAGGCTGCTGACCAGGGAGAAAGTCGGCGAACAGAAAATCATCATCCTATTGGTGCGGGCGCTCTTGGTGTTCTCTTTGTGCCTGTCAGGACTGGATTATCGGTTTGGCTGGTCGCGCGCATTTCTGGGGCCGGTGCCGCTGTGGCTTACGCTTCTTTCTCTTGCGGCGGTGCTTGGCTGCTACCTCTTGATGATTTGGGTTATCAGCGTCAACCGTTTCGCTGCCAGCGTCATCCAAGTCGAACCCGGGCAGGCGGTCGTCTCCACCGGCCCCTACCGCATCGTTCGCCACCCCATGTATTCCGTGGCGATCGTGATGTTTCTTTTCATTCCCTTGGCGCTCGGTTCGTATTTCGCCTTGCCGGCCTTTGCCCTCCTTATCCCCCTTCTGGTCCTGCGCCTGCTGAACGAAGAAAAAGTCCTTGGCCGGGAGTTGCCCGGCTATGCCGAATACTGCCTGCGCACGCGCTTCCGCCTGATCCCGTTCCTCTGGTGAAAGAGCGCCCGAACCCACAGACGCCCTTCTTCAGCCGGATAGAAATGGCGCAGGCCATAAACAGGGCGCATAACCGGTTGCCAGACGTCGCGAGCAAATTAAAATAAGGTTCCTCGGCGCCTCGTAACACAACGACACCACACAGCGGGCACGCTTGGAAAACGCCCTTCCGGCTGTGCGGAGGGCTGAAACCAAACACCCATGCGAATCCCCCTCTGCCCAAATCCATCTTCCTGCCTCCATTTTTCTGCCACCAGATTCCCTTGCTAACCTCTTCGATTTCAACATTTTCCATTCCCCTCAACCGTTTCTTTCTACCCCTTCCACGCCCAACCCCAAAAAAACCTAAAAAAACCACTTGTAAGTCCCATTATTATGTGGGATATTGTTCCGTGTCGGTTCGTTCTTTGACATATCGGCAGACGCCAGCCGCCCGCCAGCCGCGCCAGCGGCCCGAAAGGATTCAGGTCAGCTATGGAGTGTTCCCCGTTAACGTTAAAGTCAAACCCGGTCAACCCGGGTCAAGTCAAGGTCAGATTGCCGCGCCGTCCTGCCGCGCCACGCCTCTTCTTTCGTCCCTTTAGTCCCTTTAGTCCTTTTCGTCCTTTCCTTGCCCGCCCTGTTTCGCGTCCCTCAGACCCCAAAAACCCTCAAAAATGCCAGCAATTGCTGATATTTGCGACCCTTTGCCGCCCCTTGCTGCCACTCGCCGCAACCGCGCAAAAAAATCATCAACACCCTTGTCCCGCCAGAGCCTCGGCGGCGGCGGAAGCCAGTGCGGTCGGGTCAAGCCAAGTCAAGGCGCCGTTATGTCCCGCCACGCCTTTTCTTCCGTCCATTTGGTCCATGTCGTCCATTTGGTCCATTTCTGGCCCGCCCTATTCCACGCCCCTCAGACCCCAAAAACCCTCAAAAATGCCAGCAATTGCTGATATTTGCGACCCTTTGCCGCCACTCGCCGCCAACCGCCAACCGCGCAAACAACCGCCGGCCCGCTTGTCGCGCCAACGTCTCGGCGACGGCGGAAGCCTTGGCGACGACGCTGCCATCCAAGCTCAGCCAACCCGCCTTTTTTTCGTCCCTTTCGTCCCTTCTCGTCCTTTCCACAAGTATTGGCTTTCGCTCTATTTTCATCCTTTTCAACTCTACCTACGGTAGCCTCACTATGAAGCACCCTTTCGGCAAGCTTTGCCCCCGCTTTTGCCCCATCCCACCTAAAACCGGCAGTTTTGGCCACTCGATGCCGCTTTTCCCGGTTGGCACGATTCTTGATGTGTCTTCATGTCGAATGAAAAACATTCTGGTCATTGACGATAATGAAATGATCCGCAACCTCATTTCAACTGTGCTGTCAACCTACGGCTTCTCCGTCCAGGAAGCCGCCAACGGCAAAATCGGCATGCAGATGATTCGCGAGCAAAATCCCAGCTTGGTCATCTGTGATGTCAACATGCCCGGCATGGATGGTTACGAAACCCTCGGCGCTGTCCGCCAGTCCTCCTCCACCGCACCCATTCCCTTTATCCTCATGACCGGCATGGTCAGCCGCGATGGCTTCCGCCGCGGCATGGTCTGCGGCGCCGACGATTATCTGGTCAAGCCCTTTACTCCGGACGAATTGGTCGAAGCCGTCATGTCCCGCCTGGCCCGCCAGACCGACATGCAGATGGCGGCCGACCACCGGGCGCAACAATTGCACCGCTACGCCACGCTGCATTCCTTGCCGGAATTCTCCGCCAATGCGGACGACCTGCTGCCCACGGCGGCATGAGCAACAATAGTATTGACACGTCTCAGTCCTTCGCCCATCCCTTCGCGCGCTCCACCGCCTTGCGCCAGCCCCGCTTCAACTCCTCCGCACGGCCCCGCTCCAGCGCCGGCTCGAATCTCCTCTCCACCTGCCACTCCAGCTCATCGCTGCTCCGCCAAAAACCCGCCCCCAGTCCCGCCAGGCACGCCGCCCCCAGCGCGGTTGTCTCCCGGATTTTCGGCCGTGCCAGCGGCGCCCCCAGAATGTCCGCCTGAAACTGCATGAGCATGTCGTTGCCCGCCGCCCCGCCATCCACTCGCAATTCCTGGATCGCCATCCCAGAGTCCGCTTCCATCGCTTCCAGCACGTCCGCCGTTTGATAGGCGATGCTTTCCAGCGCCGCCCGCGCCAGGTGCCCGGCGGTCGTGCCGCCCGTCAGTCCGATGATCGTGCCGCGGGCGAACGCGTCCCAATGCGGCGCTCCCAATCCCGCAAACGCCGGCACCAGGTACACCCCCCCGTTGTCCGGCACCGTTCGGGCCAGGCTCTCAACCTCCGCCGAACTTTTGATCAGCCCCAGGCCGTCCCGCAGCCACTGCACCACCGCGCCCGCGATGAAAATGCTCCCCTCCAGCGCGTAGGTCGTCTTCCCCCCAAGTTGCCACGCGACGGTCGTCAACAGATGATGCCCTGACGCCGCCGCCTTCGCGCCGGTGTTGAGCATCATGAATCCGCCCGTGCCAAACGTATGCTTGACCATCCCGGGCCGCAGGCACTTCTGTCCGAACAGCGCCGCCTGCTGGTCTCCCGCGATGCCCGTCAGGGGGATGCCCCGGCCAAAGAGGCCGGTAGCCGTCTCCCCGTGGCGCTCGCTCGAATTGTTGACACGCGGCAGCATTTGCTCCGGGATTCCAAACAGTTCCAGCAGTTCCGCGTCCCATCTCCGCGTATGAATGTTATAGAGCATCGTGCGGCTGGCGTTGCTCGCGTCGGTGACGTGGGCCGCGCCGCCCGTCAATTTCCACGCCAGCCAGCTATCCACCGTTCCGAAGGCCAGGCGGCCCGCGCGCGCCTCCGCGCCGGCCTCGGCCACGTTCTCCAGTATCCATTGCAATTTCGTGGCCGAAAAATAAGCGTCCGGCACCAGCCCCGTCTTCCGTTGGATCATCTCCGTCAAACCCCGTTCCTTGAGTTGGTCGCACCCCTCCGCCGTCCGCCGGTCCTGCCAGACAATGGCCGGGCAGATCGGGTTCCCGGTCCGCCGGTCCCACACCACCGTCGTCTCCCGCTGGTTGGCGATGCCGATCCCGGCCACGTCCGCTGTGCTGATGCCCGCGCTGGCGATGGCTTCGGCGGCGACGCCCGCCTGCGTGGACCAGATTTCGTTGGCGTCGTGCTCCACCCATCCCGGTTGCGGGTAGTGCTGTCGCAACTCCCGTTGGGCCATTGATTTTATCGCGCCGCCGCGGTTAAAAACAATGGCCCGCGAACTGGTCGTCCCCTGGTCCATCGCTAAGATAAATTCGGCCATCGGATGTCGGATCAAATCATTTGCCACAGCCCGGCGCGGATTGCAAACCTCCCGCGCGGCCCGCGATTGGAATCTTCTTGACTGCCTGAAACGGCCAATGAGGGAGGAAAGTGGTGGCAGGACCCGGAATTGAACCGGGGACACAAGGATTTTCAGTCCTCTGCTCTACCAACTGAGCTATCCTGCCAACCTGTTGAAGCGCAACATATTACATCCAATTCAACGAACTTTCTCGCTCGCATCTTTGTCTTACTTTTGCAGAGTGACACGTAATGCGACGTCTTGCAATCATCAAACCGAAGCAAAATCCTCTTCAAGAGAGGGAAATTCTATCACCGACCGTTTCATCCTCACAAGTCTAAAAACTCAGGTTGCCGCCAGCGAACTGTCTCGAATTAGAAGGCGTCGGGGAGTGAAATTGAGGGGGATCGCACCTCAAAAACAAATTCGCCGAAGTGATCGCCGCTGCCTATAATGCCCGCGTGGAAATGATCCAACATAACGGCAACAGCCAGGCGCAGCCTTGCCCGCAGTCAGCGATCGTTCCGGGACAAACCGCCTCCACGGTCACAAATCATTCTCCACCGGCAGCCAAGATCAAGTTGTTTCGATCTTTGTTCCGTGGCCGGGAGGATATTTATCCCCGCCGTTTTGAGAGTCGAAAGACCGGGAAGTCCGGCTACGCGCCTGCCTGCGCCAATGAATGGGTTCGCGGCGTCTGCGAAAAGCCGCGAATCAAATGCACGGATTGTCCCAATCGCCGGTTTTTTCAGATCACTGACGAAGTGATCGGCTGGCATCTTTCGGGCCGGGACGACCGAGGATTAAACTTCGCCATTGGTGTCTATGCCATGTTGCTGGACGAGACTTGTTTCTTTCTGGCGGTGGACTTCGACGACGAAGATTGGCGACAGGATGCAGCCGCGTTTCTCGACACTTGCCGCCGGCTGGATGTGCCCGCTGTCTTGGAACGATCACGCTCTGGTAACGGCGGCCATGTCTGGTTTTTCTTTGAAGAGGCCATTCCCGCTACGCTGGCGCGCAAGCTGGGCTCGCACATCCTCACTGAGACGATGGAAGCCCGTCCGGAAATCGGTTTCGATTCCTACGACCGGCTTTTTCCCAATCAGGACACGTTGCCCAAAGGTGGGTTCGGAAATCTGATTGCATTGCCGCTTCAAAAACTGGCCCGGCAGCGCGGCAACACGGTCTTTCTTGATGACAAGTTCATTCCGCACGCAGATCAATGGGCATTTTTGGCCTCAGTGCAGCGAATGAGCCGGGCGCAAGTCGAGGCGCATGTGCGCGATGCGGAATCCAAAGGACGAATCATTGGGGTTCGCATGGCTTTGGCCGATGAGGATGATGAAAATCCCTGGACGGCGCCTCCATCGCGTCGCCGAAAGGAACCTCCCATTCCAGGCCCTTTGCCAGACACTCTCGATTTAATCCTCGGAGACCAAATCTATATCGCCAAAGATAATCTTGTGCCCGGTCTGCGAAACCGATTGCTGCGCCTGGCAGCATTTCAAAATCCCGAATTCTATCGCGCGCAAGCCATGCGCCTGCCGACTTACAACAAGTCAAGAATCGTTTCTTGCGCCGAGAACCATCCGAAGCATTTCGCCCTGCCGCGAGGGTGCATTGATGACATAATGGAAACGCTCGCGGCGCTCAAAATCAAGCCGGTTGTGCGCGATGAACGCCACATTGGCGCTCCTTTGAAAGCCACATTTCATGGCACCTTGCGGCCCGATCAGCAAGCAGCTGCCGAGGCCCTGCTTAAAAATGACATGGGCGTTCTGGCGGCGACGACAGCGTTTGGCAAAACTGTCGTGTCTGCCTGGCTTATAGCGCAACGCGGTGTCAATACTTTGATTTTGGTTCACCGTCAGCAACTCCTTGAGCAGTGGATCGAGCGCCTTTCCTCCTTTCTGGGAATGCCGCCCAAGACAATTGGACGTCTGGGCGGAGGAAAACACAAGCTGACCGGCGCACTCGATGTAGCGCTTATTCAGAGCCTTGTTCGCAAAGAGGAGGTGGATGATCGCGTCGCCGATTACGGCCAACTGATAGTTGATGAGTGCCATCACGTTTCAGCACGCAGTTTTGAATTGGCCGTCCGCCGCGCCAAAGCCAAGTTCATCATCGGTTTGTCGGCCACTGTGACCCGCAAGGATGGCCACCATCCGATCATTTTCATGCAGTGTGGCCCGGTTCGGCATCGTGTGGACGCGAAGGCCCAGGCGGCGTCGCGCCCTTTCACTCATCATGTGCTGGTGCGCCCGACGGGATTTCGTGCGGAGGCTTCCGATCCCGATCCCCGCGTGGAATTTCAACAATTATATGGAGCCTTGTGGAATGACGAGAGGCGGAACCAAATGATCTGCGCGGACGTTGTCAGCGCGACGAAGGAGGGCCGGTCTCCTCTTGTGCTGACCGAAAGGATTGAACACCTGCAAAGTCTGGCCCGCCTTTTATCCCCGGAAATTCCACGCTTGATTCTGTTGCAGGGCGGTCAAAGCAAAAAGGCGTTGGCCGCCGCGCTGGCGCAATTGGCCCAGATTCCTGACGCTATCGGACGGGTTGTCTTGGCCACTGGAGGATACATAGGCGAAGGTTTCGACGATCCCCGTTTGGACACATTATTCTTGGCGTTGCCGGTTTCATGGCGTGGAACAATTGCGCAGTACGTCGGGCGGCTTCATCGTTTGCACGAGGGCAAACGGGAAGTGCGTGTCTATGATTATGCTGACCTGAATGTGCCTATGCTTTCCAGGATGTTTGACAGACGTTGCCGGGGATATGAATCGCTCGGTTACACCATTTTGCTGCCCGGGGGCGCTCTACCGGGTTGGCCGTCCGAGGTCCCTCTTCCAATTGATCCGGAATGGAAGAGGGATTACGCTGGCAGCGTTCGCCGACTCATAAGGGACGGGGTGGATGTTCCGTTGGCGAATCTGTTCGTGCATGTGGCCAGGTCGCCCCACGCCAACACTGAGGGAGAAGCTCGCGCCCGCAGCGCAAGCGAAGCCTTTCTTTTCCGCCGTCTGCAAACCTTGCCCGCGACATCAGGTCGTTTTCGTTTGAACGTAGAGTTGCCTATTTCTTTCGATGGCAGCGGCAAGATGGAAGTGGACTTCTTATGCGGGGAATCCGGGGTGGTCATTGAATTGGATGGCGCGCAACATTTCGCAGATGCTGAAGCATATCGACGAGACCGGCGGAAGGACGCCCTGCTACAGCAGAATGGATATTTTGTGTTGCGATTCTTGGCGGAAGATACGGGCAAACGCCTTGATCAGGTTCTGGATGCCATTTTGGCCGCTCTCACTTATTGTGAGAACCGCCCGAAAGTTAAGTAATTCCAGTTTTCGCAGTTATTTGTGTGCGGCCCAAAGGAGAGGCAACGGCAGGCCGTGTAAGTTTCCGGCAAAGGGGATGACTTCTGTTCCAGTATAGAGAACCACTCCGCGGAGCCAACGTTTGCCCACGGCGCCGGCCATAGCCTGCAAACCACGCACGTCGTTTCCCCCCAACGTGGCGCCAGCTTTTATTTCCACACCGACCAATCGCCCGGCGTTGTCTTCAAGCACGATGTCCACTTCCTGGCCGGAAGCTGTGCGCCAATAAAAAAACTCCGGCTGAATCTCGCTCCAAGCCGATTGTTTGCGCAATTCCATTAATACAAAATTCTCCAGCACCCCGCCCGCAAGAGACCCGTCAAGCCGCAGCCGATCTGCGGTCAATCCCAATAGATGGGACAGTAGCCCCGTGTCATCCAAATAAACTTTCGGCGTTTGAATGAGGCGCTGACCCACATTACTCGACCAGGGACGCAAAAGTTGAACCAAGAAAGTCGCTTCCAGCAGGGCAAAGTAGCGCTTCAAAGTTGTTTGCGGAAGCGCGAGCGTCCGCGACAAGTCCGCGAAGTTCAACAGACCACCGCAACGCGCGGCGACGACCGAAAGGAGGCGCGGCACCGCCGACACGTCAGCGACATTAGCCAAGTCACGAACGTCACGCTGGAGTATGGTTGTCAAATAGGACTGGAACCAAGCCTTCCGGCGCGCACCGACGTTTCGGGCAACGACCAAGGGATAGCCGCCAATCAGAACCTTCTCCATCAGTTCATCACGCCCGCCCTCCCGCGATTTTTCCGAATTCCAGACCGGTTGTTTCGAGAATAATGCGTCAATAAAGCCTTCACGAACGCCGTTCATTTCGCCCTGCGAAAATGGCCAAAGCGTCAATATCTCCATGCGGCCCGCCAGGGACTCGGACAACTTCGGCAGAAGCATCACATTTGCGGAGCCCGTCAGCAAAAACCGTCCTGATTCCCGCTTCAGGTCAACGGCCACTTTGATGGCCGGAAACAGTTCGGGCACATGCTGCACTTCATCCAAGGTAACTGGGGTGTTCAAACCGGCGACGAAACCGTTGGGGTCGCGTTTGGCTGCCGCTAATACACCGGGATCATCGAACGTCAAATACTGGCGTCCGTTCTTGGTCAATTCCTCAGATTGCACCAAAGTGCTCTTGCCGGCTTGGCGGGCGCCGTTGACCAACACGACCGGTGTGTCCGCCAGAGCTTCCAAAAGATGGTCGGTAATGTGGCGACGAATCATGATCGTATAA
>JBEKSF010000132.1:0-17645 GCA_049517295.1 Verrucomicrobiota bacterium
GCCCCGTTTTCTTATCAATATGCCCTTGGTCAAGTCGCAACCTTTCTTTTCCGGTTACGGGGTCCGTCCATTTATCCGGTCTTGTGGGATGCGGATCAAGTCCCTTGTCTTTTGCTAACTGACGGATTTCGTTAGGAGTTTTTCCAGTCAAATCTTGAGGGGTAATGGTTGGACTCTTTGCGGCGCTGGGCTTGGGCGCGACTTCCGGCGCAACTTTGGGCGCGGCCGCTCCCGTCGGGGCCAATCTTGTTGCGGCCGCATCCGCTGGACCGGCAACAGTCAGAACAATACCGCCTGCCCGGCCAAGGTCCTGGGCGAATCCTGTGACCGTGCCCTCTTCCGCTCCGGTGCCAAGCCGGAGCATGTCGTTGTAGCCGCTCGCTATGCTCTGACCCATATAAGAGGCCCATAGCGCCGGTACCGAAGTATGGGTGGAATCGGAGATGTATCCGCCATAATATCCATCAATCGCAGGCTGCATGGAGTCCGCCCAGTCGCTCGGTGCGTGGCCATCCGGGTCAATGTATCTTAGTGGATTATCGCGTGCGTAAGCGTAACGGTCGTATACTTGCGGGTCGTAAAAATTGGGGATGAATGTGTCAGGCTGAATGAACCGTCCGATCACCGGGTCGTAATAACGGGAGTTTCCATAGTAGTACAAGCCCGTTTCCTCATCGAATGATTGGCTGGTGTAACGACGGGTGATCGGGAAGGACGTGGTGTTGAGAACATAGCGACTGTTCCCGTAGGCAGTGTACTCGTAGTGTTGAGCAACAGCCACGGAGTTAGTCACAGTTACCATGATTTCCGCCGAGTGGAGATGGTCGGGAATATAGTACTCGGCCACGGAACCGTCGGAAGAATACGTGTAAACGGAGCGTTTTCCAGCGGAAATGTGGTAAAGAGTTTTGCCGTCTTTCTCCTCGTAGTTGCCGTCGATCCATACCTGCAAAGTGTTGGTTGGGCTTTGCTTCCATAAACGGTTGCCACCGGCATCGTACCCGAAAGTGATAACCTGATTGCTGACCGCCAAGGCAATGAGACGGTTTTCGGGATTGTACATGAGGGCTTCCGTGCCGCGAACCAGCATGTTGCCGCAGGTGTCGTATGCGTAATTGAGACCGTTGGCGCTCTTCACCGCGTGAGGCAGATGGACGCCAGAAAGGTTGCTGTACACGTAGTTGCCAGAGCCGTTTTCCGTGTCCGTAAGCATGTTTCCGACGGTGTCGTAGGTGAATGTGACGCCTTGGCCATTACGAGTAAAACCCGTCAGCCGATGAAGGCTGTCATAGCCAACGTTGCTAAGTGCGGCAGAAGCTGTACCGGAATAGTCACTGTCGCTGATGGACGCAATATCACCGACAGCATCGTACGTATAACGAAGGTTCTGCACGCTGGCGGTTTGAGCAGTTTGGAGCCGCTTTGAGTTCGGATAATAAGTATAGGTAGATATAAAGGAGGAGTTTCCAGCATATTCAATGTTCGAAATCTGGTCGAGCGGCGTAAAGGCAGTCGCTTGGTAATAAGTGGTTCCGTTGAGTTGCTGAACCGTTGAAAGGTTGGCCCCCGTGTCGTAAATGTTGGTTATCGCGGGACCGCTATGCGGATAAACGATCGACCGAAGCCGGTCCATGTCATCATAAGTGTATTGATTGGTGTAGATGTTGCCATTCTTCACAAGATAACGTCTGGTGATGATCTTCCGGCCTCGCACGTCGTATCCGTATTCTGTGAAGCCCTCGCTATCAATGGTTTTGTAGAGTTGGCCGAGATAAACCGGGAAGGTCGTATCACCGCTATTGGCGTCGTAAACATTTGTAACGCCGTAATAAAAGTTGCCTTTAAGGTCATAAACTTGTCGGCTGAGAAGCCGCCCGAGCGGGTCTGGCGAATAGTTGTAGTTGATCCTTTGGCCATCACCGTCGGTTTGTTGGCGCATCCGTCCAGCGTAGTCGCGCTGGTATTTCCACACGCCCATGTCAGGATCAGCCATCGCCACGACCTCGCCCAACAGGTTGTTGGAGTACTGGATTATATTCCCGGCGTTGTCGGTTACGTTGAGCAAGTCGCTCGCCAGGTTCCACTTGAGAAGCGTAGTGTAACCTTGACTGCCGTTGACCTCCACGATTTGATTTGTGCGGCCATAGGCATCCCGCGTGTATCGGTGAACCGTGCCAGCCTCGTCGGTGACGACCCAAGTCCAGGGATCACTGTTATTATAGTAGTACGCAACGCTTGCGGTGCCAACAGGTGATGATGTGCCATCCCCGCCCGTTGCGCTCGTGGAAGTAAGCAGGCCGCTACTGAATGTTCCGGTCACTGACGCCGTCACTTGGCTTGGCCGACCGATAGGATCGTAACCATGCACGGTGCCCAGCCCAGTGACAGCGGCGCTCCGGGACGTTCCCGAGGCAAAGTAAGGCAAACTAACAAATTCGATATTACCACGTTGGTCATAAACTGTGTCGCTGACACGATATTGGCCAGTTTCGGCTTCGGTGCGCGATTGAATCACACGGCCAAGACCGTCAAACCATGTCATTGTTTCATGACCGTTGGACAGGTCCACGCCGTCGCTCTCCTGATGAAGTACGGAGTTCTGAGGACCACTTGAAACCCCAAGTGTGTAGGTGTACTGGTCGAGCCATTCGCCAGGCGAGCCGTTAGGTGTCAATGAACAATACTTCTCTGCTAATCTCAAAACAACATCATAGCGATTGGAAACGACTAATCCAGCGGGGTCTGTCGAAGAAAAAAGCTTCCCGGAACGGACATCGTAGGTAGTGGATGTCGTAAATGAGCCTCCTTCTGTTGTTGTCGCGGGAAATGTTTCGGAAGCGGAATCGTACGTCGTTTGGGTGACGATTTCCGCGGGGTCCGTGTGGGATTGCTGATTATTGTAGCTGTCGTAAGTGTAGCTATTAGTCCTATAGTTGCCGGGACAAATCAGGTCAAGCTGTTGCAAGGTATTCCCGGTGTTCTGGTCATAGGTGTAATTCACCTGGCGCAGAATATTCACGCCAGTATTGTCGTACAAAGTGATTTCCTGCGGTCTGTCCACGATGTTCGCATTGGCGAGTGATGCGTATTGAATGATGCGATACCGTGTGTCGCTTCCGGTGTCCGTAAAGGCTTCACTGGCGGGCGGCACTGACACGGTCACCTGGCCCCAATCGGTTTCATTGGTCACATTACCGTTGCTCAAGTTGTAATAATAGACAGTTGCCGTTGCCTTGTAGGAACTGGATGTGGCGGGATAATCAATTTCAATATTTGTCGCAACGTAAGCGAAGTGCTGAAGGTTGTTAGAGTATTCGTTTATTTGATTCAGGACGGTTTTATAGGGATTGCCGTCCGAGCCAACGGTGTCAGCGCGGAATTCCATGCCAACTTTTCCAATGGTGTTCGTGGTATCCTGATATTCCCCCGAAGCCGAATTATTCCGACCGCCTGCCTGATGGAACCAATGAGTATTGGTCATCTGCAAAGGGTCGGCGATCGTAGTCTGGGCAAAACCATCGAACTGACGAAGAACCGAATTCCAATAGCCGCCCGTGTACGAGTAGCTGGTGGTATTGGCAGGATAAATGCCATCGCTGACGGATACAGAGGACACGGTATAATAGATAAACGGCAGCAAGTAGCGAGTCGGCGACGTGCCGGGTGACTGTTGATTGTTAATCTGTGTGGAAGGCTTGTAGGCGGTGGTTACCACCCCGCCAATGCCGTTGCTCGCGGCGATCAGCAAATCGGGGTAAGGCCCGCTGCTCAGTTCAACCACGTACTCGCTGGACGGGCCGGGATACTTGTATTCCACCCGGTCGGGCAGGCCGTCCCCGTTCATGTCGAGCAGCATCGCCACTCCCGATATGATTCCCGTGTCCGTCGTGTTGGTTGTGTTAATTCCCGAAAGGGTTACTGTGGTGTTTTGCCCCTGACTGCCAGTAGGCCAACTTACTAATGGACCAAAGCCCGTACCCGTGTTGAACTGCACATACCACTCATTATATGGGGTGCATTGGCAAGCGATAATTCGGTCGGGCAAACCGTCCCCGTTCATATCGCGGTAAGCGACATAAGCATCGTCGCCCAAATCGGAAATTCCACTGACCTGATTGCCATCACAGGTCGTAAAGGGATTAACATTTGTCCAATTGATGGCCGGTTCAAATCCATAGCCATTGTTCAGTTCCACCACCAACGCAGTTTGATTTGCAGGCGATAGAGGGCCATTGGCATTGCGCATTATCATCACCCGGTCGGGCAAGCCGTCGCCGTTGATGTCGAACATTCGCATGGAAACCCCGTTGCCCGTGCCGCCCTCGTTTCCGGCTAAAGTCGCAAAGTTAATGTCATTGCTCGCTCCTTGCGCCACATACGGGCCAAACATATTCGTGCCGGTAAAATTCGAGCCAGTGTTGAATTGAACCAAGTAATAAGTGTACGGCTGAGACGGTTCCGTCATTACGCGATCGGGCAGACCGTCGCCGTTCATATCTAGCATGAGAACATTTTGGCTATTTTCAACGGCTCGGAAAATCGTCGTCTGATCGGTGGTGGACCATTGATTATTGACGTTTGTCCATGAACTTTGAGGGGCCGATAGATTAGTGCTGTGATTGAATTGAACGACCAGGCGCGCGTAGTTGGTCAGCATCGCACTGGTTAAGCCGCCATTAAAATAGGATTCCAACGGATCAGTAAGGAAGTCAGGCAATCCATCGCCATTGATGTCGATCACCCGGCCGTGCGACCCTTGCACTGCCGCCCAACTATAATCGTTGCTCGTTTGGGTGGCTTGGTAGCTTTGCGAGCCAATTGTCCAAGGGACCGGATTGGCAAAGCCATTGCTGCCATTGTTATGTTGAATCCAGATGTTTGTCGCCGGGTTCATATACGGCGAAATGACTCGGTCAGGGAACCCATCCCCGTCCATGTCCACCAGATCGATGAATGAGTTGTTGAAGCTGTAGTAGGTTTCCGGATCGCCTTCGCTCTCCGGACTGGTTGTGCTGGGCAAGTACAGATTGGCCCACGTTGTCGCCGTCTGAAAGGTGAAGCTCTGCTGGGAATACCCAAACGTCACCGGGGGCAGAGTGCTGCTTCCATCCGTGCCGTAATGTGTGATCGAAGAAAGCAACGCCCGCCCTGTCGAAGGCGAGAAAGTGTACTGCAAAACGTCGCTCCACACCGTCTGGCCGCTGACAGTATGGACAATGGAACTCAATAAGTATTGGTTGGTGACCGCATAAGCAGCACGGCACGAAATCGTCGTGTCTGGCCGGTTCGTCGTTGTCAGGTTGAACGTAACAACGCACGGCGGATTGATGCCGCTGCCGCCGGTGCTGCCATTGTAGCTGTAGGTGTGAGGATACAGCCGCCCGCCGGCGCTGGTGTAGGCGATGGTGGTTTTGTCGCTTGTGGCCGTTATGATTGTATCCAAAGCCCAATGCCATGTGTTTGAATCACCAGAAGACGACCAGCCCGACTTAGAATTGGTCATCCGGCTGCCACTGCCGGAGCCAAAGATGTACTGATTGCCGCTTTTGTCGATGACAATCCACGTATTCGTCGTACTGTAATAATTGAATTGTAGAAAATCACTTTGAACTTGTGCTCGCCAACTATTTCCACCGATATTCACCAAATCAGAGGTCTTATTCTTAAAACTGAAAAGGAACCCTTTGCTGTCATCGTACCGCATGGGTGAAGTGGGTTTGCCGTTGGTCCATTGAATTGGCACCCCATACTTGCTTTCCCGCTCGATGTAGCCTAAATCCAAGTCCCAGCCGACGCCGCACCAGCTATTACCGTTGGCGGAATTATAGAGCAATTGCAGATTTGGCTCGCTGCCGTGCCGCGCCGGGGCCACATCGAGCCCGAAGGCATAACTGAATCGTCCTGTAAACGGGTCTGTTTGAAAGTCGGTTTGGCCCGCGGGGCTGATCGTTTGGCTTTCCAACGAAAGCGGGCCGCTGCTGTTGATTCCGGCGGAAACTTGAGCCAAGGCAGAGGACGCCAGCGAAGCGCAAGCAAAACCAACAGTTATGAAAAGATGATGCGATTTCATTGTTTGGAAACGGGTTGTAGGTTAGGGAATTGGACAACACGGAACGCTGATTGAGTTCAACGATGGAGCCGTCACTGGAGTCGTTAGGGGCAGCCCTGCCAGCAGCTTAAAGCCGTTGGCTATCCCGTCGCCTGCCGCATCTGGATTATATGGGTTGATGTGTAATATCAGATTGTCGAAAGCAACGGTGAATCCATCGCCATCGTAGCTTAATGGCGTTCCGAGCAGGAGATAGACCGCACGGTTGGTCAGGCCGTATATCACGTTGGTTTCGCAAGGGTATGCCTGCCCCATCCACGACCAGACCGAATTGCTGATTGGCTTGAAAAAATACGTTGTGGCAAAGACGTCGTACGGCCAGTCGGGATTGCCTCCGATCACCATGAAGCTTAAATTTACAGACCCGTTGGTTCCCGGCGAGGAGGTCACGTTTGTGATCCACACATTGCTGTTGGTGAAGCACGTGGTCGTGTTCGTCCCGATGACTTGCAGGTAGCCTGGACCGCTGACCACGTCGTAAATGTCCGAAAGCCCCGGTGAATAAGGCGGATTGTCAAAGTTTCCCAAATTATCCGGGTTGCGGAGGTAAAAGACGCCGTCGAGCACCCAATTGGCGCTCACTGTGCCCGCATCGAGCGCGTAGCCGTAGCTCGTCAGGCTGTTCATGGCGCCGTGCATCTGCAACGTGCCTGTGGCCGCGTCACTTCCGATGGTGAATCCCTGTGAAATGATACTGGTGCTCGGCAAGATGCTTATCCCCGGCCCATTTGTCATGCAAATCCCGTCCACATACAGCGACGTGTTTGTGCTCGTCCAGGAAAGAACGATCAAATGCCAGACATTGCTCGTAAACGTCACGGGCGCAGAAAGATAGGTGGCTGCGTTGCCGTTTCCGTCTTGAGCCGAGAAGTAGATATTGTTTCCAACGTCATCCATGTACAGACTCCACCAGCCGATGCTGGCGTTTGTCGTGTATGTGCCAATTTCGAGCAAGCGACTCCAGACGCCGGGCCCGGTTGTTCCGAGGTCGTTCGTGTCGCTGGTGCTGGCCCAGTTCGGGGCGAACCAGAACATGACACTGCCGACGCTAACAATATTGAGATTTGTTCCTCCATCCTCCCAGACAGGGAAATCCAGCCAGCTTGCGTTTGTGCTGTCCACGTCGAGGGAATTGCCGGGACCGAGAGACGACACGCTGATATTATTATACGAATTCGGAAAATAACCGAGATCGCTGGTCCAGTTGGTCGTGTCTTGGAAGGTCCACGAATCCAGCCAGGGATAAGAATTGGTGGCGCCGCCGCCGGGCGCGGGGATCACCGCCAAAAGGCGCGAGGAGGCCAAAAATACAAAGAAGAAGACGATTTGAGCAATGCGCCAGCAGAGGCGCCGGAGCGTGTCGGGTTGAGATTTCATAGCTGTTTAGCGCGAGTTATATTTCTCGCTTTGTTGGCTGCGTCGAAGTGCCTTTTGAAAACCGTCCGGGCGTTGCCGTCTCGGCGTCGAATCGCGTTGTAAAGCCCTGGAGCTTCATTCGATTGCGCCCCATTGTGCGCGTGCGCCTCGCTGGTGTCAAGCTCGTTGTTGGATATAGCCTACAGCCACAACGGGTGTTCCCGGATAAACATTCCAGGAGTGCGCCATGATATTGCGAAGCAATTCGGAATACGTGTTCGGAAAGCGCGGCTGGAACGGGAATTATCTCAAGAATCCCTCGCCGCCAAAGCGAACATGGACCGGGCTTTCTTGAGCGGCATCGAGCGCGGAGTGGAAAATCCGAGCTTGTTTACTATTCAAGCAATTGCTGACGCTCTGGAAACACGGGTTGAGAATTTGATGAAGGGCATCTAAATTTCGCATTCATTTCCGCCGCCGATGGACTTTGAAGATGGCGGCTTGATCGACGCATTTGATCACCATCTCGTCTATGTTCACGTGCGCCGGACGCGAGGCCACCCACACCAGCGTCTCGGCCACGTCCACCGCCTCCAGCGGGATCACGCCCTCGTACACTTTGTCCGCGCGCGCCGTGTCGCCCTTGAACCGGACGACGGAAAACTCCGTGCGCGCCATGCCGGGATCAATGGAGCTGACGCGGATGCCCGTGCCGTTCAATTCCAGGCGCAGGACTTGCGTGATCTTCAATTCGCCGGCCTTGGCCGCGCAATAGTCGGCCCCGCCTTCATAAGCGAAGCGGCCCGCCACCGAGCCGATGTTCAAAATGGAAGCGCCCGCGTCCCGCGGCATCAGTGGCAGGATCGCGCGCGTCATCCGCAGGATGCCCAGCACGTTGGTTTGCAGCGTCGTCTCCCAGTCCTCGTCCCGACCGCCGGCCACCGATTGCAACCCGTGCGCGCCGCCGGCGTTGTTGATGAGGACATCGACGACCCCGGTCTTCGTCTGCGCCCACTGCGCGAACGCTTCGACACTGGGTGTCTTGGCGACATCCAAGGCGTGGACGTGCGCCTGGGGCGCGCCGGCCTGGCGGGCTTGCGCGGCGACGGCTTCCAGGCGGTCCAAACGGCGCGCGCCCAGGAGCAGGTGGCAGTGTTGCGCGCCAAAAGCGCGGGCGGCGGCGGCGCCGAACCCGCTGGAGGCGCCCGTAATCAAAACCCATTTTCCGGCAAGCGTAAACGACATGGCAAACCTTTACCTGAATTGCCGGGCCGGGAAAAGTTTTGAAAACTCTCCAAAAGCGCCGGCGCCGAGTTTCTGATGGAGGCCAATTTCATTTGCCGTCCGTCAACATCTTGATATGTCGCGTGTACTCGCCGGCCTGGGTGTCTTGATGCAGTTTAAGGGCCAGCGCCTCCATTTTGGCGTAAAGGGCGGCGGCGTCCGGGTAGTCCGGCTCTTTTTTCAGGAAATCGTCGTAGAGGGAAAGCGCCTGCGTGTCCCGGCCCGATGCCAGAAGCTGGTCCGCCAGAGTCATTGTCAAGCGAACGCGCTGTTGGGGGCTGGGGTCCTGTTGCAGCGCCTGCAGGCGGGCCTGGATGGACATGTTGTTTTGGCCGATCGCCTGCCGCAGGTCGGCCAGTTTTTCCATGAGCACGGCGCTGGACCGGGTCGCGTCCTGCAAATCAAGGTACTCGGCCATCTCGGACGGCTTGGAGCCGAGAGCCAGCCCGATGTTCACAATCCGGAGAAAAGACCATTCGATCAATTTGCTGTGTCGGCGCGTTAGCTCCTCGTGCTGCGCGCGCGGGACCTTGCCGAACGGCCGGTAGAGCGGGTCGCCAATCACCGTCGTCTGCCATGACAGCGTCCTCTGACAGGCATAAGCCGCTTCGCCAAAACTGAATCCCTCCACCATCCAGCGCGCGAAGAAGATCGCGATGTTGGGCGTGCCGTCCAGATACGGCTCGTCGATGCATCCCATCGTCGCCGTGACGCCGTCGGCCAGCAGCGGGCCGCACCAGAATTGGCGTGTGGTGCGCAGGGAATGCGCGCTGGTGGAATGCAAATGATAGGCAAAGGCGCCCGGCATGAATTCCACCGCCGGACGGGCAAAGGGGCCGGAGACATCGGCGTCATACCAACCGGCGTAGAGGGCAATGTGGCTCATGGGAAAAGCGGCGGGAAAGGTTTCCGGCTTGTCATCAACCACCGTTTCAAAACCGTAGCGCCGCGACATTTCAGCGCACGCGCCAATCCACTCATCGCCCTCTTTGTAAGCGCCCTCCCGCAATCCGCGCAGGTCGAAATAAGCCCGGCCCCACAGGCCGTTGCTTTCCGCCTCCATCGCCTTGTCCACCAATTGCCCCGCGATGCCCGCGTCCGGCCCGTCCAGGCGGGCGACCAGCAACAGGCCGTTGGTCGGATTGAGCGCCGCCGCGTTGGTCGTCCCGTAGAGCGGATTGAGCCACGGCCCGGCCAGCGGAAGCGACGGGTCCCGCGTGGGCAGCGTGCAAAGCTCCGAATCCACCGCCGCCCCATTGCGCCTCATGGGTTCCGGCACGCTGGCCGCGCCCGGGTCCACCAGCGCGGGATCCTCGGCGATGCGCAAGGGCACCCCGTAGCAGAGCACCGCGTAACGCACCGTGGCCTCAATTGGACGGACGGCCTTGGGCGGCGGCGCGAACACCAGCAGAGTTTGCCTCTCCATGAATTCCAGCAGCGGCGCTTCCAACCCGGCGCGATACTCCGCGCGCGTCATCGTTTCATTGGTCGTCAGGTCCAGCCCGATGATTTGATCGGCCGGAACATGGCGCCGGGCCGCGTAATGTTGCGCCACGTCCCTGGACTTCGCCAGCCGTGAATTATATATGACAACCACGGCGTCGCCCGGTTCCGCCGCGCGCGCCGGCGCGCCCAGGATCAGCGACGCCATCAGGCAGAGCGTCCGGGCCGGATTCCTAATGCAGGTCGATGCGCAACCCGTCATAAGCAAACTCCACCCTCTCCGGCAATTCCGCCTGCGCGATGTCATGGTCGAAGTCATGTGTCAAGTGCGTGAAGCAGGTCCGCCCGGCGCCAATCCGCCGCGCGGCCGTCAGGGCCTCGTCCAGGCACATGTGCGTCCGGTGCGGCGCGCGCCGCAGGGCGTCCAGCACCGCCACTTCCACACCGCGGACTTGCTCGACCACCGCCGGCGGCACCTCCTTGCAATCGCTCAGGTAGGCCAGCCGCTTTTTGCCCTCCTGTTTGAAGAGGTAACCGTTGGTCAAAGTCCGGCCATGCGGCAGCGGCAGCGGCGTGATTTCCAAATCGCCCAGTTGAAACGGGCCGTCGATGATGTGCGGCTCCGGAATGAAATAGCCCTTTTCAATCTTTTCCGCCGCGAAGGCATATCTGAAGACGCGCCGCAGATCGGCCATGGTCGCCTCGTTCGCATAAATCGGCAGCGCCGTCCCGCCCCGCAAATCGCAGAACCTCCGGCAATCATCCAGTCCCATGATATGGTCGGCGTGCGAATGGGTGAACACGACGGCATCGAGCCAGCGGATGTTCTCGCGCAGCATTTGCAGGCGGAACTCCGGCGTGGTATCGACCGCCAGTTTGACCTTGTCCGTTGCCACGTAAATCGAGGGCCGCGTGCGGTGGTTTTTCGGATTGGCCAAAAATTCCGGCGGATACTCCATCCCGATGATGGGCACCCCCTGCGAGGTGCCTGAACCGAGAAATATAATCCAAAAAGACACGCCAGAGATTACAGCCTGAATCCCGTGTTTGAAATCCAAAAAAAACAGCCTTGAAGGGCTTTGGAGAGTCTGTTACTTTAGAAAATGCAAAAGAGGTTTTTTATGCGGCTGGGCAAGCTCGATTTCCCCCTGGCGGCTTTTTCGCTGAGCATTGCCCGCAATGCGGAGTCAAGCGAATTTCCACGCGGCCCCCTCGCCGCAATGGCGCTGATGGCGGCGTGTTGGCTGGGGTTCTCGTTGGCGGCCCAGGCGGCGCCACAGATTCTCAAAGGCCACGTGCCGCCGATCACCAAACGGCTCGCGTCCATCGGCCGCCTGGACAGTGACAGGAGCCTGGACCTGGCAATCGGTTTGCCCTTGCGCAACCGCCAGAAACTCACAAACCTGCTTGAGGAGCTTTATCAGCCGTCGAATCCCAATTTCCGCCGCTATTTGACCGCGGACCAGTTCGCCTCCTCCTTTGGCCCCAGCCAGGAGGATTACCAGGCGGTCAGGGATTTCGCCAAGTCCCACGGGCTGATTGTTAAAAACACCCATCCTAACCGCACTTTGCTTGATGTCAGCGGGTCGGTCGCTGATATTGAGAAGGCCTTTCACATCAAGATGCGCGTCTATCAACACCCGGTTGAGAAGCGCACTTTCTTCGCTCCGGATGTCGAGCCGTCGCTGGACCTGGATACGCCCGTGCTGGCGATCAGTGGTCTGGACGATTATGTGATGCCGCGTCCGCTGATACACTGGTCGGGCGCGTCCTCCCAGCCCGCGATCCTTCCGTTGGGCGGGGGCAGATCGGGCGGCGGCGGCGGCCCCTTTATGGGCTATGACTTCCGCGCCGCTTATGCCGCCGGCGTTTCGCAGGACGGCTCCGGACAGTCGGTGGGGCTGTTTGAACTGACGGGTTACGACCTCGACGACATCGCCCAATACATAGGCGAAACCGGCGTGGGCTATAGTGTCAACGTAACAAATTTTTTGATTGACGGTTTTGACGGCGATGACACGAACATGGGTTATGCCATCGAGGCCACGGGGGACATCGAAATGGCGATTTCCATGGCGCCGGGGTTGAGCAACGTGTTCGTTTATGAAGGCCCAACTCCCCTTTGGGAGGCGCCCTTATATACAAACGACGTCCAGTATTCCACAACGACCGCTCAGATCAATGACGTCCTCAATCGCATGGCCACGGACAACTTGGCCAGTCAGTTGAGCTCCTCCTACCAGATGGATATCAACACTTCGACCGTGCAGATTTTCCAGCAGTATGCCGCGCAAGGCCAGAGCTTTTTTGAAGGCAGCGGCGACCTCGGGGCGTTTGCCGGGGCGATTGACGAACCGGCGGATGATCCTTATCTCACCGTCGTCGGTGGAACGACTTTGACGACGAACGGGAATGGCGCATGGGCGTCGGATGTCGTATGGCTCTCGCCTGCGACGATTCTTAGTCCTGGGGGGGCCTCCGGCGGCGGAGTGAGCCTCACTTACCCAATCCCTCCCTGGCAGCAGGGCATTAGCATGTCCGCCAACCAAGGCTCCACTACTATGCGCAACCTGCCCGACGTCGCCCTGGTGGCTAACAACATCACTATCGTATGGGGCAACGATTATCTAGGCGGTCTGTTAGGCACCGGGTTTGACTACACGACAGGGGGCACCAGCTTGGCGACCCCACTGTGGGCGGGTTTCATGGCGCTGGTGAATCAGCAGGCGGCCGCTAACGGCCAGCCGCCAATCGGCTTTGCCAATCCCGCTCTTTACGCGATTGGAAAAAGCACCAACTACCATTCCTGCTTTCACGACGTTACGACTGGAAACAACTTCACTCCCAACAGTCCAAGCAAGTACCGCGCGGCGGCCGGTTATGACCTTTGCACCGGCTGGGGCACGATGATCGGAAGCAATCTTATGCAGGCGCTGTTGGCCCCGCCGTCGGAAAACCTGGTCATCGCGCCGCCTTTGGGTTTTACCTCCAGCGGCGCGGGCGGCGGGCCTTTTACTGTGGCTTCCCAAACTTACACCCTCACCGACATCGGCCCGGCCCCATTGAAGTGGAGCCTCGTCAACACCTCCCTTTGGCTCACCGTTTCCTCGTCCGCGGGCACCCTCAAACCCGGCGGCGCCTCGACCCTCACGGTCAGTCTCAATTCGGCGGCCGGCAATTTTCTGATCGGAAACTACAGCGGCAACGTTTCCATTCTCGACTTGACCGACGGCGTGGCCCAGAACCGGCAGTTTGATTTGTACGTGGGCAATGGCGGCTTTGAAAGCGGCGACTTCACCTGCTGGTACTTTGTCGGCAACACCAACGATACGTTTGCTTTGGCCGCCGACGACGTGGATGTGGCTGGAACCAACGCGTTGGGGGCCTCGCCCGATGCGCTATTCGTGCATTCAGGGCTGTACGGCGCGTACATCGGCCAGTCTCCCACCAATGGTTCCCTCTCCCAAGACCTTGCCACGAGGCCGGGCCAGGAATACCTGGTATCTTTTTGGTTGACTAGCGTTGCCTACGAGGGATTGACCACCCCGAACCTGTTCGCCGTGAGCTGGAACGGCTCGACGCTCTACGATCAAACCAACCTGGACGCTTTCGGCTGGACCAACCTGCAATTCGTCGTTCCCGCCACCCTCAAAAGCACAACGCTGGAATTTGATTTCGAAAATGACCCGGCGGGATTTGGGTTGGATGACATCAGTGTCGAGACCGTTCCCGCGCCGGTGTTGCAGTCTGCCACACTGTCGGGGGGCATGATCACATTCACCTGGAGCGGTATTGCCAACCTTTCCTATCAGATCCAGTCTGCAAGCAATTTAAGCAAACCCAACTGGACGAACGTCGCCACCGCGGTGACCGCCCCCGGCGCTGTCGTGACCGCATCTGAACCTGTTAGTGCCGCATCGCAGCAGTTTTATCGAGTGATCCTGCTGCCGGCCCCCTGACTGAAGGCTGGCGCCTTTGACAAAGTCCAGCGGCAATCCTCAAGGAATTGCAGGCACTCAGTTCAGCGGTGCCACTGCGATATGGCAGCCCTGGGCAATCCTGAAAGGATTGCGGGCACTCAGCCCTGGGTTGCGAGCAACGAGCTACCTTGGGTGCCAGAACGAAAACGCCCTCAACTCTGTAGGAGTTGAATCGTATCCGGCTGAGGGCACACGGATCAGTGAACCGGCGGGACTTGGAAAGAAACCAGCATTGGCAACCGCGACTGGCCTGTGTTAACTTGACGGGGCTGAATTATGAGGCCGACGCCTGTTCAGAAATCGGAGGCATTTACTCGCATCGAGCTTTGCGTGGTGTTTGTCGTTGGGTTCGTGGTGCTGTCGTCGATGTTCCTGCAATCACATCGCGTTTCAAATAGGTCCCCTCGCATATCCTGCATTAATAACCTCAAACAAATCGGCACCGCTTATCGCATTTGGAGCAATGATCATGGTGACCGGTTTCCCGCATCGCAATCCTTGACCAATGGCGGATGGAGCGAGCTCCTGCAAAGGGCCAATGAAGGATTCATGTGCTGGATTAACTACGCGATCATGTCAAACGAACTCGGGCAGTGTTCAAGGCCTCTCGTTTGTCCGTCAGATGAACGAAAGCCTGCCGATGCTTTCAGCAACTTCGTTTCAAACATTCATCTCTCCTATCTCGTTGGCGTGAGCGCAGACGACACTTATCCTCAATCTCTGCTGGCTGGCGACCGCAATTTAGGGGCTGGAACCGAGCCTGACCGCGAATACGGCTTCTCCCCACAAAGCGGCGAGGGAAACGACGTCGCCATTCAGACCAACTCCAAAGCCGGTCCGGTCTGCTGGTCATTAAAAATACATTCGCAGGGGACCACAAATGGCGCTGGAAACATCCTGCTGGGCGATGGCAGCGCTCAGCAGGTTACCTCCGGTTCTTTTCGCAAGATTTGGCAGCCTAATTTCAACCCAACCACCAACTGGCCCGTCGGCCATGTCCCACCGCATCCCTGCATCCGCGTTCTTTTTCCGTAACTTCGACCAGTTGCCCGGACGTTATTAGGGCAGCGTCTAAACATCTGACATTTTGCGTTCAGAAGCACCAGACCGCCAGAAAACGGGTCAGCCCGAAATAATCGGCACGGTTCACACGAGGTAACCGTCTGAGGGAGCGTTGCCTGTTGATCACGCGCCTACTGACCTCATCTTTAACCGGTCCGTCGTCCAATTTTGTTCAACGAAATCCCGTTCATTTTGTTAATCTTGCCACAACCTCCTTCCCATCAATGCTTTCCCGTTTTCGCCAATTGCCCACACCGTTCTTCAATCGCCCATTCCCAATGAAAGCGTCCCTATCTTCCTGCCTCCATATTCCTGCCATCAGATTCCCCTGACAGTCATTCCACCGACAATTTGGAAAGGATTTCTACTCCTTTCCCGCGTTCCGCACGTTCCGCGGCTAACCTCCTCTCTTTGAACATCTTACATTCCGCTCCATCGGCTATTTCCGCGATTGTCCAGCCTAGCCAAAAAAATCCTCAAAAAACAGCTTGCAAGTCCCATTATTATGTGGGACATTGAGCCGTGTCGGTTCGCTCTTTGACATATCGGGAAAAACAGATGCCGCTTCGCCCACCGCGCCAGCGCGCCGGCACGATTCAAGCGCCGGCAATCGAATCATTCACTGATTCACTGATCGCTCGCCGCGTTATCGTTAAAGTCAAACTCAGCTTGCTGCGCCGCCCCGTCCGTCATTGCAGAAAAAAGAATTGCCTTCTCTGCGTGCTCGGCGCCTGCGCTAGGTCCGGGATAAGGGGCCTCTGCCTGCGGCTAACCGCACTACGACCCTTTCATGAGTGCCATTTTGACCCACCTGCGAATACCAAAAATCCTCAAAAATGCCAACAATTGCTGATATTTGCGACCGATTGCCGCCCTTTGCCGCCAATCCCGTAAAAAATATGCGAACCCTCGATCATCCCATGCTCCGCTCCCAAACTTTGTCCCACCCGGGACAAAGTTTGGTAACATTCATTGGTCCTAATCCTGTTCCTCACGGTGTCCTTAAACGATTCGCTTTATTTTAATCCTTTTCAACTCTAATCCCCGCCCTCCGCGCGCGCGCATCCATTTTCGCCCATGCCCAAAAACCCTCAAAAACCCCAGCAATAGCTGCTATTTGCGACCGCTTTCGGCCAACTGCCACGCATCGTCTCGCGCAACGAGTTGACTCTGAGACGAAGGCGGGTAAGTTGGACGCTATGATGAAGCCGGCATCACTCCTGATCGCCTCCACCGCCGCCTTGTTCGCTCTCGGCGGCCAGACGCGCGCCGATGGCCTCCTGGTGGTCGCCAACAAAGGCGATCAGACGGTCGGGATCATCGATCCCGCGGCCGGACGACAATTGGCCACCGTGGCCGAGGACGGCGTGACCGGGCACGAGTTGATCGCTTCCCCGGATGGCCGGCGCGTCTTCGTTCCTATTTATGGCGATTCCGGCGTCGGCAAGGCGGGCAGCGACGGCAGGTTGCTGCGCGTGATCGACCTGGCCACGCGGCAAATCATCGGGACAGTCGATTTCGGCAAAGGCCTGCGCCCGCATTGCGCGATGATCGGGCCAAAGGACGGTTTGCTCTACGTCACCACCGAACTGGACCAATCGGTCACCATCATCGATCCGGCGACGCTCAAGATCGTGGGCCGCGTCCCCACCGGCCAGGAAGAATCGCACATGCTGGCCATCACGCGGGATGGACGCCGCGGTTACACCGCCAACGTTGGCCCGGGGACAGTCTCCGTCCTGGACCTGGAGGCAAGGAAAGTTTTGGCCGTCATTCCCGTTTGCAAAACGACGCAGCGGATTTCCCTCTCGGTCGATGACCGCTGGGTGTTCACCTCCGATCAATCCCAGCCGCGCCTTGCGGTGATCGACACCGCCAAAAACGCCATCGACCGCTGGATTCCCATGCCCGGCACCGGCTATGGATCCGCGCCGACGCCGGACGGGAAATGGCTGTTGGTGGCGTTGCCGCGCGCCCGCAAAGTGGCCGTGGTGGACCTGCGCGCAATGACAGTCGCGCAATCGTTGGATGTACCGGCTTCGCCCCAGGAGACGCTCGTCCGTCCCGATGGCGCCGAGGCCTACGTGTCGTGCGATGCCAGCCGCAAAGTCGCCGTCATCGACACCAAAGACTGGACCGTACGCAAGCTCATTGACGCCGGCCCAACGGTGGACGGCCTGGCCTGGGCGCCGGCCGCCTCCGCCAATTAGGCGCGGTTCCGCCGCCAGTCAGAACGTGCCTCTTGTGCGCGCAGACACTTTACAAAAAGTGCCAAGTCAATACAATTGGGGCCAAAAAACGCCGGGAGGCAATAATGTTCAATATACGCTCGGAAACGACGGAGGCAATCCGCGCGGAGGATTGGTGCAAGGCACCAATGGCAATTTCTATGGCACGACCTCCGCCGGCGG